>JBOGNC010000103.1:0-13402 GCA_050747045.1 Candidatus Acidiferrales bacterium | reverse complement strand
GCCACTGCGAGTCGCCATTTTTGCGGAATGTGACGTCCACGCGCGCGTTGCGATTGCCGTCGCCTGAAATGCGCCACTCGAAGCCAAGCGAAACGAGCGTGGGGCGCTCGACGGTGAATGCGCCGGCCGTAGTTTTGTTTTGCGCGCGTGTAGGCCATGCGAATAGGAGCGTCACCGCGCACATTGCCAGCGCGCCGAGGCAGATCCTTATGTGGGAATTTCTTGCCCGAGCTACTCGGCCACGGCTCTTCATACCGATGCCCTCAAAGACAGCGCACATGCTTACCCCCTGACGCACCCTGAGTCGCCACGCAAGGCCGCATTGTACGCGGCTGACAACATCGCGCGTGATTACTTTTGTCGAACGACGCGGCGCAAATCTTTATTGAGGAACATAAGGTTGGAGTACGATCCGGCTTACTTATGCCTCAGTTCTCCAGCGCGCGCGAAGCCAAGGAATTCCTCGTTCACGAAATCGTAGATGAGGCTCAACCCGAAAATGTGCCGCTTTCCGAGATCGAGCGCAAGATGCTGTATTTCACGGAAAGCGGCTGGACGCTTCCAGACATTATGGAAGTCGCGGAGGAATTTGATCGCGACTACGACCAGGGCGAATACGAACGCAAGATCGCCAGGTTGATCGCACGTGCCGGGAAACGAGCTGTGAAGGCAGGTGAGTACGACACTTGGAAAAACGCGATCAGGGCGCTAGACCGCGAGGACCACTACTTGAGCTTAATGATCCGGTATGCCCACATTCGACCACCTCACGATCGATTGAAGCTCTGGGGCACCGCTTTTGCGCTCGTGGTAGGGTTCATGAGCATTGCGTTGTTCGCGACGTTCGTATCGGATCGGTCACACACAGATTTTGGCAAGTACGTTCCGACAGGATCGCACTTGCAGCTCTATTTTTGGGCAGCAATGGTCGCCCTGTTCGTGCTGCACTTGCTCGCAAATGCCGTTTTCGGCGATCGGTACAGAAAGCTGATGTCCAATCTCTTGGACAGGCTTCTCCGTGGCCGAACAGGGGCTGTGAGGTAGTCAAGTTCAACTCGCGGCGATGAACTTGACCAGCATGCGCTCTGCGCTCTTTCTCTTTGAATCGCGAGAACAAATAGCCGGATGGGGAATGAGAATTGCTACGGGAGGACCAGCATGTTTGCGGTCGAGTCGAGCCACAGAAAGATTAACGCGAAGATTTTAGGGCTGGCGCCAGCGCGTTGCGCAGCTTCCCAAAAGGGATACCTAGCCGGAGACTTTATCCTTGCAATTAGAGATCCGGATTTGGGCGGGCGAACTACGCTAGAAGCAAGGGCGCGGAACTCGTACGGGCGGTCGCGCCCCAAGGTATCCTCTACTTGCTGGGGACAAGCACGTGATGCGGATAGAGCAGCTTCACATTTGACTGCTCGATGCGGATGCTGATAGGGCGCAGATCGCCTTTTTCTTTCGAACTGGCCGGGGCTTCGAAGGTGATCCAATACTGGCTGTGGAGGATCGTGCTGAATTGCTGCAGGAAGGGCTTGAACGAAACTGGCGTTGAAACACCTTGGAAGAAAGCATCTCCTCCGGAGTCGCTGGTGATCTGGCCCAGATTGCCCTGCGCGATCATGCCAAAAAAGCTCAAACCGAGACGGAGCGGGCCCACGTAGATGCTGTGAACGATGACGCCGGATCGCTGAACGTTGGTTACGGCGGCGTCAAAGTACGGGTCCTGAACGCCAGGCTCGAGCCGGTCCAGGCCGCTGGTTAGTATTAAGACTTCGCGGCGCTGAGCGCTTCGGTTCGCGGGCCACTTTTTAACGAGGTCGCTCAACGAAAGATAAATGCTTGGCGAAGAGCCAGCCCGAGGACCCAGCGGCAAGCGAAGTTTTTTGGCGACGGCATCATGATCGGCGCTGAATTTAGCAGCGGTCGTAACCGTGCCGTATTGGCCGTAGAAGATGCCCACTTCCGCATCGCTGGGCTGCTCCTTGATGAAATCCTTCAAATCCGGGAACTGTAAGCCGATTGCCCTGGGCGACACCGCATCGTCGATCAGCAATGCGAGCTGAAGAGCGCTGTGGCTGCCCTTCGCGGGCTCCCATCCGGTGACGTTGAGCTTGTTTTTTCCGGAATACACGCTGACGTCGTCTTTGGTAATTGGCGGCGGCGGGGCGTAATCCGGACCGAGCGCGGTAACAATCGTAGTGACGGAAACGCTGGACTGAGCACGCGCGAGCGCGGGAAACGCCAGCAGAAAAACAACTAACACCCCGAGCGCGGTAGCGGCTGAGCGGTAGCGACTGAACATGAAAGCGCCCTCCTCTATAGAAGATGCGGACTGTGAAACGGGGGATGCATGATGCGGGCGGCGATCTGCGGAAATACCGCTCTGCTGCAGGCCAGCATGGAGAAAACTGGAAACCCGCGAACCGATTTGCAGTGGAGCGCACGGCGAAACGCTATCTGGGTCAGCAAGTTGAAACAGCGTTACTGCGCTTTTGGAGGCGGCGGTTCGTAGAACTCGTTGAACGCACCGACGTCGGGATCGCGGAACAGCGCAACGCGGTAGCCGGTGGACATGGTGACGATGCCGTCGGAAACCATTTGAATGCCGGCGCCTTTCAGGCGAGCGACGAAATCGTCAATGTCCGTCACTTCGAAGCCCACGCAGCCCACGCCGCTATCGGTAATTTTGTACGGGACGACAGGGCGAGGGCGATTTTCGTACTGAACGAACTCAAAACGCATGCGCGCGTCGCGATCGTCGGCCAGCGGAAACATGGTGTTGATGATGCGCATCACGTTTCCATGGGCGCCCACGGCGGAATCAAGAAAATCGCCGGCGATCCAATTGCCGGTGGGCGGAACTTGTGCGCCAAGCAGCGCGCCATAGTAGCCTTCCGCTTTATCGAGATTCACGATCACCAGCCCTATGTGATTGAAGCCGGGAACGTTTGCCGGGCGAGCAGACCGGCCGCCCATCGCGGGAACGGCAGGGCTCTGCTCGGCGATTTCAACGTCCAGTCCATCAGGGTCGGTGATGTAGGCGATGGTCCCTCTTGTTTGTCCCGGCGCAGCGATTAATTTACCTCCCCACGTTTCGGACCAGAGCATGTTGTTCGCTTTCAGGGTGGCCCAGAGTGCATCGGCATCGGGAACGGTCAGGTCGATATGCGTTTGCGCGGGATACCAGGGTTTGCCGCGCGCGGCGTCGCGCCGGGGAATGCCGCGAAACTCGCGGAGATATAGCGTGAAAGGCTTTCGCTCGCCGAGATTGCTATTGATCTGCAGCTTGGCCATGCGGGACTCGACGCCCTCGATGCCATAAATCTGGTTGAAGACTTTGTCGACATGCCACGCGGGATTCACGCCGGGGACTTCAGAGAAGCCGAGTAGCTTGTAGAATTTCACCGAATTTTCAAGATTGGAGACCATGCGCGCCTCGAAGCCGATGCCGACCACATGACCCTTGCTCATGTTGACGAACGACGGCATGGCAGGCGCCGGGTTCTGCGCCCGCGCCGGCCGCGCTATCGCGAACAGTAGCGCGCATGAGAAAGCACAACAGGTGACTCGAAAGGCAAAAGACAAACGGAGTTGTTCTGTGCGATTCACGGGAATCCTCCTGTTGCTGCGCAGCACGTGAACAATCGCGCTCACGAGCGATCAAGCGTATGGATTTAGCATGCTTCAGATTTGGTGTCCAGAATTTTGGCTGGAGGAACGGCGGAGTATGCAGTGAGCGGGCGTCTGGTGCACCGCGGGAAGCGTTTCAAGCTCGGCGGCAAGTTCAGATCAGGAAATTGATAGCGTTGGACGAAGGCTCCGAGCCGGCCGCAAGGGTGTTGGGATCGAACGCAGCGGACGACGGTTCGATCGCTTGCTGGAGCGAGGTAAACGCACTCTGCGCGGCAGAAAGATTTCCGGATTGCAACGCTTGCGCCAGCGTGCCGAAATCCTGAGCCACGGAGCTTGTGGAAGACGACTGCGTCCCGCCAGCTGAGAAGTGATGATGGTGATGAAGTATTTGCGAGGTGCGCTGGCGAGTACTTTGCTCGATGGCCGCAAAATCCTGCCGCGCAGCGGATAAGTTTCCAGATTGCAGGTCCTGGCCAAGCTGAAATTCCTGCTTCGCTGACTGGGCGGGCGAGCTGCCGCTTGTGCTTGCCGCCCCGTTCGTTTGCGTTGGCTGCGCGCCCAGGAGATTCAGAAGGCCGCCCGCCAAAATTCCCATCAATGACATTTGCCACCTCTCCGCATGAACTGTGAACCGGCCCGAATGCGATGCCGGCGTTCACGATGCACGCACGATGCCAGAAGCGCCGCGGTCGATGAGGGGCGCAACGCTGTCGCGCGGTGGGAGTTGCCGCGCGCACCGAGGTTTAAGCGAGAGAGAGATGCGTGCGGTAGGCAAAAGGAGACGATTTTGATTCGCGGAAACGCGGCAAAATTTGCCGGGAGCGGAGTAGTTAGTCCCGAGAGGTTGCGTTCAACATTCCCTGTACCGCTCTTTCGCCCGATCCGCGGCCAACCAACACCGTCAGAGTCCAAGGACCTTCGCGGGGCAAATTGACCGTGCCAGATTCGAGCAGTTTCAGGCCGGAGGTTTCGGCTGTCGCCGGAGTGACGGCAAGAGCATCGCCAACGAAGTTCCGCTGACCAACGGCGACGCTGACGGGCGCATCCAGTATCGGCACGCCGGAATTGCGGTCCTGCACGAGCACGGAAACGTCGCAAGGGCCGGCAGGAATCGGATCTGGCTCGGTGAGCACGGTGATGCGAAACGGCCCGGATATTTGTTGCGCGCGGACGACGTTGCCATCCGTATCAATCGCGCTGGGTGCGAGATAGCCATACGCAAGCGCGGCGAACGGAAGGATTAGCGTGAGTACGGGAAGGACCAGGCGGCGAAATCTCGATTCCGGCAACCGGGGGCCGCGCCGCGCCGAAGCTCGTTCAGAGCGCCGCGGAGAAAGCAGCTTGGCCACCAAAATAATTGCGGGAATCACGAATCCGAAGCCGCCGATAAACCACATCACGACGCCTGCAAGTACCTGGTCGTTCGCGGCGGAAATGGAGCCGAGATGGGGAAAAGTCAAATACGGCGCGTACAAGACCCGCCCGGAGAAAACGAGAAACGCGGACACGATGGTGTTCACAATATCCGCGAGCAGCAAATATACGGGAACGGTCCAGCGCGGCCAGCGCTGGCGACTGGGCCACGGCTGCACTACCGGCCACCAGAACAAAATCGACGTAAAAAGAAACGAGGCATGCTCGAGTTCGTGCCAGCCATCAGAGCGGAGGGCCAGATCGTATGGGCCCGGCATATGCCAGCCAACCATGGAAATCGCAAAAATTGCCCAGCAAAACGCGGGGTGAGTTATAGCCCGGAAAAGGCGAGTGACAGGCGGCCAGTGCAGAACGGGCGCGAGGACTTTGCGGGCAACTGGGCGAGGCAAGCCGCGCAGCAGAGGGATCATCGGATTGCCGAGAAGCACCAGCGGGGGCACGACCATCATAAGGATCATGTGCTGCGTCATGTGGTCGGTCAGCGAGAAGGAATCGAAGGCGTCGATGGGAGAGGCGAGCGCAACTTGCAGAGCGGTGATGCCGCCAAGAAATGAAAGCAGCCTCCATACGGGGAAACGGCCGGGAATCACGCGGCGAAGCACCAGCCACCCGCGGACGTACAGGAGCACAGATAGCAGATCGAGCGCAGTGACCCAGGGAGGGAATGACCACGATGCGAGAACAGCCTGTTGTGGAGACAGAATCATGCTTGCCTATAGGTGCGTCTTCCGGAATTGTGGCCAGCGCTTGCGCGAACGCACGCGAAAACCAAGCGGCTCAGCTATGCGAATCTTCGTCGCTCATTACGCCGGGCGATTCGACTCCAGCGCGCAACGAGAATGGATATTGCCACGTGGGTATGCGCACCTGGCGCACCACTACCATCCCCGCGACCAGTCCAAAGGCGATTTGCGACGCGAGAAACCAGAGCCAGTCGATATGCTGATTGAGCACGGGATCAACGATGTTCAAGATGCTGTGCAGCAGGCCCGTCCAGACCATCGGCGCGAAGAATCCTCCGAGCAAAATCGGGCGCTTCGGCAGCATCGGCAAAGTCGTGCCGTACAGTAATCCTACGAGCACGCACGTGGTGATGTGGAGAGCAATCGCCACGAGCAACAAATCGAGATGGAATGCTTCCATTTCCTTCGCGCCAACCTGAATGTGGGCATAGACGACAGCACCGAGCAAATTAATCGGATACCAGATGCTTCGATGGCTGACGACACCGTAAAACATGGCCATCAAAGCCATGGCTACCCCGCCGGTGAGTCCGCCCTTGATACCGGCCGAGATCGGATAAATTTCCAGCGGCAGGCGCGCGCGTGTGGGCCCCTGCGGCGCTTCCATGCGCGCCACTTTGCGGCGCGAGCTGGCGATTACAAGTTCGTGGTGCACAACAATCATGGGGCTGTGGCTCTCATGCGGCAGCACTTGACGGAACCAGCCCACACACGCGGCGATTGCAATCAGTGCGCCGATGATGCTCAAGATTCCGCTGGAGATCAGGCCGCCTGCAATCAATGTGATACCGACAGCAAGCAATACCGGCCATGGCGTTGGCGACGGCAGATGCACCTGTTCAGGCGAATCGCCGTGAGGCGCTGCTTGCGAATGCGAGCTCATCGCCCCAACCCGTAAACGACCGTGAACACCACCACCCAGATGGCGTCCACGAAGTGCCAGTACATCGCCAGGATTTCGCAGCGCTCGCTGTGTTCTTGCTTTACTTTGCCAAGGAGCGCCAGGACCAGCACCGTGCCGAGCGCGATCAAGCCGACGGCCACGTGCGACGCGTGCAGTCCAACCAGCGAGTAATAAGTGGTGCCGAAAAGATTCGTGCTAATCGTGAAATTTTCCCGATAGATGAAGCGATGCCATTCGCGCCCGGTGCCGATCAGGAAGATCGCTCCAAGAGCCAAGGTGATAAACCAGAACAACCGGAATAGCGTTTGATTGCCGCGCCGCAACGCGCCGGTGGCCCAATGCATGGTGAAGCTGCTGGAAAGCAGGCAAATCGTGGTGAACACCGGGACGGTAAGAATCTGAGTGGGCGTGGGACCGTCGAGACTTTTGCCCATGTAAAAGATGTACGCGGTAATGAAGATCAGAAAGATCGCCGATTCCGCAACGATCAGGCACCACATCCCAACACGGCCGCGCGAAAGCCGATGCGACTCGGCGACTTCCGCCGCCACGGTGACGGGAGTTGCGCTCACCGGCGAGGTCCCTGCTGGCGCGGTCGCCCGGATGCGTTTGCGATTGCTTCCACGTTCGTGCCTCCGCGAAAGTTCATTCGTATTTCCAGTCCGGATCTTCCGGATGCTTGATGTCCCAAAGCGGCCGGCGGCTGCGCACGGACGGCACGGAACTAAAATTATAATCCGGCGGCGGCGAGGTAGTGGCCCACTCGAGCGTCCACGCGTCCCACGGGTCATTTCCAGCCACAGCGCCCTTGAAATAGGAATGAACCATGTTGTACACGAAGATCAGAATCGCGGCCGCTTGGAAGATCACGCCGATCGAAGAAATCATGTTCCACACGCCCCAACCACGCCCAGCCTGGTAGGTGTAGATTCGCCGCGGCATACCGAGCAGACCGGGAATGTGCATGAAGTCAAACGTCAAGTGGAACCCGATCACCATCAGCCAGAAGTGCCATTTGCCCAGCTTTTCGCTGAGCATTCGGCCTGTCATCTTCGGAAACCAATAGTAGAACGCCGCGAAAATCGCGAACAAAATTCCGCCGACGATGATGTAGTGAAAGTGTGCCACCACGAAATAGGAGTTATGCAGCTGCCAGTCGAAGGGTGCGGCCCCAAGCATCACGCCAGTCAAGCCGCCGATCAGAAACTGGAAAAGGAACGCGATGCAGAAAAGCATCGGAGTGGCAAAGCGGATTTTTCCGCCCCACATGGTGGCAAGCCAGTTGAAAATTTTGATGCCCGTCGGAACGGCCACCACCATCGTGGTCAGAACGAAGAACGCGTTGCCGTAAGATGGCATGCCGACGGTGAACATGTGGTGCGCCCAGACGCCTAGGCTGACAAAGCCGATTCCGGCAGTCGCCGCCACCATCGCTGGATAACCGAAAATCGCTTTCCGTGAGAAAACCGGGAGAATCTCCGAGATGAATGCAAAGCTCGGAATGATCAGGATGTATACCTCGGGGTGCCCGAAGATCCAGAAAAAGTGCATCCACATGATCGGCTGGCCACCGGCGGCGGGGTCGAAGAAGTGCGTGCCGAGGAAACGGTCACCCACCAGCATCAGCTGGGCGGCGGTAAGCGGGCTGATGGCGATGAGCAAGAGCCCGCCGGTGACCAGATTCATCCATGCGAATAGCGGCATTTTGTCGAGCGCCATTCCTGGGCAGCGCATGCACAGAACGGTCGCGACAAAGTTCACACCCGCGCCAATGCTGCCTACGCCGGCAACCAACAATGCCAGTATCCAGAAATCCGTCCCATGACCGGGCGAAAATGCCGGGGATGTAAGAGGCGCATAAGCGAACCACCCCACAGCTGGCGCGCTGCCGCCTTTCAAAAGCGAGCCGCCCGAAAAGAAGCTGGCATACAAAAATATGCCTCCGAAAGCCGTCATCCAAAAGCTGAACGCGTTGAGCCGCGGGAACGCCATGTCGCGCGCGCCAATCATCAACGGAACGAAGTAGTTTCCAAACCCAATAAGCATGGGCATTGCCACGAAAAAGATGCCGGTGGTGCCGTGCATGGTGAAAAGCCGGTTGAACGCTTCTGCCGAAAGGAACGTGGACTCTGGACGCGCCAGCTGGATCCGCATAAGGATCGCCTCGGAGCCCATGATCACCAGGAAAATCAGGGCGTACACGATGTACATGATGCCGATTTTCTTGTGGTCCACCGTGCACAACCAATCGAGCACTACGGAGCGCGATTCCGTTCGCGGCAGGGGCAGCGTTATCGAATCGGTTGCCATATTTTTCGATCTCTATTTCTGATCGTCCTTTCGGGCTACATCTATGGCGCTTGCAATTTCATCACGCGCCTATTTTAGCGTTTCTAGATAGGCAGCGATCTGGTTCAGCTGTTCGTCCGTCATATCAACTTTGGGCATCAGCGTGCCCTCTTTCATGGCCGCCGGATCGTGAATCCATTTGCGCAAATTTTCGGGGGTATTGGGAAGTATCCCGGCCGCGATAGTATCGCGGCTCATCAGGTGCGTCAGATCGGGACCCACTTTGCCGGCAGCCATGGTCCCGCGAATCGTATGGCACGCGAAGCATGCCTTGGCGACGAACAGCGTGCGACCAACGGCCACTGAAGGATCGTTGGCGGCCGGCTGCTCCTGTTCGTGCACCCAGCGCTGAAAGTCTCCGGGCGATTGCACGTAGACACGCAAGAGCATATTGGCGTGACCGGTACCGCAGAACTGCGCGCATTGGCCCAGAAAAATTCCTGTCTGGTGAGGATCGATCCAAGTCTTATTGGGATGATTGGGAATCAGATCGGTTTTGCCCGCGAGGCGCGGCACCCAGAAACTGTGGTCTACATCCGCCGAGAGTAAGGCCAGATATGTAGGTGTCGGACGGCTGGAATCACTTACTGGGACGTGCAGCTCATTCGCGGTTGAGAAATCGTATTGCGGGTAGCGATATTCCCACCAGAATTGATGGCCTACGGCGGTCACTTGAACGGCATCGGCGGGTTCGCGCGCGTCCTGCACGCGGTGAATCACCTGCGCGGTGCTCAGAAACAGCACCACGACGATCAGCACCGGCAGCACCGTCCAGGCCAGCTCCATTTGGTTGCTGCCGTAGACTTGCGCAGGTTCGAAGCCATCGTCGTTCTTGCGCTCGCGAAACTTGATGACCGCGTAAGCCAGCAGGCTGAACACCACCACGAAAATCGCGCCGGTAATTTCGAGTACGAACGCGGAAATCCGAAATATCGATCGCGCCGGAGTGGAATCGGGAGCGAAGATATTCGTAGGACTCAGCGGAGCGGAGTTGACGGCAGCCGCGAAAGAAGTGGAGGCGGAAACGAGCACGAGCATGCACGCACCCCACGCGCGCCGAATCCAATCTCCCAGCCCTGTCTTCAGGCCAATTGGCCGCATCTACTTGCCTCCAGAAAAGTCCGCACACGTCGGCTCGGTTCCACGGGCCTGACGCGAAGAAGTGCCCAAGAAAGCTCCCTACTTTAGTATGGGAAGGCGCTACCGTCTGTGACCTACGTCACTACGCGTCGAACGTCTATTTTGACACGCTTCAGTGGAATTTCACCGTTCTCGCGGAAAAAATTTCGGAGCGGCCGACTGCGCCGCGCTGGAGTGTCACTGTTTTTGAATCTCCGCGATGAGTATTCCCCGCCGTTCTAAACACCACTCTCAAACGAGAACTTTTTCGCGAAGAATTCCGCTCGAAATCCGCGATTCCTTGCCCGTTGTATAGCATTTGGGTATAGTTTATCGCTCTCACAAAACACACGCCGGAGGGTGCAGTTTTATGCCGGGTTTCTTACAGAGGATTCTGCCCCGCGAGCAGTCGTTCTTTCGGATGTTCACCGATCAGGCCGAAAACGTCCAAGCCGGAGCGCAGGCCATGGTCGAAATGTTACAAAACTACACCGACCCGGCGGCGGGGGCCCACCGCGTGGAGGCGTACGAGCACGCCGGGGACGCGATCACGCACGACATCATGAAAAAGCTGAACCAGACGTTCATCACCCCCTTCGACCGAGAGGACATCCACGAACTGGCGAGCCGGATCGACGACGTAATCGACCTGGTGGACGCGGCGGCCACGCGCCTGATCATCTATCGAGTGCAAACGATCCGCCCCGGGGTTCTGGAGCTGGCAACGACGGTCCGCGACGCCGCGGCACAGATCGTGGCAGCGGTGCGCGTGCTCGAAAAAGAGGACCACATCCTCGATCATTGCATTGAAATCAACCGCCTGGAAAACGTGGCCGACCGCCAGTGCCAGGATCTGATCGCCCGGCTCTTCGAGCAGGAAAAAGACCCCGTGCAGATCATCAAATGGAAAGAGATCATCGAGACTCTCGAGTTCGCCACGGACAAATGCGAAGACGTAGCGAATGTGATCGAAACCGTCACACTGAAGAACGCTTGAGCGGATGCCGCCTCTGTGAATCCATTCCATCTTCTTGTCGTGATCGTCGTTATCAGCCTTGCATTTGACTTCACTAATGGGTGGCACGACGCGGCGAGTTCGATCGCTACAGTTGTCTCTACGCGCGTGCTCCGGCCGTTCCCGGCCGTCCTGTGGGCGGCCTTCTGGAACTTCATCGCTCCTCTGACTTTCGGCACGGCGGTCGCAGCGACGGTCGGCAAAGGCCTCGTCCACCTCGATATGGTGAACCAGTACGTGCTGCTGGCAGGGCTTCTGGGAGCAATCGTCTGGAACTACGCAACGATACGCCTCGGCATTCCGTGCAGTTCCTCGCACGCCTTAATGGGCGGTTACGGAGGCGCGGCGATTGCCGCCGCTGGATTTCGGGCCATCATCCTGAGTGGCTGGCTGATGCCCGTAATCTTCATCTTGATTGCTCCTGTGATCGGCCTGGCCTTGGGTGTTCTGGTCACCACGGCGACCAGTTGGATCGTCCGCAAATACGCGCCATTCAGAGTGGATTCATGGTTTCGCCGGCTCCAACTCGTTTCGGCCGCCGCTTTTAGTTTTAGCCATGGCACCAATGACGCGCAAAAGAGCATGGGCATCATTACTGCTGCGCTTGTTACCAGCGGCTTTATTCCAAGCTACAAGGTGCCGGACTGGGTGGTCATTTGTTGCGCGCTCGCCATGGCTGGGGGAACCATGGCGGGTGGCTGGCGCGTCGTCAAAACCATGGGCCAGCGAATCACGAAGCTGACACCCTTTGGCGGCTTCGCTGCCGAGACGTCAGCGGCAATCACCCTGATCTCGACAGCCGCCGCGGGGATCCCGGTCAGCTCGACGCACGTGATCACCGGCGCGATTTCCGGCGTCGGGGCATCACGACGAATTACGGCAGTGCGTTGGGGCGTGACCCGGCAGATCATGTGGGCCTGGCTCCTGACGATCCCGGGTGCGGGGCTGATGGGTGCCATCTTTCACCTTTTGTTTTTGGCCTGGGCGCGCTGACGTGATCGATCGTCTAAATGCCTTTGCGGCAAGCTTGGTGCGCTGGCGGGAGCGGACATTATCACCGTCGAGCAATTTATGGGACATAATGCAATCATGATGACTACGCGCTATGCTCGCTCGTTGGCTGATGATAAAATGGCCGTAGTCAGACTCTTGGATTTCGCTAGTGTTCGATGATTTTTGATCGAAACTGGACGCTAGAGGGACGCCAAGCCAGTTTTGATGGAAATCAGCGAGTAACGTAAGCTACTCACTGCACTTCAGTTGGGCCTGTAGCTCAGTTGGCTAGAGCGCACCCCTGATAAGGGTGAGGTCGGTAGTTCAACTCTACCCAGGCCCACCAACTTCCAAGTTAAAGACGACGGTTCTCCGCTCCAATCCGTCTTCGGTGTGTCAGTCCTAGCGTTCGTTGTCTGCGGTTGACTGCCTCAGCACGTTCGCGCCACGACGCTTCCGAAGGTCGCCTCGGTGTCTGGTATATCTGTTGGTAGAACGAAGCGACGCCACAGTACCGACGTGGGGCGCGACGGATTCGCTTAGGAGCACCCCGTGCCATTCTTGTTGCTGGGAATCGCCGCCATAGCCTGGTCGGGCTTCAGTTTATTTACCGGAAGGGGCTACTACAGAGGTTGCCCTCCCGGCGGTTATGACCGTAGCGCGGCTCCGTTTAGCTTCTGGATTCCGACAATAACCATTTTGGGCTTGGGTATTTTCGTGATTCTTGCATTTCTGGGCTTGATCAGATTGCCGATTCGGATGTGACGAGTTTGTCCGCAGACGAGCTATCGCGTCGACTCACTATCGCGGGAAGTGACGCAAAGTGTCGTTTTCCTGCGCCGGTGATTGTCAGTTGGAAACAGGCTGCCGAGGGCGCGATTTATCCTGGTAAAGGGCTATGCTATAAGTAATGAGCTGGCTCTTACGCCGAGGAAATTGTGCCATTTATCAACTTTCCCGCACGGGAAATCAACTGCAAGCTTGTCTATTACGGCCCCGGACTTGGCGGGAAAACCGCTAATTTGCAGTGGATTTACGGGAATACGGGCACGGCGCAAAAGGGCAAAATGGTCTCCTTGGCAACGGAAACCGACCGCACCCTTTTCTTCGATTTTCTTCCGCTCGACCTAGGCACCGTTCGCGGATTCAAGACCCGTTTCCACCTTTATACCGTTCCCGGGCAGGTCTTTTACGAGGCTAGCCGCCGGTTGATCCTAA
>JBOGNC010000102.1:0-13684 GCA_050747045.1 Candidatus Acidiferrales bacterium | reverse complement strand
GTAAACGAAGACACGGTCGCGCGGAGAATCTGAGAGCCAATAAGGATTTGCGGCTAGTGAATTCCCATCCGCTCGATAATACGCAGCACATCCTTCGCGGACACGTCGTAGAGCGAATGCTCGTCTTCCTGTTCCAGCCGTTCACGAAGATATTCCGCGGCGATGTAACTCGCCTCGCGGTCGGCCAGGTTTCGTCCCGTCTTGTCACGAAACGCAACGAATCCCGGATGCGCGAGCCCGAGAATCACGCCCTTACCATCTACAAAGAACTTGCAGTCCATCGTGTCGCTGTGGCGAGTCGCGATCGCGTTCCAGCAGTGCGAGAACCGGCAGCGATACACGAAATCCGTCACTTTCGACGGAATGTCGAATGCGCCGATGAACTCGCTCATCGCCCCGGCATTCGGAATCGTGGGGTAACTAAACGCCTTGGCCACGGAGCCTCCCCTTCGCGGGTAAATTCGTCCGCTTTCGATCTCTGCTATTTCCGCGCGCCCGCTGCCGCCGGCTGCATCGTTTCACGAAGCGACTGAATCGCAGCGCCCATGCCGGCTCCTGCGGGAACGCGCATGCCCTGATCGAGCAACGTCTTTTCCAGCGACGCAAGAAACCGCATGACGTTCCACTTCTGGCACGAGTAGCCCAT
Organism: Candidatus Acidiferrales bacterium; assembly: GCA_050747045.1. Lineage (GTDB taxonomy): Bacteria > Acidobacteriota > Terriglobia > Acidiferrales > UBA7541 > Palsa-295. The sequence continues at coordinate 13,038 of JBOGNC010000102.1, read as the reverse complement.
CAGACCGATGCGCCAAATCTTCCCACCCAATGGCCCCAGCCCGCCGGCAATCTCGATATTGAACTCGTCCAACAACTGTTTGCGCACGTTCTTATCCGCGATGCCGTTGGGAATGTTAACCGCCGTCACGGTAATCAGCCGATCTGCTGGATTTTTGACGAAAAGTTCTAGTCCCATCGCTTCAAGCCCCGCCACTAGCGCCTGCTGGCACTGCGCATGCCGTTCCCAGCGCGCTTCGAGACCTTCTTCTAGCACTAACCGCAACGCTTCGCGCATTCCGTAAATCAGGGAAATCGGCGGCGTGTGATGGTACAGCCGCTCCTTACCCCAGTACGTCATCGCCGGATGCAAATCGAAATACCAGCTGCGCACCGGCTCCTTGCGCGCCTCCATGTATTTTTCCACGCGCTCGTTCACGGTGATCGGCGCCATGCCTGGGGGCGCGCTGATGGCCTTTTGTGCTCCGCTGAAACAAATATCGATGTGCTGCCCATCTACATCCAGCGGAACGCCCGCCAGCGTCGCTACGGTGTCCACGATCAGCAGTGCGTCTAATTCATCCGCCGCTTTTCTATAATCTTCCACGCGCTGAATAATTCCTGAAGATGTCTCGCCGTGCGTCAAACCCACAAACTTGATTTTTTTGCCTTTCCCCGCCCGGATCACGTCCTGCGGATCCACGGTGCGCCCGTACGGCGCTTCCACGCGGATCACTTTGGCCGGAATGCGCTCAGCGATCACCGCCATGCGCTCGGAAAACGCTCCATTCACACATACGATGCATTCATCGCCCGATTCCAGCACGTTGGCCACGGCCGCTTCGATGCCGCCCGATCCAGAAGCCGATATCGGAAATGTTAAATGGTTGCGCGTCTGAAACACGCGGCGCAACAGCAGCTGCACGTCGTCCATCATCGACGTAAACCACGGATCCATGTGGCCCACGATCGGCGCGGCCATGGCCCTGTATACGCGCGGGTCCACGCATGACGGCCCCGGCGTCAGCATCAGTCGCTCTGGCGGCAAAAGCTCGCCGATTTTTTCGCTCATTTCGCTATTCCCCGTGTCCAGAATTTTCTTCCCGCTTTCGCGGGCCGCGCAAGAGGATGCGGCGGGCAGTGGCGGGACGAATTCAATCCGTCGAGATTAATAGTCTCGCTAAATCGCACAAGTTGGTCAACTTCCAAAATGGATGTTCGTTTCTGCTCCGCGCGAGTTTCCGCGCACCGCATCTCATTTCCATCTTCAAACCCATCGAAACAGCAACGGGTTTTCGTTCGAGAAAGGTGTTAGCGGATTCGCAACTGCGTCTCCGTCGTGTTGAAAGGCCTATACCCCTATGCTAGATTCAGATTTCGGCGCGAAACGCACATGACAAGCCAAAAAATCAGCGCGGCCGACCGGCCGAACGTCTCGCGTGTGGAAGTGTACTGGCACACGGTGAAGTATCGCACCGTGATCCTGTACGTCGTTGTGATCACCGCGATCGTTCTTTCGCTGGCGTATTTGGTGTTCCCCGAAGTCTCCTCGAAAGTCATGCACGCCATCAACAATGCCGTTTCGCCCGCGCCCGAGAACGTGGCCAACCAGCCGATGGGCAAACAAGCGCGCTTCGTGAACCTCGATGGCAAGGTGCAGGTTAAAAAAGCAAATTCGGTTCAATGGGTCACCGCCGACTATCAGGTCACGCTTGATAAAGGCGATCTGGTCCAGACTGGACCCGAAGGCGTGGCCCGCATCGTCTTCGCCGATGGCACCACCTACACCGTGAAAGCCGACACGCTGGTCACCGTCGAAGAAAACATCGTTAACCAAAACAGCGCCACGCAAGTCGGCGTGCACATCACTTCCGGCCAAGTCGACCTCTTGACTGGCAATTGGCCCGTGGCTGGCTCCAAAGCGCAAGTTTCCTTTGAAAATGCCGTGGCATCTGTCAACGCAAATAGCCGTGCGGCAGTAGTCAGCGATCCGAAAAACAACGAGCAGCAAATCACCATCGATTCCGGCAGCGCTGTCCTGAACCGCGGCGATCAGCACGTCGACATCGGACAGTACGAGCGCGCCACCTTCCCCGTCAAGGGCGGCGACGTCGTAACCACGCAAGTGCTGGCGCCCCCCGAGCTCGTCCAACCTCTGGACTTGCAGCCCATCATCGTCGCCGATCCCAAGCACGCCTCCGTGCATTTCGAGTGGAAGGCTTCGCCGACCGCGAAAATGTATGAGTTCCAGGTGGGCACCACCAGCATGTTCAATCACGTGCTCGTCGATCAAAAAACCGATCAAACCAACGCAGACGCCGGCGGCCTCGAGCCGGGCAATTATTTCTGGCGCGTGCGCGCCGTCGACGACAAGGGCAACGTCAGCGACCCCAGCGATTCCTACAAATTTATTCTCGCGGTCCAAGGCAAGGAACAGCAGATGCTCCTTGACGTCGATCCTCCTGAACTGGAGGGCAACGTAGTGGAAGTGACCGGCCATACTGAACCCGGCGCGGCGTTGATTATTAACGGCGAGCAGGTGGCCGATATACAATCCGATGGACGTTTCCGCTTTTTTACCCAACCGATGACGCGCGGCAGCCATACGATCGTGATTACCGGACAAAACCGGCGGGGCGGAACGAACATCAAGCGCGTCGATGTCGTAATTCCGTAAGTCTGCGCGATTCCAGATGCATGCGCGTCGTCCCAGCGGCGCCTCGCGGGCTCTGAGGGGGAAGCACTAAGTGAATAAGAACGGCTACAACATGCGGTCGGTCTTTAGTCTGTTCTCGTCCGACCTGGCCATCGATTTGGGGACCGCAAACACGCTGGTATATGCCAAGACCAAGGGCATCGTCGTCAACGAGCCTTCCATCGTCGCCATCAATAAGAATAACGGTGAAGTGGTGGCCGTCGGCCGCGAGGCCAAGGAAATGCTCGGCCGCACGCCCGGCAACGTGGTGGCCATCAAACCGATGAAGGACGGTGTGATCGCGGACTTCAAGGTCACCGAGAAAATGCTCACCTACTTCATCCAGAAGGCCCACAATCGCCGCGTCCTCGTTCATCCGCGCATCGTGATTGGCGTGCCCAGCGAAATCACGCCCGTGGAAAAGCGCGCCGTACAGGATTCCGCCTACCGCGCGCGCGCCAGCGAAGTCTACTTGGTCGAGCAAGCCATGGCTGCGGCCATCGGAGCCGGCCTTCCCATCGAAGAGCCCTCCGGTAACATGGTGGTGGATATCGGCGGCGGCACTACCGACATCGCTGTCATTTCGATGAGCGGAATCGTCTATTCGCGCTCCGTTCGCGTGGCCGGCAACGAAATGGACGAATCCGTCATGCACTACCTCAAGCGCAAATATAATCTCCTCGTCGGCGAACGCACCGCCGAACAGATTAAAATGGAAATCGGCTCCGCCTATCCCTTGGAAAAGCCGCTCACCCTGGAAGTGAAGGGCCGCAACTTGATCGAGGGCGTTCCGCGCACCGTCACCATCGACGACAGCGAAATTCGCGAAGCGCTTTCCGAAAATATCTCCACCATCGTCAACGCCATTCGCGTGGCCTTGGAACGCACGCCGCCAGAACTCTCCGCCGATATTAGTGACCGCGGCATCGTGCTCACCGGCGGTGGCGCGCTCATCAAGAATCTCGACAAGCGGATCCGGGAGGAAACCGGTCTCCCAGTCTCCATTGCAGACGATCCGCTTGCGTCCGTGGTGCTAGGTACCGGCAAAATGCTCAGCGACTTTCGCCTGCTGCGCCTGGTTTCCATCGATTGATTCAATAGATTGATTCGACAGATTGATACCGAGTGAATACATCTGGGTTCGCAGTATGGCTATGCCGTTGAAACCGCAATTCCAATTTTGGCCGGAGCGGATGCGCCGCGCAGGCCTCTCAAGTTTTCAATCGACTGGCGCCATCTCCGCGGCAGGCGGGAAACATGCCTGAGATCCTGACCCGCCACCGCCCGCTGACGCTCCTGGCAGCCGCTCTGATCGCCCAAGTCCTCCTGCTAGCATTTCAAATCAAGCGTAACAACAACATTCGCTTGATCCGTTATTGGGCCACCGAAATCATAACTCCCGGAGAAAAGGGCGCCAGCAGCACATTTTCGGGAATCGGTGGCATCTGGGACGGATACATCGCGCTGCATCACACCTATCTCGAAAATCAGCGCTTGCATCAGGAAGTCGGCCGATTGGAGCTTCGCAATCAGGAACTGGAGAGCCAGGCTTCCGAAGAGCAGCGCCTCAGCGCGCTCCTCAACTTTCGCGATGCTCATCGCGATGTGCCCATGCTCGCCGCCCAGGTGATTGGCGGCAGCGCCGATCCTTCTTCTCACACTCTGTTCATAAATCGCGGTGAGCGCAACGGCATTCGCCGCAATCAGGCCGTGATCACTCCGAATGGCATTGTGGGAAAAATCGTCGAGGTGTCTCCCGGCGCTGCGCAAGTCCTGCTGATTAACGACCGCGATAGCGGTGTCGGCGCGCTGTTTGCCGATACCCGCACACAAGGCATCATCAAAGGCACTGCAGATCCTAGTCCTGCGATGGCTTACGTCGAGAACGATGAAAAGGTTCATCCAGGCGAAGTCATCCTCACTTCTGGCGAAGATCGCATTTTCCCAAAGGGTCTTCTGATCGGCACCGTCGTCAGTTCCAAGCCCGGAAATCCTTTCCAAACCATTCAAGTTCAGACTGCCGCGCACCTTGATCGCCTCGAAGATGTCCTCGTTCTTCTCTCCGAGCACGAGTTGAACCCTAACGCTCACGACCCGTCGAGCCAGGTCGTCGTTGGATTGCCTGCCGAGCCCGCCATTCCCCCTGCAGGAACGAAAGTCGCGCCGCCTGCCGCACCGCCTTCCGCGCAAGCTGGCGCTGCAGTGAACCAGTCCGCATCGCCCTCGGGAAAGCGTCCCTGAAATGTCCTACGCCTTCAATTCCGGCATTCAGTCTGAATCGAATATCGAAGTCCATAAATACTACGCCGGCGCGGTCACGGTAATCGCGGTCCTGGCAATCGTCATTCAGGCGTTTCTCCACCGCTACGGCCGTTGGTCGGAGTTCGCCGACCTGCCCCTATTGGTCACCATCTATTTCGGCGTCAGCCGCCGCAATCCGGTTTCCGGCATGTTGCTCGGAGCTGCTATCGGCATCGCGCAGGACGCGCTCAGCCACGACAATCCCATCGGACTGTACGGCATCGCCAAAACTATCGTTGGCTACGTGGCCTCTTCGGTCGGAGCGCGCATCGATACCGAACATCCCGTCAGCCGTTTTGCTCTCGTCTTCGTACTGTACCACGTGCATCAGCTGGTATTCGCCGCCACTGAGCGCGTGCTGCTCAACCGCCCCACCCCCTTTTTCACCGTTCACCTGCTGATCGTGTCTCTAGTCAGCGCCGCCATCGCGGTCGTTCTCTTTTCGCTCCTCGACCGCCTTCGCCGTCAGTCCTGATTGTCGGCCGCCTCTCGTCCAACGGCTGTTGCGACTCCGAGTATTAATTTGCTTTAAGCTGCACGTCTTTCGAAATGTGCTAACATCCCGCCGAATCTCAGCGCGTCCATCCTCGCCTGATTACGCTCGAAGCCGGGGGACCTGCAACGGGTTCGCGTGGTGACAATTTTTTGAGATAAGGTCAGGCGCGCGAATCACGGAGGCAAAAAATGAATCGCGATCGTAACCGATGTCGGCGAAGTGGAGCTCTAGTGGCCGCTTTTGCGCGCCGTAGCGGCATAGGATGCTATGCCCTCTTCGCATTATTCATCACGACCACCGCCGCTAGTGTGGCCCGAGCGCAGGTGCCGCCGAAAATTGAAGCTCAATTGCAAAAAATGGGACACATCGTCGATCCCGGCTGCACCGCGGTGCTTTACCGTTCGATGATGCCCAAAAAAGACATCGTCGATCAGCTCCTGGAAATGAAAGCCGAGAACAAGCCCAGCTCGGAGGTGACCATCTATCCGGGAATTACGATTTACCGGGATGTGTCCTTTGGACCCAATCCCAAAGATGTCGTGGACATCTTCACCGCCGATAGCGGTCCCGCATCGCGTCCTGTCTTGATGTACGTGCCTGGCGGCGTCGGTAATAAAATCGAATTGCAGAACCGCGCAGCCAACGCCTTCAACGACAATATCGCCCGCTGGGCCACGCAACACGGCATGGTTGCAGTGCTGATGCAGCGCCACGGCCTCCCTCCGGGTGCCAAGCCCGATTACTACGCCGGCGCCAAGGACGTTGCCGCAATGATCCAGTTCGTCCAGCGGAACATTTCGACGTACCACGGCAATCCGGACCGCATGTTTGCCTGGGCGCAGTCAGCCGGAAACGGTCCGCTCGGCATTTACGCCGGCCATCCCGAGCTGTACACCCCGAAAGGCATTGGCCTAATCGGCATCATTTTCATGTCCGGGCAGTTTGATATTCTTCGCCCCGATGGCACGAATCCGGTCCCGCCATCGGCAGCCGGAGGTTTCGGCGGCGGAGCCAATTTATTCGCTCAGGCAGGCAAAACGTGTGGACTAAAGGGCGGCGCGTTCAGCACCGAGGGCGTACTCCCGGGTCGATCGCCCGATCAGCCCGGAGGCCAAGCCCCATTCGTCATGCCTCGCGGCGGACTCCGCTTCGGTGCCGCGCGCGTCCCTCTGAAACAGCAGATCGCCGAATCCAGCCTGTCGGGCCTCGAAAAGACGCACGCGAAAATCCTGCTGGCTACTGCGGAACTTGATCCCGGGGCCAACGGCAAATCGAGCAGCCCGTTCAATCAGGCCCTCCACGACGAGCTGTGCAAATTGGACGGTCCGCACGCCGTCAGCAGCCGGGGACATTGCCCTGCGCTGCTGTTTGAGAAAGGCGAGAGCCACATGTCCGAAATCTTTTCCGTGGACACTCCGGACAAGACCGTCTCCGGTCCGATTCTAGCTTGGTTCAAAAGCGTCAACGCCAGCCTGGATCGCGAACACCAAAACTAAGCCCAACACGCAAGGACTGGGCTGTACTTTTACTTCTACGACAAACCCGCGGGCAGAAGATCGAAGGCGCTTGAACGCGCCACGTCTCATGCTGCTACGAGGATCGTTCAATGAAACTGACGCCCCTTCTCTTCTGCCGCGGTTATTTTTCACCTTGCGTGTTGCGAACCGACATGTGTAATTGATATCCCGCAGTCGCGTTTCCCTGACTCGACCCTCTCGTTCGTTATCGCGTTCGGTAGCGCTGCTGTCCCCAGCCATCGCAGGTTGTCTTCTTCTCGCGGCAGTAAGAAGGGAGCGTTGCGTTGACCAAATGGACATAAGTACCTTGCAGCTTCCTCTTCGCGGGTGGTAGCGTAGCAATTTCTAGTTCAGTAGCACTTTTTTCTGAAGTGGCAGCGCGCCGCAGCTGCGCTCGTGGCAAAGGACTTCAGTTGTCATCGTGGAATGTTAACGACCAAAGGATCCCCCAGGGACGTCTGACCCTGTTTTCGTACCTGTCGGTAGCCTTCATCATCCTGTTGTTGGTTGGCTTCTGGAAGCTGCAAGTCATCCAGTCCGATCACTACGCCGATCTGGCGCAAAAGAACGGTATTCGTTCCATTCCCATCATCGCTCCGCGCGGAGCCATGCTCGATCGCGAAGGCCGCGTGCTCGTCGATAGCTATCCATCCTTCAGCATCCTTCTGAACCGCGACAATCCGAAATTAATTCAGAAATATCTGCCGGAGGTCGAATCCGGACTCGGGATCAGCAAGGACGACATGCAGGACGAGCTCGACACCGCTAGAACCGAGCCGCGCTTCATGCCCATCATCGTCAAGCCGGAAGCTAGCCAGGCGGACCTCGCCTTCGTCGAATCGCACCGCGTCGATATCCCGATTCTCGATCTGATGATGGTTCAACGCCGCCGCTATCCATACGGAAAGATGCTCGCCAGTGCCATCGGCTACGTAGGCGAAGTATCCGCGCGAGAATTGGACCGCAGCGACGGCCGCTACCGCCCTGGCGATATCGTCGGCAAAGCCGGCCTCGAAAAGGAATACAACGATCAGCTCGAAGGAACGGACGGAATGCGCCGTGTCGTGGTCAATAGCGTCGGCAAAGTAATGCGCACCCTCGACAACGTCGACGCCATCCCCGGAAAACCCATTCAGCTCACCATCGATTACGATCTGCAATCCGTCGCCGAGCACGACATGGAAGGCAAGGAAGGCGCCGTGGTCGCCATGGATGCACGCACCGGCGCCGTCCTGGCCATGGTCAGCCGCCCCACATTCAATCCCAACGACTTCGCCGTTCGCATTCCCTCGCAGGAATGGAGGCAGCTAAACACCAACCCGGAGACGCCGCTGCTGAATCGCGCCATTCAAGCGCAACTCGCTCCCGGCTCGGTTTTCAAGATCGTGATGGCAACGGCCATGCTGGAATCGAAGGCGATTCCCCCCACTTACACCGTGTATTGCCCTGGCTATGCCACCTTTTATGGCCGCGTCTTCCATTGCGATCACGCCCACGGTGAAGTGGATCTTCACAAGGCCATCGTCGCTTCATGTGATGTGTATTTTTACAATGTCGGAAAGCTTCTGGGAATCGATCGCATCAGCTACTACGCCAACGCTCTCGGCCTCGGCCATCTGACGGGTATCGATTTGCCCGGTGAAGAGCCCGGCCTTATTCCGTCGGAGGCGTGGGTCGAGCGCGTCTACCATCACAAATGGTATCCCGGCTCCACCATTTCCGTCTCCATCGGTCAGGGTGCCGTGATGGCTACGCCCATCCAGCTCGCGCGCATGATTGCCGGGGTCGCCAGCGGAGGTAATCTCGTCCAGCCGCACCTTCTTAAGGACGACTCCAACGTGAAAATCACGCGCTTCCCGCTTTCCCAGAACACTGTGGATCAAGTCACCTCGGGCATGTACGGCGTTGTGAACGAGCCCGACGGCACCACATACGAATCAGTGAAGTTGAAAGATATCGAGTTCTGCGGCAAGACGGGCACGGCCCAGACCGAGAGCTACGAGTTGCAACATCGTTTGGGAATTCATCTGAAGGAAAACGGCTGGTTCGTTGGTTACGCTCCGCGCGAAAATCCCGAGATCGTCGTAGCCGCGCTCGTTCAGAAGGGCGTCTGGGGCAGCAATGTTGCTCCGATCGTTCGCGATGTAGTGAAGGCCTATTACGATGAGAAAAATGGCCAATTCCAGCCGCCCACCAACGCGCCAGAAAGCGCCTCGAAATCCGGCGCCTCGCATTCGCTGGTCGCCGCGACCGGAATCCCCAGCGCGCCGGCTTCGCGCAATGGGGAGGCCGCCATGGGAGCGCATCAGTGAAAGACCGTCCGCGACTCCAGGATTTCGATTGGATTCTTCTGGCCATCGTAGGCGCCATCAGCGTCATTGGTGTCCTCGAAATCTACTCTTGCACGCACGCCAGTTCCCTCGCCGGTATGCAGTGGAAGCAGCTCATGTGGATCGGCATCGGCTTTGTGGGCATGTGCCTGATTTCCATGATCGACTATCATGCGCTGATGGACCAGGCGCCCGCCCTCTACGGCGTCGGAATCGCCAGCCTGGTGGTTGTCCTCGTTCTCGGCTATTCGCGATTGGGAGCCAAGCGCTGGATCTCCCTTGGCGGCTTAGTTAATTTACAAGTGTCAGAGATCATGAAGTTGATTATAATCATTGTGCTGGCGCGGTTTTTCACCGACGTCCGCACCGACCGTCTGACGTTGGCCGATTTGGCGAAAGTTGGCGTTTTAACGCTGATTCCGGTTGGCTTGATTTTGAAGCAGCCCGACCTGGGAACCGCCATGGTGCTCGTTCCTGTCGCTTTGATCGGCATTTTTCTGGCTGGAGTTCGGTGGAAGCACCTGGCGATCGGCGTAGTCGTGGTCGCGTTGCTGGTTCCGATCGCCTGGAACATGCGCAATCACCTGAAGCCGTACCAGCAGCAGCGTATCCAGACGTTCCTCCATCCCGAGGATAATCCGAGGGGCGCCGGCTACCAGATTCTGCAGTCGGAAATTGCGGTCGGCTCCGGAGGCTTCTGGGGCAAAGGATTCGGCAAAGGCAGCCAGAATCAGTTGGGCTTTGTGCCCGTGCGGTATTCGGATTTCATTCTGGCCGCGCTGTCGGAAGAGCAAGGGTTCATCGGAGTTTGCGTAGTTCTGCTATTGTACCTGGGCCTCATCTTAAGGCTTGTGGACAACGCGCAGAAAGCCAAGGATCGCGCCGGCATGTATATTGTTATGGGCGTGACGGCCATCCTCGGGTTTCAGGTTTTGGTGAACACTTCGATGGTCATCGGATACATGCCGGTCACCGGCATTCCGTTGCCGCTGATTAGTTATGGCGGCTCATCCACAGCCTTCGTATTTCTCGCTTTAGGGTTGGTGATGAACGTTCGCATGCGGCGCTTTGTCAATTAGGCGAAGCCGCTGTTCGTGCTGCGTGCAGTACAGCCGCGCCGGTGGAATGCAAGTCCGGCCGGGAATAAGTTTCGAGTTTTTATTTTTTCAGATTGCTAGTTATTCAGATTTGAATGAGGATGCACCGGATGAGGAAAGCGAATTTTGACAGGTCTTTCCTGAGCGGTCCGAGGCAGGCGCACATGGGCGCCTCTCGTTATGTCCGCCGGGCGCGCACTGCGCCCCTTTGTGACGCCGCAATCCGCTGCTCCTTGGGGAGTTCTTATGCCGAAGGAAATGGTTATTTCGGCGAACCCGCACGAGACGCGGGTCGCCATCTTGGAAGAAGGACAGCTTTGTGAGTATTACGTCGAACGCGAAAAAGAGTTTGCGTTAGTCGGCAGCATTTACAAAGGCCGCGTCACACGGGTGCTGCCCGGCATGCAGTCGGCCTTCGTGGAGATCGGTCTCGATAGTGACGCCTTCCTGTACGTCACCGATTTTCTCGAAGGCGTCGAGGAATTCGAGCCGATCGTCGCCACCGTCGAAGACAAAACCCAAAAAATGCAGGAACAGGGTGGCCAGCTATTTCCGGCCAACGGCGGCGCCGCCGCCATCGAGCCGCCTGATGTGGAAGTCGCTCCATTCCAGCCAGCCGGAGCGCACGCCGATGCTGCACCCGAAAATGCCCATGCCAATGAACATCCGGATGGACATAGCGAAGATCCGCAGCCCGGTAACACCTGGGCCGCGCCTCCCTCGCAGACGGCACCGCCGCGCCAGGACTTTGGCGATCGCGATCGCGGAGGCTTCGGTGGCCACAACCGCGGCGGTGGGCGCGACTTTGGTGGCCAAGGGCGCGGAGGCCGTTTCGGTCGCCGCGGCGGTAAGCCTGGCGGCGATCGCCGCTACGGCCGCGAATTACCGCCTTCGAAGTACGCGTCCCCGCGCCATCAAGATCACGCCGAAGAGTCCGGTCCCGCGGAGCCCTACGTCCCAGTAGTCCTGCCTGGAGAATCGCTCGCCAAATACAAAATCCCTGGCACCGTTTCTTCGAGCGCGCCAACGGAGGAAATCGCTCCGAACGTTCCTCCGGCCGAAGTGCCAGCCGTTCCTGAATCATCGGTTGCTCGTCAGCCTGTCGAGCCCAAGGAAGCTGTGCCCGCGGAATCCGCCGCTCCCGAATCCCGGCCCGAACTTCGCTTTGGCTCCTACGAGCATGTCGAGCATTCCGAGCGTCCTGTTCGTCCAGAGCGCTACGAACGTCAAGGGCGCTCTGGTCGACATGATCGGCATAATCGACATGACCGCCCCGAGCGGCCCGAACGCTACGACCGCACTGAACGCTCTGAATTGCCGGCATCTTCCGCTGGACTCGAGCCGCTCCCCGGCGAAAGCCTGTCCAAGTGGCGCACTGAGCCTCCGGCGCAGCAATCGGCGCCTTCATCCCAGGAAACCGCTGAATCTGCTGCGCCTCTTTTGGAGCAATCCGGTGCGAGAAGCCAGCGCGAGCCTGAGGAGCATCAAGCCCCCGCGGACTCGCAACATGCGCAGCACGAGGACGCGCATCACGACGCGCACGCAGAGCATGCCACTCCAGAGCTGACCGACGATGAAGCCGCTGTCATCGCCGAGCACGTCGCCGAAGCGCAAAACGCCGAAGCCGAGCGCCAACAGCAGCGAAACGACAACGCCGCCCCTGGCGAAGTTTCCGACGAACACGACGAGCCCGTCGCCGGAGGCGAAGAAAGCGGCGTCGAGCCATTCGAGTCCGAGGCCGCAGACGCCGAGAGCGAAGTATTTGAATCGGAAACGGAAGGCGAAGAAATCGCCGAAGCGCAAGCCGAAATCGAACACCAACCCTCGCCGGATATCCAACAAATCGCGACCGAGGGATCCTCCGAACATATCGGCGAAGAGCCGTCGCAACCGGAGCCCGAGCGCCAGCCGTTCGCCGCTCGCGTTCGTGACGACTTTCGCGCCCGCATGCAGCATCCCGCGCGGCGCGGCGGTCGCGATCGTGGGCGCCGCCCGCAACACGGCCGCGGAGGTCACGGCGGCCATCATCGCCCGCAGAACCGCCGTCCGCAGTTAATTGCCGACCTGCTGAAGCAGGGCCAGGAAATCATCGTGCAGATCGCCAAGGAGCCGCTGGGCAAAAAGGGCGCTCGCATCACCAGCCACGTCGCTCTGCCCGGCCGCTATCTCGTCTACATGCCCACGCTCGACCACAGCGGCGTCTCGCGCAAGATCGCTTCCGCCGAGGATCGCTCGCGCCTGCGCCATCTGGTCAACGAAGCCAAGGGCGCCGCTCCCGGCGGGTTCATCGTGCGCACCGCGGCTGCCGCGGCCGCGCCGGAGGAAGTCCGCGCCGACGTCGAATTCCTCACCCATACCTGGTCGGAGATCAAGTCGCGTTCCGAGCAGCGCAAAGCGCCTTCAATGCTGCACCGCGATCTGAATCTCGTCGAACGCATCCTCCGTGACCACATGAATTCGGACTACACGGCCATCTGGGTGGATTCCGAAGAGGCCTACACCAAGGTCACCGAGTTCATCAGCCGCTTCCAATCCAGCTTGGCGAACCGCGTGAAGCTTTACACCAAAGAGGCGCCCATCTTCGAGGAGTTCGGCATCCAGCAGGAAATCGAAAAGGGTTTGCG
>JBOGNC010000101.1:0-13724 GCA_050747045.1 Candidatus Acidiferrales bacterium | reverse complement strand
ACGCAGTCAAAAGGAATTGGGCATGAGTTCATTGGCAAAAAAAATCGTAGCGGTACTTTCGGTCTTTGTGATCGCGTACGTCGCGGCGGGCTTCATGATGAGCCGCGCCGACGACCAAAAGGAAAGCGCCTACAAGGCGATGACCGTCTACACCGAAGTTCTCGATCACGTTCAGAACGACTACGTGGACCAGCCCAACATCCATCAAGTCACCAGCGGCGCGCTGCACGGCCTGCTCGATTCGCTCGATCCGCAATCGAGCTATATGAGTCCGCTCGAATATAAGGATTACGAACAGAAAACTTCGACGGTCGCCAAAGCCAGCGCCGGCGTCGCGCTCACCAAGCGCTTCGGTTACATCAGCGTGATTTCCGCGCTGCCCGATAGCCCGGCGGCCAAGGCCAATTTGCGCCTCGGCGACGTGATCGAAAAAATTGGCGATTTCACCACTTCGCAAATGGGCGTCGATCAGGCACAAGTGCTCCTGAGCGGCGATCCAGGCACGGTCGTGAAGCTTTCCGTGATCCGCCGCGGCAAGACGGAGCCAGGGGCCGTCAGTCTAACGCTTGAGCCGCTGGCCACGCCGAAAGTGGTCACCGCAACCCTGCCCAGCGGCGTCGCCTATCTGCGCGTGCCCACTTTCAACAACGGAATGTCGCAGCAAATTCGCGCCAGCCTTGATCGTTTCAAAAAAGACGGCGCGCGCAAGTTGATCCTCGATCTTCGCAATTGCGCTCTTGGCAACGATCAGGAAGGCATCGACACTGCGCAGCTCTTCCTGACCTCCGGCACCGTCGCCACGCTGAAGGGCCAAACCGTCACTCCCCAGGTATTTTCAGCCGACCCGGCAAAAGACGTCTGGTCCGCGCCCGTGGCCGTGCTCATCGGCAACGGCACTGCAGGGCCCGCTGAAATCGTGGCCGCCGCCATCGCCGATAATCATCGCGGCGACACCATTGGCGACCGCACCTACGGCACCGCGTCCGAGCAAAAGTTGATTCAGCTCGACGATGGCTCCGCGCTGATTCTCACCATCGCCGATTACTACACCCCGGCCAACAAAAACATTCCCGCCGATGGCGTGGTGCCGATCGACATTGTCCGTCCAGCCGCCGTTGACGACATCGCCCAGCTGAACAATATCTATCCTGCCGCGCCCACCGATTCACCCACCGATCCTGTGGTGAAAAAAGCGCTCGATGTCCTGCAAGGTGCGCCCGCGAAGAAGGCCGCCTAGGCAACGTGAAGCTTTCGCGCCGTGCGGCGAAGCCCCTTCGGCGCGGCGCGCTTCTCATCGTACTTGCAGCGTTTTCCTCATTCGCGTTTCTTGGCTGCTCGAAAAAGCTCCGCTGGCCTTGGAGTTCCAAACCGCGTAAAACGTCTCGTGAGCACGCCCGCGTCGAAAAGTCCTCTCGCGCTCCGCGTCTCGCCATCATCATCGACGATCTTGGCAACGATCCCGCCGAAGCCGAATCCGTCCTCGCGCTGCCGTTTCCGCTCACCGCCTCCGTGCTCCCGCATCACCAGTACTCCGCGCAAACCGCCGACGAAGCCTGGCGTCGCGGCGACCAGGTGATCCTGCATCTGCCGATGCAGCCGCTTGTTGACGTCGTGAAACCAGAGGCCATCGAGTTGCGCGTGGGCATGTCCGCGAGCCAGGTGCAGTCGGACCTCGCTGGCATGCTGGCCACGGTGCCGCACGCAATCGGCGTCAATAATCACGAAGGCTCGCGCGCCACTGCCAATCCGCAACTCATGGCCAAGCTAATGCTGTTGCTCCGCGCGCGCGGGTTGTTCTTTATCGACAGCCGCACCACCGCAGCGACCGTCGCGTACGATGCCGCGGAACGCGCTGGCGTTCGCGCCGCGTCCCGCAAAGTATTTCTCGACGACACGCCGACGCGCGAAGCGGTGCTCGCGCAGCTCGATCTAGCGGCGCGCGACGCAATCCGCGATGGATCAGCGATTGCGATCGGGCATCCGCATCCAGAAACCATCGCGGCGCTCGCGGAAGGCGTTCCGCAGCTCGAAAAGCGCGGAATCCACGTGGTATTTGCCTCAGAGCTGGTGCGTTAGCGTTTTCTTCGCCTGTCCCATGAGACAGGTAAAAGGACTGGAACTAAAACTGTCCTTCAGTTCTATTTCCTTCGAAATCCCCGCGGACTAGGATTCTCTTGCTGCCTCGCGATGGGGGGCACGCATCGCGCAGCCAGGAAGGAGCCTATGACCCACTGGATTGGAACGACCTCTCCGGCAGACGCCGGGATGAACGAATTCAAGGAATGCCTAAAACATCTGCGCGACGGCCACCCGGATGCAGCTCTGACGGACGCTCGCCGTGCGCTGGGCGCCGCACCCAGAAACCCGTTCTACCTCTCTTACACCGGCTTGCTTGCGGGGATGGCCGAGAACCGCTTCGCGGACGCCGAAAATCTCTGCCAGGAAGCTCTTTCGCTTCGCCACAACCATGCGCAGCTTTACCTGAATCTGGCGGAAGTGTATCAGCAGTGCGGCCGGACCCAGGAAGCGATCGACGTGCTGGAAAAAGGACTGATTTCCGCGGGGCGCGATTTCCGCATCCGTCGCGCGCTGGAGCGGATCGGCACGCGCCGCGAGCCGGTGCTTGCGTTCTTGCATCGCAGCCACCCTTTGAACCGGACACTCGGGAGACTCCGCCACCGCCTGACGGGGCCTTCGCAAGCGGCGTAAGCGAGTAGCCACAGTTCGGTCATCGAGTTGCGTCCCCATGACGCAATCCGGGGCGGGTTGCCCGCGAGAGGCCCGCTCCGGACCCCCTTCCTACCACCCCAGCGCGCAAGCGCGCCGAGGACCCCGGCTATCACGCAACAACTTCGGCCCGAACCTACCGGCGGAAAATCAAGGCTGGCCGAGGGGAAGGAAATACTGCGTGCCTTTCACCGGCTGGCGCAGCCTGCGAAGCAGCTCCTGCAAATCCTCGTTGCGTTCGACGAAATCGATTTCCGTGGTGTCCACCACCAGAAGGTTCGAGGCGGAGTAGCGGAAGAAAAAGTGTTCGTAGGCGTTGGCGACCGCCTCGAGGTATTCGGGCGAAATTTCGCGCTCGGCGGGATCGTCTTTTTTTGAGACGCGCTTGTGCAGCACCTCGGGCTTGGCCTGCAAATAGATGGTCAGGTCCGGCGTGGGCACGGAGGGCGCGAGCATGTCGAAGTACTTTTCGTAGAGCTTCAGCTCTTCGTTATCGAGATTGAGGTAGGCGAAGATCTTGTCTTTTTCGAAGAGGAAATCGCTGACGATCGGAGCCGGGCCGTCTTCCGGGCGCGTTTCGATCAGCCGCCGGTGGCGTTCGTAGAGGAAATACATCTGCGTGCGAAATGCGGAGCCGGGCTCTTCATCGTAAAAGCCGGTGAGAAAGGGATTGTGCTCGCAATCGAAGACGCGGCGGGCGTGCAGTTGTTCGGCCAGCACGCGGGCCAGAGTGGATTTGCCCACGCGGATCGGCCCTTCGATCACGATGTATCGCGGCGCTTTAAACGAGGGATGCTTGGGCGCATGCGGATTGGAAGAGCGGCCGGGCATGAGCGGGCAATTATAACAAACCAGGGCGCACTAACGGGCTGCAACGGTTAGCTGTCGAAGGACACTTCTATTGAGCGGCGCCGTCGAAACGAGAAGCCCAGGCTCAAAAACCCCAGCTTTGGGCAACCACAAGTTCAAAACCGGAGCCACCCGCCACTCTTTCAACGGTCCATGCCAGTTCCGCACAACAGGCTATTTCAAGATTCATGAGCTGTGGCGTCGAACTCCCGTACCGCGCAATCAAGAACAACATCGGCGACTCACGTAACGTAAATCATTCAGCTCGAACGTCCTCGGTACTCGATTTGTATCCGAGATCCTAGAAATCAAGGGGTATGAGGCAAGACAGGGACTGTCATGCATTAATGTCCGTCTTCGCTAACCGGCAATCAAAAGCGAGTCCTCGCTAAATTCAAATGCCCTTGAGAGATTCACCGTCTTTTTCTGCATGTACTCGGCGATCTCTTGTGCCCCTGATTCCCTGGACAACATTTCATTGAAGAGTTCTTCCCAGGACAAGAAACGGAAACGACTCCCGACTTTTGTAGGAATAAACTCCCTTGGATTCTCGAAATCGTATCCTTTTCTGGGCCGAGTGCCGACTTTCTTCCACTGAGTCCGGCTCACCAGATTTACAACTGCCCAGTCGATTTTGTTTTTCTGGGCCATAGTGCTGGCAAAGACAATCATCCGCAGAAGTTGTGAATGAATTTTACTTCCGCCTATATCTTTGTCGCAGAGCACGGGCTCCCAGAGCTTGTTCTCTGCGATGTATCTATGGATTAGGCCGCTCCGTGAAGTTGGTTTCATACCTTCGACATCAGAGGCTTCGACGCAGAGAGGATTCCCAGAAGTCAACTTAGCCTCTACAATCACCAGCTTGCGAGGACCAAGGAGCATGATGTCCGGTTCGGTTCGAAAGCTATTGATGCCCTTTTCTAACTCATCTCGGACTTCTTTGAGGCTCGGCCATTCCCTCGCTGTGTCACTATCAAAATCAATCTCTAGTCCCCAGAGAAACAGTCTTACTTGCCCGGCCTCAACGGTGTCTCCCGTTAAATAGTTGTATGCCAAATGTACCAATCCAAGCCGATGGAGCTCGCCGAAAACATTCCAGCTCAGGGCGTCCTCACTGTTCTCGGCTCCGAGTCGATGCGATTCGGCTTTGTTCTTGTTGCCAAAAATATGTTTGGAGAGGAACCGTGCACCGCCCGGCAAGAAATTCCTGAGACGAGCTTGGGATTGCTCGTCCCGGCTTTCGCCGTTGAAGTAGACAAAAGTCTTTGCATGAATTTCTAGCCCGTGTTTTTCGCAGCAGGGAAAACCTCTCATATTGGGACGAATAAATTCAGATCCGCATCCCTTGATCGGACAGTTGGAAGCTGGCCTGGTTCCTTCAATGTCATCGAGCCAAAACGACGCATTCGTCGAAATGTTCATTTTTATGCCCATCCGGTCATCAACATCGTCCGCAATTCCAATTTGTCTCCTTTCTAAGCGGTGATCATTGCACATTTTGCCCGCAGCCAGCTTGTCGAAGTCCAATGCAGGCCATGCCATCTCAAGGAGTCATGTGAGCCAATCATCTGTTGTAGATGTGGCTGATTAGATGACGTTGTCGGCTCCTCACTCCGAGTAAACTTGGCAGCTGTTGGACGACCAAGGCTCGGAAAAAGGAGCCGAGCGATGCTGATTATAGGATGTGATTTTCACACACGCTACCAACAGATCGCGATGATGGACGAGGCGACCGGAGAGCTGATCGAACGGCGGCTGGAGCACGAAAACGGAGAGGCTCACAGCTTCTACCGCAGTCTGCCCCGGCCGGCGCGCGTGGGAGTGGAAGCCACCGGGCCGCTGCACTGGTTCGAGCGCTTGCTGACGGAACTGGGGCCACGAACTGTGGATCGGAAACTCGGCCAAGATTCGTGCCAGCGAAGTGCGCAAGCAGAAAACGGACGAACGGGACGCGCGGCTGATCCTGGACTTGCTGCTGACGAATCGCTTTCCGCGCATCTGGGTTCCCACTCCCGCCGAACGGGACCTCCGGCAACTGCTGTGGCATCGCCACAAGCTGGTGCGGATGCGTACGATGCTGGGCAATCAGCTTCATTTTCTGGCCATGAGCCAGGGGCTGTGCCACAAGAAAAAGCTATTCACGGTGCACGGCCGTGCGGAACTGAGCAGCCTGGCGCTGGGTCCGTGGGCCAGCCGCCGGCGGGAAGAGCTTCTGCATCTGCTCGATCAACTCGATCCGGCGATTGACGGACTGGATCGGGCGGTGATGCAAGAAGCGAAGCGCCGGGAAGATGCGGTGCGCTTGATGACTCATCCCGGAATTGGCCCGGTGAACGCGCTGGCGTTCGTGCTCACCATCGGTCCGGTGGCTCGCTTCCAGCGCAGCAAGCAGATCGCCAGTTACCTCGGATTGAATCCCAGCGAGCATTCCTCGGGCGGGAAGCGGCGGCTGGGAGCGATCAGCAAGCAAGGCAACACCATGGTGCGCTGGCTGCTGATCGAAGCGGTGCAACACGTGGTGCGTTTGGATCCGGAGTTCCGGCAGGACTATCAGCGGTTAAAGTCCCGTCGAGGAAACGCAGTGGCGAAGGTAGCCATCGCGCGCAAGTTAGCCGTGCGTATGTACTGGATGCTGCGCAGTGGAGCAGATTACGCACGGCTGGTTCGCATGCAAGCCAGCCCGGGGGCCACCCTGGTGAACGCAAGTTCATCGCTAGGCTGATTGGGCAGCTTGCTCCCCCGACAAGTCGGGGCGTCTGAAGAACGAATCATGGTCGGAAGTGCGGAGACCGAATAGATGGTTGGTGGAACCAGAAATCCACCGCTGGATTCACGGTGCGAGCCTTGGTCGAGAAAAAGAAGGAAAGAGCAAGAACTCCGGCCAGGAGAAAAAGAGTCCTCTGCGACTCGCACACGTGAGGTGTGCCTTGACAGAGCCGACAACGTCTAGAGGGTGGCCCACGCTCTTCGAGGTGGTTGGCCGGTGCGCACGTCGCTGAGCAGGATACCATAGAGGCGCTTAGCAACGGCATATATTGTGTGGATGCCCATCGCTCGGGTGTGTGAGCACGGGATTTTTCTGTTGTGCCCAAGGGTCTCTAACGCATCTATGGTCTGAGCCACCTACACTTCATTATTTTCAGCTGTTACCGTCGACTGCCACTCCTGCGGACCGCGCGAGCACGCAGCGTGTTCATCGAGGCCGTCGACCAAGGTGGAAGGAATATGGTTTCGAGTCGTTGGGCCAGGCGGTGATGCCCGAACATGTACACCCGCTCATTTCCGAGCCCCTTCGCGGGACTCTTCCGACATTGGCAAGTTGGACGAGGCGCCCGGCGATGGTGTAATCTGCGCGGCAGCGGAGCCAAAGAACGGCGGAGGTGAGGGCGATGAGCGAAGCGGCGAAAGCGGCGAGTGGACCACTCAATGAACGGGCGGCGGCGAACAGCAATCCATTTGATCCGCAACGGTTTCGTCCCGAAGCGATTTCGGCGGAGACGCTGGCGGCCAACGAAGCGTTCCGCAAAGCGGTTACCGGCGGGCCGGATTGGTGGGACGTGGGAGCGGCTGCGTATCGCGAGGCGGTGGCCAGCGGGCGAGGGCCTATGCCTCTGGCGCCGAAATCGGAGCGCGCGCGAACGATTCAGATCGAAGGCAAAGGCGGGCACAAGATTCCGTTGCGCGCGATCGCGCCGGAACGCGGCACTGCAACGGGCGTTTATATGCACATTCACGGCGGCGGGTTCGTCTTCGGCTCGTCGGAAGGCGCCGATCCGATGCTGGAGCGTGTGGCGCAAAACACGGGCATGGTGGCGACGAGCGTGGAATACCGGCTGGCGCCGGAGAATCCGTATCCGGCTAGTTGGGACGACTGCGAATCCGTGGCGGCGTGGCTGGCGAAAAACGCGAAATCGGAATTCGGCACAGATGCTCTGACTATCGGCGGAGAGTCGGCGGGAGCCACGTTGGCGGCGGCGACGCTGCTGCGTATGCGCGATCGCCACAGTTACACGGGATTCCGCGCGGCCAATCTTTCATACGGAAATTACGACACGTCGATGACACCAAGCCAGGCGCTTTCGCCGGAACGCGGGCTGCTGGTGGGCAAGCTGAGCATCCGCAAATTTGCGGAGGCGTATTTGCCGAAAGGCGTCGATCCGCGCGATCCGGACGTTTCCCCGCTGTGGGCGCGCCTCGAAAAAATGCCGCCGGCGATTTTCACGGTCGGGACGCTCGATCCGCTGCTCGACGATTCGATGTTTATGTACGCGCGCTGGATTGCAGCGGGCAACGTAGCGGAACTGGCCGTGTATCCGGGAGCGCCGCATGTGTTCAATATGGCGCCGATGCCGCAGGCTGCGGAGGCTAACACGCGTATCGACGCGTTCTTGAAGAATGCGATTGCGTGAAGGCTAGAGTGCAGAGCCCAACGGACGATGTTCGAGGCGGCCGCGAAGAGTGCGAGCATAGGACCTCCTGCACCCTCGTGCGCCACTCCTTTTTTTCTGTAACGGAATTTCCCGCCGCCGAGTCTCACTCTGTACGGAGAGCCCCGCCAAGCTTGCAATCCGCCCCGCGCGGTTGTATCTTGCCGGGCGTCCACTTCAGGCCCGTTCCGCGGATTCATTCTGATCTGCGGATTGCGATAGTTCCCAGGGGAAAGGCTTGGCTGAGGGCGGGGCACGAAGTCTATTTGCAAAGTTTCGCAATGAGAGGAATCTCTTCCAATGCAGATCTTCAACGGTAGAACGCGGTGGTTCGGTGCTAAGTGGTGCTTGGTCGGGCTGATGCTGGCGTTATCGGCCGCCGCCGCTGCGGCGAAGCAGCCTCGGCGCGTCGACAATAAGGCGCTCGACAACGCCGCCAAGAATGGCGACGAGTGGCTCAGCTACGGCCACGACTACACCGAGCAGCATTACAGCACGCTCAAGCAGTTGAACGACGGCAACGCGAACCAGCTCGGCCTTGCCTGGTATTACCAAACCGAGGATGATCCGGGCACAGTTGAAGGGTCTCCCATTGAAGCTAATGGAACATTGTATTTCACCGCCAGTTGGGACGAGCTCTTCGCCGTGGACGCCCGCACCGGCGCTCTGAAGTGGAAGTGGATCCCCAAGATCAGCCACCAGAATTTTAGTCCCATGAATCCGAACGCTACCGACCGGATCCGCATTGGCCCCAGCGTCTGCTGCGGCCCCGCTAATCGCGGGGTGGCCATCTATGACGGCAAGATCTACATGGGCACGCTCGACGGCCGCCTCATCGCGTTCGACGCCGAAACGGGCAAGGTCGTCTGGCAAGTTCAATCCGCGCCAGAGGGGCAGGACTACAGCATCACCGGCGCGCCCCGTATCGTGAAGGGAATGGTAGTGATCGGCAACGCTGGCGGCGAATACGCCGTCCGCGGTTACGTCGACGCCTATGACGCCGAAACTGGCAGGCAGATCTGGCGCACCTACACGGTTCCCGGCGATCCATCGAAGCCTTTCGAGGATCCCTTCTTGAAGCGCGCCGCGAAAACCTGGAAGGGCGGCGATTGGTGGAAATTGGGTGGAGGCGGCGCCGTATGGAATGCCATCACCTATGACCCCAAGACGAATCTCGTTTACCTTGGCAGCGGCCAGGGCGGTCCTTGGGTGCAGAAGTATCGCAGCCCCGAAGGCGGCGTGAACGAATGGCTTTGTTCCATCATTGCGGTGAACGCGGATACGGGGAAATACGTTTGGGCCTATCAAACCACCCCAGCCGATAACTGGGATTACGACGCAACCCAGGACATGATCCTCGCCGATTTAAAGATCGACGGCAAAAAGCGCCGCGTGATCATGCAGGCGCCGAAGAACGGCGTGTTCTACGTTCTCGACGCCAAGACTGGCAAATACATCTCCTCTGCGCCGTATACCAAGGTCACTTGGGCCACCAGTTTCAATCCCAAGACGGGCATGCCGACCATCAACAAGGCGATGATTTACGGAAAGAGCGGTACGCTGGTCTGGCCGGGACCTGCGGGCGGGCATAGCTGGTATGCCATGTCTTTCAACCCAGAGACCGATCTGGCGTACATTCCGGAAATTAAGAGCACGTTCCTCTACCGGGAGGCGGCGGACTTCAAGCCCGAAATGGGCGTGTACAAGTGGGGCATCACGCTTGCCCCGCCCAAGCCTACGCCTGGTGCCGCGCCACCGCCGCGTCCCGGACCGGGGGGTAGTGCGCTCGAGGCTTGGGATCCCGTCGCCGAGGCGCAACGCTGGAGCGCTGAGGGCTACGGCGGCAGCAACGGCGGCACCATGACCACCGCGGGCAACCTCGTTTTCGCCGCTTCCATGGACGGTGATTTCGCGGCTTTCGCCGCGGATTCCGGCAAAAAGCTATGGGACGCCAAGGTTCCGTCTGAAACGGGCAATCCCATCACCTACAGCATCGACGGTAAGCAGTATGTTTCTGTTCTAGCGGGTCGGGGTGGCAAGAGCCGGCTCTACACTTTCGTGCTCGGCGGCACGGAGCCGATGCCCAAGGTCGAACCGCAGACGTTCAGGTTCGGTCCGCCGCCACCAACTCATCAGGACGGCAACAACAATCAGCACTAACTCGCAGTGGCAGCATTCGTTTGAAAACGAAAGCCCGGAGGCTTCGCCCTCCGGGCTTTTCGTGTTTTGGTCCCACGAGTTGTTCGCTAGAGCGCCGGTTTTGTAGCTTCGGCCTTTGTGCTGACGGGTCTTTAGGATCTACATCGTGCTTCCCTTCAGATTGAGCGGCTCGTTTTGCGATACGCTGTGTGACAGAGGAGAATCATCCTGGCCGGTAAAAAATCAGACGTGAACCAATTCCAAAAGCCGACCGGGCAGCCGGGCCGCGCCCTGCTAGCGCGCATGAATCGGTTTCATTCCAAGCTGACGGACTGGGGCTTAGCGCGCGTTTCCATCGAAAAGCACTATGCGATCCTCGACGTAGGTTGCGGAGGCGGCAGAACGGTCAATAAACTGGCCGCCATCGCCACGGAAGGAAAAGTCTGCGGAATCGACTACTCGGAAGAAAGTGTCGCTGCTACCAGAAGAACCAACGCGCGCCGGATCGAGGCGGGCGACGTGCAAGTCCGCCAAGCCTCCGTCTCTCAACTTCCATTCGCGCAGAACACTTTCGACCTCATCACTGCTGTGGAAACGCACTACTTCTGGCCCGACCTGCACAAGGACATGCAAGAAATCTTTCGGGTGCTGAAAGCCGGGGGCACATTCCTGCTCATTGCAGAAGTCTACAAAACGGCGAACACCACGTCCGCTGAACTGCTGGAAAAATACCCGGATCTCGCCGGCATGACGGTCTTAACTCCAGATGAGCATCGCCTCTCGCTCGTTAACGCCGGTTTTTCTGACGTGGTCGTCGCCGAGGAAACCAATAATGGTTGGGTTTCTGTTATCGGCAAGAAGCCACGCTGAGAACGCCCGGCAACGGCGATCAGATATCGTCACGCAGGCTGCGGTACGGATCTCGTTTTCGCGGTGCGGACGCGCAATGCGCCGCCGAACCACGCCGCGGGAATGCACACGACGATGCCGACGATCCAGGAATAAAGCGGCGCCTGATGAAATGATGTGGACATAAGCCACCCGGTAAGCAGCGCCTCAACGATACCCATGATCACCGCGTCGCGAACCGGAGCGTGGCGCGCGATCCAAGCGGTAACGTAGCCGCCCGCCACGATCGAAAGAAACGTGTACGCGAACATCACGATATGCGCCGGAACACTGCGCTGCAGCGCCGCCGCGTCCGGAAGAGCGCGCGGGAAGAGATGCATCATCAGCGGATCAGCCGCGGCTTCAATCGCGAACGACAAAGCCGCCAATACCGCGATTCCCGCGAGGATGGCTACGATGGAGAGCAAGACCTTGCGCCACATTTGCGGCAGAGTCTAACGAAACTTGCAACCGCTGTCATCAAATTTTCGCGGCATGGGCGCTGATCCGAGGGCCGAAAAAGGCGAAGGTGCGGCGAAAGATCAGTGCAGCACAATGGGCAATGTGCTTGCACCCAAAAGCGCGCATTGCCACCGCGATCGACCCGGAATTTGGCCGGGAAATGGCACGTTCGCCGGGCTTACGAGGCTATTTCGATTGCGAGGCGAATTACATGCGGCGCGCTGGGCGCGGATGCGTCCGCGCGTATTCGATGGCGAATTTTTTTAGCGCCGGGCTGGTCATGCCGAGTTCTGTAGCTTCCTTGAAGGCGCGATCCTCGCTCCAGTGGTCCACTACCATGCGCTTGATGAACCACATGGTCGAGGCGCGGTTGCCTCCCGAGCAATGGATGTAAGCAGGCTGATTTCCTGGCGCAGTGATCACCTTGAGGAATTTATCGACGGCGGCGTCGCTCGGGTTCTCACCATCGAACGGAATATTGTAGTAGCGAAGCCCCGCTTTCCTCGCCGCCGCTGCTTCGCCTTTCACGTTTGCACCGGGCTCACTGGGCCGCCGCAAATTGATGTCGGATACGAAGCCCATTCTTCGGATCGCGGCCACCGCCGCTGGAGCGGTCGCCCCGCCGCATGCAATCGTCGTGCTCAGCCGGCGGAAATGAGTCACGCCGTCCACGCTCGGCGCCGTCACCTCTTGCGCGCTCAGGGGCAATGCGAAGGCGCAAAAGATCGCAAAGCAAATCAGCGTCAAGCGGCGCGGTGATTTCATGGCAGGCCTCCCGGATGAATCAGCAATAAGCTATCTCAGTCGCGCGGCTGGCGCAATCAGACGCTCCTCAAATCGGATCGTTTGTGCAGAAGTGAATCGACAAGCAGGAAACGGATGGTTAGCCGATTGATCGCTCATTCGAAAGGTTCCGCGGGAGCGCCGCGCTGCCCGCCGCTCTTGCTCTGCAAACGAAGCAGGAAACGGAAATTAACCAGATAGCCACTCACCGTCCATAAGATACAATTTGGGTCGAGCTTTGAGTTTGAGGAGGAGTGGGTGAAGCCACAGAAATATGTTCTGTCCGTTCCCGGCGACAGCATGTATCTGCGTGCCCAAGTGGATGCGGCCAAAGCCACGGCCGACCGCGTGGGGGTGAATCTGGAAATATTTAACGCAGAAATGGACGCAGTAACACAAGGCCAGCAGTTACTGAGTGTGGTGCAATCGCGGCCTGAGACGCGGCCCGACGCGATCCTAGTGGAGCCGGTGAGCGCATCGGGATTGCCGCGCGTAGCGGAAGCGGCGGTAACAGCCGGAATCGCGTGGGTGGTGAGCAACGGAGAAGTGGACTATTTGGGTCCGCTGCGCAGGAACGCCAAGGTGCCCGTGTTCGTGGTTTCGCAGAACCACGTGGATGTGGGACGGATTCAGGGCAAACAGACCGGCGCGATTTTGCCGAACGGAGGTTCGGTGCTGTACTTGCGCGGGCCGGCGATGAGTTGGTGGGCTACAAAGCGATTCGAGGGATTAGAAAACGCGAGGCCCAGAAACGTGGAAATCAAAAGTCTAAAGGTCCAGGGATTAACGGAAAAAGACGCTCATAAGGCGGTCAGCTCTTGGCTGAGCCTATCTCGCGCGCGGCCGGAAGACACGCAGTTGATCATGGCTCAGAACGCGGACTCCATCCTTGGAGTGATGAAAGCGCTTGAAACCGGCACATCCGCGTCAGACCGGATGAAGTGGATGGCTATCCCGCGCGCGGGATTGGGAACTTCAAACCGGGTCAGGCCGCTCGTGGCTCAGGGAGTGCTGACCGCGGCGGTGGTTACATCTCTGACGCTGGATAAGGCTATCGAAATGTTGGCGCGCGCGATGACGGAGGGAAAACAGCCACAGGAACAAACATACGTCGAGGCGCACTCTTATCCGAACTTAGAGGAACTTGCCAAGGACGGGAAGCTAAGGCCTGCCCCGCTTCACTGAGCAGCTCTATCGCGATCTTTGATTCTTTGGCCTGCCTGAGAGGGATTTTCGCGGTTTCGTTTACGTTTCCTTGTGGTGGAAATGCGCGGCCCGCGAGGCTCGCATCCTCAAGACGCAACGGAAAAATCCGCACCCTTCGCGAAAAGCGCGAAGAATTGATTGGATAAGAACGAAGGCTCCGTTCGATGCCGGGTATGCTTCTGGTTGGAGGACCGAAGCAAATTCGGTAGGAAGGAGCCTTCGATGAGGATTATAGGATGCGAT
>JBOGNC010000100.1:0-13744 GCA_050747045.1 Candidatus Acidiferrales bacterium | reverse complement strand
GCAGCGGCTTCCTCAGCGCCCAATGCGGGCGAGTGGGATTTCTACGGCAAAAAGCAGGATGATGACGATCACCTGCAATCGCCCGCGAAAAAATCTTCACCCTGGGTCTCGTCGTCGCCCGCGACGCCCGCGTCCATTCCCAAGGCCGCGCTGGCCCGCAGCCAGCGGGAGGTTCCCGCTACGGCGCGATTTCGCGCTCCGCGTATCACCAGAGGCGCGATCGTGCTGCAAGTCGCGGCGCTTCGCCACCAGGGTGACGCGCTGGCCATGGCCGAGATGCTGCAGCAAAAAAGGTTTCCGTCGTTTGTGGTCACTCCCGCCTCAGACCGCTTCTATCGCGTGCAGGTCGGCCCGTACCGCAATGAACGTGCCGCCGAATCCGCCAGACGCGCCCTTGAACGAGCCGGATTTAAAGCTATCATTAAGCGTTGAATGAATTTCAATTGGTACACGCGCGTGCTGCTCGCCGTCGCGAGCGGCGCCATCCTGGCGCTTTCATTTCCTAACTACAATTTCTCGCTGCTGGCGTGGGTTGCGGTCGGCTTGCTGACGCTTGCGTCGTGTGGCGCCAAGCTTTCGGTGGCGCCTCTCTATGGCTTGCTGAACGGGCTGGCCTTTTATCCGCTCAGCGTGCCGTGGATGGACTCGGTGGTCCGTCAATATGGCGGCGCGAGCGCATGGGCGTCAGCCGGAATTCTCGCCCTGATTGCGCTGGCTGGCGGCTTAATCGCTGCGGTTTTTTCGATCGGTGTGGCGCTGGCGTCGCGCAAGAGCCGGGCACTGGCGTGCCTTTTGGCGCCGTGCCTGTGGGTAGCGCTGGAATTTGGACGCGCGAATTTGCCGATTATTGGCTTTCCGTGGAACCTGATCGGTTACGCGGCCAGCGGCAATCTGGCGCTGGTGCAACTGACAACGGTTACCGGCATCTACGGGCTCAGCTTTGTGGTGGCGGGATTCGGCGCATTTCTGGCCTACGCGATTCTGGCGGGGACGCAGCGCGCGTGGAAAGCGCTGCTGATCGCCACGGGCGCTCTGGTCCTGCTGGCTTTTGGCGGAGAGCATTTCGTCCCTCGCGCCACCCCGCACTCCGTGGCCCATCTGATCCAGACCAATTTCGAGGAGTTTTACAATTATCCGCCAGACTGGATGCAGCGGCACGTGCAGGATCTCGATCGGTTGCACGACATCAGCGTGGACGCAGCGCGGCGCAAGCCGGGCTTGATCGTCTGGCCCGAAGTCCCTGCGCCATTCACATTTCAGAATCCCGATTTTGCGGCTCGCGCCGAACAAATCGCGCGTGACTCGGGAAGCGATTTCCTGGTCGGCATCGTCGATTGGCGCAGAAATGCCGAGCATCAATGGAAGGCCACCAACACGGCGACGCTGATCGATCCCTCCGGCCGTCGCGTGTTCACCTATGATAAAATCCATTTAGTGCCGTTTGGTGAATATGTCCCGTTTCGCCGATGGCTTGGTTTCGCGGGGAGTTTGGTTGCCGATATCGGCGACTTCACGCCTGGGCACGAATATTCCGTTGGACAACTTTCGGGCGGCAAATTCGGCGTTTACATCTGCTACGAAGGCGTGTTCCCCGGTTTGGTGCGGCGCTTCACCGTCAACGGCGCGCAACTTTTGATCAATATATCCGATGACGGATGGTTTGGGCGCTCCTCCGCGTCAGCCCAGCACGCCATGATGGAGCGAGTGCGCGCAGTTGAAAATCGCCGCTGGCTGCTTCGCGACACCAACAATGGCTACACGATGGACGTCGATCCCTACGGCCGCATAGTTGCCGAGTTGCCGCCGAACATCCGCGGGCAGCTCGACGCGCCGTATGGATTTGAATCGGAGATCACGCCCTATGCCCGCTTCGGAAATTGGTTCGTCTGGCTCTGCGTGCTGGCATCTGTCGGACTGCTTGGCGCATCGATACTCAGTGGCCGCAACCGGCAAACCGGGGCGCAAACCGATCGCCCGCGAATCAAAATACACGCGTAAAACGCGAAACTTGGATGGCTTACTAGCACATGCCTGAACATATAGAAGACCTGCAGCAGCGCTACGCGGAACTCGCCAAGCGCGTCGAACTCGTGCGGAGTTATCTTTGACGTTCCCACCGCGCAGAACAAGCTAATCGAAATCGAAAAAAAATCCTCGGCGCCTGATTTTTGGCAGGACCAGGAGAAGGCCCAGGCGGTCCTGCAGGAGCGCAAGCAGCTCGAAGACCGCGTGAACGCGGGAAAATCGCTGGCCACCAAGCTCAGCGACCTCGACACGTATTTTCATTTAGCGCGCGAGGAGGCCACCAGCGAGCAGCGCGAATCACTCCTCGGCGATATTTCCAAGGAAGTGGCCGACCTGGATGCCTACGTTTCCGCGCTGGAGACCAAGACGCTGCTATCCGGTGAGAGCGATCCGCTCAACGCCATCCTCACCGTGAATTCCGGCGCGGGTGGAATCGATTCGCAGGACTGGGCGGAAATGCTTCTGCGCATGTACCTGCGCTGGGCAGAGGGAAAAGGCTTCGGCGCCACGGTGCTGGACACCTCGCCCGGTGAGGAAGCAGGCATCAAATCCGCCACCGCGCGGATTGAAGGCGAGAACGCCTACGGCATGTTGGCGGGCGAAAGCGGCGTGCACCGTCTGGTCCGCATCTCGCCGTTCGACCAGCAGGCGCGGCGCCACACCTCTTTCGCATCGGTCTTCGTGATTCCGGAAATTGACGACCGTATCGAGATCGTCGTGCGTCCCGAAGATCTGCGGATCGACACGTTTCGGGCTGGCGGCCACGGCGGCCAGAACGTCAACAAAGTGGAATCCGCGGTCCGCTTCACTCACCTTCCCACCGGGCTCGTGGTGCAGTGCCAGAACGAGCGCAGCCAACACAAAAACCGCGAATCTGCCATGAAAGTTCTGAAATCGCAGCTCTACGAGTTGGAGCTTGATAAGCGCCGCGCCGAGGCCCGCAAGCTGGACGCCTCAAAACCGGAGATCAGCTTCGGCAGCCAGATTCGCTCCTACGTTATGCAGCCGTACCAGATGATCAAAGACCACCGCACTAAATTCGAGCGCGGCGACGTGCAGAAAGTCTTTGACGGCGACCTGGACCCGTTCATCCACGCCTACCTTTCCTATCGCCGCGAATCCGGCGACCACGGGTAGTTTTTGCCGTTGGCTTAAACGTAGAGCCGGGTCCTTTCGCGCTTTCTGCGTCCCGGTGCTTTGTACCGGGAAGCGCGGCAGCTTTTCCCGCACCGAAGCGCTACCGCGCTTGCAGGCCAAGCACCGGGTTCCCGCAAAACGTTTCCTACCGCTAATTGCCGAGGTGGTATGATGCGCCGATCAAAGCCCTCCTGGCCGTGAGGGTGGAAAGTTACGATGAAGTGCATCGCTTTAGGGGTGCTGCTTTCGCTTGCAGCAACTGCTCGGTCGCAGCAACAGCCACCAAAGCTCTTGTTTCGTTCTGTTCAGTGTCTTGCGGCCAAAAACTTCCTGCCAACCTCCAAGGCACCAAATCTGAGCTTTGGGTACGTCCTCGACGAGAAATCGTATCTGAACGAAAAGGTCGTTTACATCATCGGATATGCAGCTCCCGCTCGCTCAGACGGCAAGGCTTACGCGGTGTTCGTGGCGCAGCATGGTGGGCATGACGTGTTTAACATTCAGAACGACACCAGCTTTGTTTTGTCGAAGGATGCACCGAGCGGCATCTCTTTCGTGACTCCGCCGCTCGGCGGTACTTGGACGCACACGCACTTGGCATCGGCCATCGCGGAGATTGAGAAGCGGCCCCGATTTGCAATCCCTGTAAAAGACTTATCCCGCGGAGTGGAGTCGGCCGCTTGCGAGGCTTACACAGATCCTCAACCGAAACGAGATCACAGATAGGCGAGAAGTCACGCGCGCAAATCGGCGGGCACCCGGCCTACGTTTTAACCCTTTTACGCCACTGCCCGCCGCCGACAGCATCCTCGCCGTTCCCGCCGCGAATTTACACCTTCGCGCGGCGATTTGGCGGTATCCATCAAAGTTTCTGTGTATCGGTAGTGTCCTAATTTGAAAGTGGTACAGTATTTGTACTGTGAATAATCCACAAGACAAACCAGCCGCCCAAGAGCGCCAACAGGCAACCGAGAACCATGCACTCATAACCGCAAAAGAGCCGCCAGCCGTCCCACCCGAGATTCAGGACACCGTACCAGCACAGCCAGCAACTCAGGAGCAACTCCACACCGCCGAAGAAAAAATAGCAGTCCGAATGTCCGCGTTTGAGAGGTCGATGATTCGGTTGACTCGCGCTGGCGTCGTAATCGGCCTAATAACTCTGTTCATCTTCGGTGGCCAACTCTATGAAATGATCGAAGGTGGAACCCAAACGGACAAGCTCGTAAACGCTTCTCAAAGCATTAGAGATGCCCTCAACCTCTCCAACGCTCAGAATCAAGGGGCGCTGAAGGACACGTTGACTCAAAATCGACAGGCGATGAATGCCAGCAATGCACAGAGTAAAGCGGCTCTGGATGCCACAATTCAAAGCGCCCATCTGGACCAGCGCGCTTGGGTTGTCGTGAAGGGGATAGAAGGCGTACCGCAACTAGACCAGCCTTGGGATATCCATGTAGTGTTTACAAACACGGGAAAGACTCCTGCCAAGAATGTGCGAATGTCCTGTAAGGCCGAACACAAGAAGAGCATCGACGACTTTGTTTTCAAAGAAGCGTCTCGCGTGCAACAAACCACGTTGATAGCCCCCAATCAGGAACCGTACTGCGACCTTCCTATGACAACCCGTGCACTTCCAAAAATCACGAAGGATGTTCTTGATACGCTCGGCCGTAAAAATCTGATTGTCGCTGTTTTTGGCTCCGTAACTTATGAGGACGTTTTTCGTCGCCCCCATTGGTTGACTTTTTGTAGGCTTATGCAGCCCGACGGGAAGGCCTGGGATGACTGTAAGACAGGCAATGATACGGGCGACGGAAACCCGCCAAATTAGGACACTACCCGTGTATCGATCCCATTGACAATAGGTTAATTCCATGCTAACGTGGCTTGTTTATTGGCTACCCAAAACCTGCTGAGGGGCGGCCAGGGCCATTTGGGGGCGGTCATCGGCAGCAAAACGCGATCCGTGCGTCTTTTCGGGGCTCGCGAAGGAGGCGCGGCGGTGCAAGCGGGGCCAAAACTTCGAGGCGAAATCAACGGCACGCCGGCGTGCCCCTCGCCTCGTACGATCCTTGGTTCCGCGCGTCCCTGCTTCCTTAATTCAACATTTTCGTCTTTGCTCGGTATCCAACGCCCGCGCGAGGGCGGAACAGTCAATCGGCCTTCAACGCGCGCAAGTGATACAAAACAAACGGTCGGGTGGATGCAAGGGCGGAACGTCGCGGTGCATGCAAAAGATCGCATTTTCTGCCCAAGGCACCGGAAAACGACGGCTTCCGCTTCCTGTCCCGAGCAAAGCCGAACTCCGGTCGGCGAAGGCGAGAGGCGCGGTTGCATGCAGACCGGCGCCCCTTCGCCCCTTCAATTTTCCCGTTCAGGCTGCGATTTATGCGCTTCCCTGCATCCGATTGACACTCTTTTGGGCTGCGTGCTAGCCTCTCTGGTTTGATTGCGTCGGCGCAGGCGCAGTTGTGACCTGCTAATCGCCTGTCACCTCCTTGGAGGGCACTGCTTTGGCACATGATGAGAAGTTCTTGTTCACGTCTGAATCCGTGACCGAAGGTCACCCGGATAAGATCGCCGACCAGATTTCCGACTCCGTGCTCGACACCGTGATGCAGCACGATCCGGCAGGCCGCGTCGCCTGCGAGACGCTGGTCACCACCGGCCTCGTGGTGGTCGCCGGTGAGATCACCATCAAGAAGGAAGCGCGCGGCGCTCTGGAATACGAACGCATCGCTCGCGACGTGATCAACGACATTGGTTACAACCGCGCCAAGTTCGGCTTCGACGGTGAAACCTGTGGCATTCTTTCCGCCGTGAAGCCGCAGTCTCCCGATATCGCCATGGGCGTGGATACGGGCGGCGCCGGCGACCAGGGCCTCATGTTCGGCTACGCGTGCGATGAAACCGCCGAGTTGATGCCTATGCCGATTCAGCTCGCGCATCAGCTTTGCCTAAAGCTTTCCGAAGTGCGCAAGAAGAACGTCGTCGATTTTCTCCGGCCCGATGGAAAGTCTCAAGTTTCCGTGGAATACGCCAATGGCCGTCCTGTGCGCGTGGATACCGTGGTGATTTCCACGCAACATGGCGACAAGGCGACTCACGCTGAGATCCGCGAAGCCATCATCGAGAACGTGATCAAGCCCGTCATTCCCCGCCAGATGTTCGACAAGACAACCATCCATGTGAATCCCACCGGCCGATTCGTCACCGGTGGACCGATGGGCGATGCTGGATTGACGGGCCGAAAAATCATCGTGGACACCTACGGCGGCTACGGCCGCCATGGCGGCGGCGCGTTTTCCGGTAAGGATCCTTCGAAGGTGGATCGTTCCGCATGCTACATGGCGCGCTACATCGCGAAGAACATCGTGGCGGCTGGCTTGGCGCGCAAAGTGGAAGTGCAGCTGGCATACGCAATCGGAGTGGCCGAACCCGTATCGGTCATGGTCGATACGTTCGGCACCGGCACGCTTCCGAATTCCCAAATCACCGAGCTGATCCGCGGATTCTTCAAGCTGACTCCCAAGGGCATCATCGAGACACTCGACCTGCGTCGTCCCATCTATCGCGCCACAGCCGCATACGGCCATTTCGGCCGCTCCGGTCCGGGCTTCACGTGGGAACGCACAGACAAAGCAGACGCCATCCGCAAGGAAGCCGCTTCGCGCGGCGCCGTGATGGCCACCCATTAAATTTTTGCGCCTCTAATCGCTACCGAAAGGGAACATCTAGTGGAAACAGCGACAAAAGTGAAAGGCGACGTAAAAGATATCGCGCTCGCCGAGCAGGGCAAGCGTCGAATTGAATGGGCCAACCAGCACATGCCCGTGCTGCAGTTGATTCGCAAGCGCTTCATCAAAGAGCAACCTCTCAAGGGCGTGCGCCTATCGGCGTGCCTGCACGTCACCAGCGAGACCGCGAATCTGGCTATCGCACTGCGCGATGGCGGAGCGGAAGTGGTGCTCTGCGGCTCCAATCCTCTCTCGACGCAAGATGATGTGGCCGCGTCGCTGATCCGCGACTACGGAATTCCGACCTACGCGATCAAGGGCGAAGACAACGCCACGTATTACTCGCACATCGCTGCGGCGATCGATCATAAGCCGCAAATTACGATGGACGACGGCGCGGACCTGGTGACCACTCTGGTCACCAAGCACCCGGAGCTAGTCGGCAACGTGATTGGCGGAACCGAAGAGACCACCACCGGCGTGATTCGCCTTCGCGCCATGGCCAAGGACGGCACGCTGAAATATCCGGTGGTTGCCGTCAACGACGCGATGACGAAACACTTCTTCGACAATCGCTACGGCACCGGACAATCCACCCTGGATGGGGTGATCCGCGCGACCAATCTATTGCTCGCCGGACTGAAGCTGGTCGTCGCCGGCTACGGATGGTGCGGCCGCGGCGTCGCCATGCGCGCCAAGGGCCTCGGCGCGGACGTAATCGTCACAGAAATTAATCCGACCAAGGCGATTGAAGCGGTAATGGACGGCTTCCGCGTCATGCCCATGAACGAAGCCGCCAAGATTGGCGATGTGTTCGTCACCGTGACCGGAAACAAGTCCGTGATCGCCCACGAGCACTTCGAAAAAATGAAGGACGGCGCGGTGGTCAGCAATTCCGGCCACTTCAACGTCGAAATCGATATCCCGGCGCTCGAGCGGCTTTCCAGCGGCAAGAAAATCGCGCGTCCTTTCGTCGACGAATACACGATGAAGGACGGCCGCCGCATCTACCTGCTTGGCGATGGCCGTCTGATCAATCTGGCCGCTGCCGAAGGGCATCCCGCCTCGGTGATGGACATGAGCTTCGCCAATCAGGCGCTCGCGGCGGAATACATGACCAAGCATTCCAAGGAACTGAAGAACCAAGTTTACGCCGTTCCCGAACATCTCGATCAGCAAATCGCCAAGCTGAAGCTCGAATCGATGAACGTGTCGATCGACAAGCTCACTCCCGAGCAAGAGCACTACTTGGCCTCGTGGAATGAAGGCACGTAAACCGCCTGCATTTAGCACCATCGTTTTCTCAAATCCCCAGGGCCAAAATCCTGGGGGTTTTTGTTTCTGACGCGCCGGGTTAACCTTCGCCGGAATTTTCAGATTAATCGCGCCGGAGCGTCTACTCCGAGCATCAAAACGCTTAGGCCCTTGAGATTAAGGAGGAGGCACTCAATATGAAACCGGCGATTTTGGATAGGACCTCGGATGTGCTGGAAGGTTCGGCTGATGTAGCCAAGAAGGCTGCGTTGGTAGTGGCAGACGGAGCGAAGGTGGTTAAAGGCGCAGCGGTTCGCAGCTACGAGGCTGCTGAAGATGCGGTGCAATTCACCGGCCGGCAAATTCGGCGCAAGCCGCTGGCGGCCACGCTCAGCGCGATCGGCGCCGGTTTCCTGATCGGCTTCTTGATTGGCAGAAAAACGAAGGGCTAGCGGCGTGGGCGTCCGCAGGCGTCCGAACGTCGCTCGGCCAAGGCTGCGCGCGCAATGTTTTCGGTGTGTGCGCGTTGCATTCGCGGACGACATCTGCTTCGCGCGGGCCGGGTTGGATCGCGAAGCGAAAAGCAGCGCTACGAATTTCTAACTGGCAATGCGGTCTGGCACCGGGCCTGTCAACAATCGCATGCGGAGTTTGCAGAGCTTGGCGCGTAACCGGTCGGGATCCATTCCAGCGGACGTGCACACGGTGTCAAAGTCTGTATGGTCTTGGAAGAGGAACTCTTCAGCTTGCCGCTTGCGTCGTAGCGGTCCCCACATCCACTCCTGAATCGTCGTCAACAGCACTGTCTGCCACAAGCGTTTTTCCGAAATTGCATCTAACTGCGTAATGGCCATCGCCGTTTCTGACATGGTCCCCCTCTGACTCTAATTTCCGGCGGCTGGATTCCGTGAACTTCGCGTTACGTAGTGCAATGGAGTGGCCGAAATTTGGCGTGATTGCGGGTTAGTCAGACGTTTGTGCTCATTTGGTGAAGGCTCAAGGTATTGCAAAAGCGAATGTTAGCGCGGGCGCTTGATGCTCCGCGCGGAGTACCCATTTCCACAGGTTCCAGGCAGTACTCTCGCCGGTTCATTTTTTCAGGGTGCTGGCTAACTTTTCTCGGTGGGTTGCCACTACGAGGGATCGGCTTCGGCGGCAATGTTGGTTGTCACCAGCGCGGGCGCTTCACCGATCCATTCGCTCATCGGCCGCAGCACGCCGCAATCCAGACAGCGCGTGGTGGAAAAATGCGCCGAGCAATTCGGACACACAGCTCGGGTTGCAAACATATCGAACGGCTGCCGGCAAAGACCGCAAATCCAGAATTGACCCACGGGAGGAGCCGTGTGGCACGATGGGCATGCGTAGCCTTGATGTCGAGGGAGCTTCGCGATACGTGCCAGCACTTGCGCGTGCCGCAAGCCGCTCCAGCAATTCATCACAATGAACGCGGAGATCAGGCCGATCCAGATGTTTTCCCCCAAAATGGCTACCGCTATCAAACCAGCCGCGCCGACGAATCCGATCCACACCGCCCATTGGAGGCTCCGAGCCCGGCCTACGCCGTACCACAGCAGCGAACGCAGAATTTGCCCTCCATCCAGCGGATAGATCGGCAGCAAGTTGAAGCCGAGCAGCACCAGATTGATATAGTCGACCGTCTGAATGAACGAAAAGACGTGCGGCATGGAGGCCGCCCACCCTAGCAAGGCTCCTGTGTACGCCAGTCCTAGCAGCACAGGCATCAGCGCCACGTTCACCAGTGGCCCAGCCGCGATGCTCCAGAGCGTTGCGCCCGGTCGCTGCGGCGGATTTACGTACGCCACACCGCCAAGCGGCCACAGCACGATTTGATCCGGAGTCCCGCCGACCTGCCGGCACGCCAGCGCGTGGCCGTATTCGTGCACCGTGACGATAGCAAACAGAGCCAGGTAGTCCAGGATATTCCAGCCGATTGACGAGAAGCTGCCTTCACGGTAGCTGACGGCAATCACCGCGAGCACGAACCACGACCAATGCAGGTACAGATCGATGCCTGCAAACCGGAAAAGGTGGATGGAGCCACGCCGCAAAAATGTCATATAGATCTATTATACGGCAGAGATAGCCCCTGCAATTAGCGGACGACGGGTCGGGTCACATTCGGCCAACCATCTTGATTCTTCTGTTCCTAGGCTACTTTTCCAAGTTAGGCGGGCCCCCTGCGCGCATTGCTGCTACAATCCCGCAGCCTTAATCGCAGGAGATGGCGTGAAACGTCCTTCCCTAAAGTCCATTTCGCTCGGCTTGATACCGTTCGCCGCCACCTGTTTCTCCGTTTCCCTGTGGGACCGTATTTATCCGATGGTCTTCGGCATGCCTTTCAATTTTTTCTGGGTGATTTCCTGGATGCTGCTCACGCCGGTGTGTCTGTGGGGCGCTTATCGAATTGAAACGCGCCGCGATCTGGACCCGCGAGCCGATCGGGGCGGTGCCGATTGAGCCCGGGTATCGTCGCGCTGACGATCATCTCGATCATCGTGGTGGTTGGTTCCCTGGTCGGCTTTTCCGCGCGCTTTCGCCGCCAGATGGACCTCGAACAATGGGCGTGCGCGGGCCGAGGATTCGGCCTAGTGTTTGTATGGCTGCTGATGGCTGGGGAGATGTTTACCGCGTACACGTTTCTCGGCGCCAGCGGCTGGGCGTATTCGCGCGGGGCGCCCGTGCTGTACGTGATCGGGTATTGGCCTCTTGGGTGCGTTGTTGGATTTTTCATCACACCGCTCATTTGGGACGCGGGGCGCAAGCACCGGCTTCAGACGCAGGCTGATTTTTTTCAGGTGCGCTACGGCAGCAAATTCCTGGCCGCCTTCGTGGCTTTGGTGGGAGCTACCAGCCTGATACCGTATCTGCAATTGCAGCTCACCGGTCTTGGACTTATCGTCGAAGAAGCGAGCTATGGAACCATCCATCGCACCCCGGCGATGATCATCGGCTTTGCGCTGGTCGCCGCGTTTGTGTTCGTCAGCGGCATTCGAGGAGTCGCCTGGGTCAGCATCGTCAAGGATCTGTTGCTGATATGCGCCGCAGTCTTCATCGGCTTTGCCGTTCCGCATATCTACTTCGGCGGTATCGGCGGATTGTTCGAGGCTCTTGCGAAGGCAAAACCGGCTCACCTGGTGATGCCTGGAAACACTACAAACCTGGGACACGCGTGGTACATTTCGACGGTTTTCGTCACCGCCCTTGCGTTCTACATGTGGCCGCATTTTTTTGCTGCCACGTTCACCGCGCGCGATGCAAAGATTTTGCGCCGCAACTTCGTGCTGATGCCGATTTACGCATTGGCCTTGCCGCTGATGCTGTTTGTAGGTTTAACAGCAGTGCTGGTATTGCCCGGCTTGCGTGATGGCGATCTTTCCGTTCTATTGATGGTGCGCAGAACGTTTCCCTCGTGGTTTCTCGGAATCATCGGCGGAGCTGGCGCACTGACTGCCATGGTCGCTGCAGCCATTCAATTGCTCTGCGGAGCGGCGCTTTACGCGAAAAACCTGATTCGACCGCTGCTCGTGCCAGACATGACGGAGCAGCAGGTGGCCACGCTGGCCAAATTCATCGTGCTCGCGCTAACGGCTGGTGCCGTGTTGCTTGCTATATATAGCAACGTGAGCTTGGTTTCTCTGTTCATTTTGGGCACCAACGGAGTGGCGCAACTTTTCCCGGGCGTATTCCTCGGAATCTTTTCCCGGCGTCCGTCGACCGTCGGCGTGTTCACCGGACTGGTCATCGGCATCGCGATAATGGCGGCACTGACAGTGACGAACCACGACCCGTTCCACGGATTGAACGCTGGATTCCTCGCGCTATGCGTGAACTTTGCTGCCACGCTGGCCGTCAGTTCGCTCACTCGCGTGCGCATTGCGAGCTTTGACGAAATACCGCCGACGCTGGCGGTTTCGACTTCAGCCTCCGAAGCCAGTCTCACCTCGTCGAGCACGTACTGAATAACCGCGCCTCGCCCGCATGCGGCGCATTCCTTGCTTTTCCACGTACTCGGTGCTCCAATACCTCTACTCATTGCTTCCACTTAGGCTGCGGCTGGATCGAACGCTCGGTTTTGGAGTTGCGTCGGTCGATGCGAGACAAGCCGAAACGGTCGATTCCACGGCGCGGAACCGCACGATTGGCATCCTCGCGTAGTTCGCTTTCCAAATCCATTGCAAGTCAAAGAAGTCAGTACCTCGACGAGATCTCCCGCGGCTTGATCGACGATGTCCATATCGGTGTCGTCGCCCTGGATGCCTCCTCCAGAATCGAATTTGCGAACAGGGCTGCGCTCAAGATGTTCGGATTTACCAAGGCGCAAGTGATCGGAAAGACTCGCGAGGAACTCGGAATCGCCTCATATCGAGAAGATGGCACCAGGATTCCGCCGTCCCTCCGGGCGCAAGAACGGGCGCGGGAATCTGGGATCCCGGTCCGCGATGAAGTCATCGGCATACGCCGGCCCGGTGTCGATGAGATGTTGTGGGTTTACGGAAACGTAGTGCCGGTACACACGAACGAAGGCGTCCTCCAGCGACTGATCATCACTTTGAGCGATGTGACCGAACGGATGAATGCGCGGCAAGCGCTCGAACGGTCGAACGAATTTAACCGTCAAATTTTGATGAGCGCGCAGGAAGGGATCATCGTGCATGGCCTCGACCTTCGTTACCAGCTCTGGAACCCTTACATGGAGCGGATGAGCGGCTTAAAGGCCAAGGAAGTGATAGGCAAAAACCCGCGGGATCAGTTTCCGTTTCTTGAGCAACATGGCGGACTGGTGGCGATGGAAAAGGCCCTCGCCGGCCAGGTAACTACCGAGACCGACATGCCATACGATGTTCCGCAAACCGGCGAACGCGGCTGGTGCGACAACCAATACGGCCCCCTGCGTAATGAAGGCGGCGAGATCGTCGGCGTAATTGCCACCGTGCGCGACGTCACCGGTCGGAAGCAGCACGAAGACGAACTGCACGATCTCTCTTCGCGACTTTTGCAGCTTCAGGATGAAGAGCGGCGCCGCATTGCGCGCGATCTTCATGACGGGCTTGCCCAGCATCTGTTGGCCGCCAATCTAAATCTCGCCCAGTTGAGCAGGACGCCCGCGCCGACTGCTGCAAAGCGTTCTAGATTGCTCGCCGACACGAAGAAGATCGTCGCCGATTGCGCGCGGCAGATCCGTTCGCTTTCCTATCTGCTGCACCCGCCGGTCCTCGATGAACTGGGTCTGGCGTCCGCGATCGAGGAATACGCCGAAGGTTTTGGACGGCGCACCGGCATCCGCCTGGAAATCGATCTGCAATTTCGCAACGGGCGCTTGCCTCAGGAGGTCGAAACCGCGCTGTTCCGCATCGTTCAAGAAAGCTTGGGGAATATTCAGAAGCACTCCGGCAGTGAAACCGCAACGATCCGGCTGGCAAGCGGCCACGATAGCGTCACGCTGGAAGTATCCGATTTCGGGAAGGGAATTCCGGACGAAAACCTGCGTACCTACGCAGCAGGGCTGCACAAACTTGGCGTTGGAATTCTGGGCATGCGCGAACGCATGCGCCAGTTGGGCGGCC
>JBOGNC010000099.1:0-13837 GCA_050747045.1 Candidatus Acidiferrales bacterium | reverse complement strand
CGGAACAGGTGCTCTCAAACGTGGCTTTGCCCTGCTGCAAATCTTCAGGCGTGGGATTTACGACAGCTGCTTCCTGCCGAGGTCGAGGAGACGCGAATGCAGGTATCGCCAACAACGTTGCCGCGATTCCCACCCCAGCCGTACAAAACCATCGAGTCGCAATCATGTCGATTTTCCTTAACGCTTGGAAGCTTGGTAGCCGCCAACGCGCACCCTCATTGATTCAATAGCTGAATGTCTTTCTCCTTCGGCGGCTCAGGCAACGATTTCAAGTATCCGTAAATATCGGCCAGATCCTTATCCGACAAAGTCTTTACCGTGTAAGGCGGCATCGAGCCGGTCGGCTTCCGCACATATTTCTCGATAAATGCCAGCGGAAGCGGGTCGGGGCC
Organism: Candidatus Acidiferrales bacterium; assembly: GCA_050747045.1. Taxonomy (GTDB): domain Bacteria; phylum Acidobacteriota; class Terriglobia; order Acidiferrales; family UBA7541; genus Palsa-295. The sequence goes on along the minus strand of JBOGNC010000099.1, from coordinate 13,445 downwards.
CAGTCGTGGCCCAACGCCGCCTTGAGCCGCGCGTCCGTGGCATTCGTAACAACCGTAGCTGACGAAGAGCTTCTTGCCGCGCTCAGCGCTTCCGGATTCCGCCACGTTGGACTTGCTTGCGGGCGCAGTGGCTTGAGCCGCGTCACTCGGGCGTGCAAAAATCGTCAGCGCCAAACCTATGGCTATTACCGCCGCAAGCGCGATGATCGCCGCAATAGCAAAAGCATAGGCGCTCAGCGGATTTGGCGGCGGCGTACGACCAAGAAATCCATTTAGTTGCGCGTTGGCTGGTTTGCTCATCGCTCTTCCCTCCTAGCGCGGCTGCGTTAGCACGTTCACCAGCGCCGGCTCGCCGCTCTTCACCACGCTGATCGCTTCGCGGAGCGCGGGCGCAAGGTCTTTGGGATCGCTGATCGGCGCCGAGCCATGCATGCCCATGCTCTGGGCAAGCTTGCCGTAATCAATGGGCGGATTGACGAGCGTAGTGCCGATTCGGGCGCGCGTGATCCCCCGTTCATGCACGTCCGCCATGCGTTGCACTTCCATTACCTCCTGGTGATAGGCGCGGTTGTTGTGCATCACGATCAGTATCGGAATCCGAGAATGCGCGGCGGTCCACAGCACGCCGGGCCCGAACATTAAATCGCCGTCGTTCTGAATGCTGACGGTTAAACGACCATGCTTTCGATTGGCTAGCGCCGCGCCAACCGATGCTGGCGCGCCGTAACCGACTCCGTACCCACCTTCGCCGCCGATATAGTGGTAATACTTGTTGAAATCCCACAAACGCAGCGGCCAGCGGCTGACGAACTGGCAATTCGACACAAACGACCAATCCTCGTTCCGAATCTGGTTCCAAATCTCGGCGGAAAGGCGAGCGGTACTGATCGGAGCCGCGTCCCAGCCGTTCGCGGCCAGATTGCGATTTTCTGCCAGCGTGCGCTGATGAGCGTCAGCCAGCTTGGCGCCGCGATCCTGATACACGCGCTTTTGACCGGCGGTGATCAATTTTTTCACCGCTTCGATCAGCGATGGCAGAGTGGCCTCGGCATCGGCGGCCATCGCCAGATCCTCCGCCTGGTAACGCTGGAAATCCTGATAATTGCTTTTCAAATAGAGATCGTTTGAATTGATGCTGATGAGCTTTGCGCCACGCTTGGTCAACGATCGAGTGCGCGGATACACGTCGCCGTAGTACGCATTCACGATGCCGTAAAAATCGGTGAGTTCCAGGCCCAGGATCGCATCGGCGTCGCCGACGGCTGCCCCGCCGCGCTCCGTCTGATTCAACGGATGGCGCGTGGGAAAATTCATCCGGCCGTTGCGATCGACCACCGCGGCTTGCAGCGTCTCTGCTAACTCGATCATCAGCGCGAGCCCCGCCGGAGTGCGCGCTGCACGGTCAACGACGATAACCGGATTTTCAGCCGCTACCAGCCACTTCGCGGCTTCTTGCACCGATCCGGAATCGCCCTGCGGCGGCGCATCGATCGTGACCGGTGGGACACGCAGCGTGGGATCATTGGGAATCGGGAATTCCTGCAAATCCGTATCGCAGACGAGCGCCACCGGCATATACGGAGGCGTCATGGCCACTCTGTAGGCGCGCATCACAGATTCGGCAAAGCCCTGCAGCGTAACTGGCTGATCGTCCCATTTCACGAAGTCGCGAATCAGCGCGGCGGGATCCTGCGCGCTGTGCGTCCAGTTCACGAAACTCGCGCGCGTCTGCGCGTCGCCAAAGTTTCCCAGCACCACAACGACCGGCACGCGATCGCAAAATGCGTCGTAGATGGCCATGGATGCGTGCTGCACGCCCACCGTACCGTGGACGCAGACCATCAACGGCTTGCCTTCAATCTTGAAATATCCATGCGCCATGCCCACGGCGGATTCCTCATGGCAGCAGGTGATGAATTCGGGATTCTTGTCTCCGCCGTAATTGATGAAAGACTCGTGCAAGCTGCGGAACGAATTGCCGGGGTTGGAGCAGAGATACTCGAAACCGGCGGCTTTGAAGGCATCAACCATGAAGTCCGAACCAGGATGATCGACGGTAATCGGCTCGACGCTTGGATCTGGTGTAGCGGGAATCGTACCCAATTGCGCTTCAGCCCGCCGCGGAATGGGAGGCATCGGCGCGGCGGCATTGCGCGGCGCTGGCGTTGGCCGAGGAAGTGTAGCTGCATGCGCTGCAGCAACGGGAACCGCTGCCAAAGCCGCGGCTCCCACTGTGGCGCTTTTTATAAAACTGCGACGATCGACCGAATCCTTCTTCGATTTAGCCATGGCCACCCCGCTTCGGAAACTTTTCGCGCAATTGATACCACAGAACGCAACGATTGGCACGCGTTGAAAGCACCGGCGCAGATATCCGCGAGCGGCATAAAATCCGCAGCAGAGCCTTTGTTCAAGCTGCGCCGGTCTTGTAGTATGTTCACAGCGCGGGCCCGTAGCTCAACGGTTAGAGCAGCGGACTCATAATCCGTTGGTTCAAGGTTCAAATCCTTGCGGGCCCACCAGCGTACGTCGCAGGCCGCAATGTATACATTGACGTAACCCAGAGGCTCTTTCGAGAGTCTCACCACCCGGACAGACGTAGTTCTGCCCAACATGGAGGTGCACCAAGCATGAGATCCCAACAGACGAAGCGAGTCGGCCTGCTGGTCACCGCCGCCCTGGCGTTTCTGTTCGTTGCGACTATAGTTCGAGCGCAGGGAGGAGTTTCGGTCCCATCGACGGGTCTGAACAACTCGTCGACGCAAACGCAGGCCACCCGCAATATCGAGGAGTTGCAGCAGAAGCAGCTTGGCGACCCCAGGGCGGCAAAGGCTTACGATTCGTTTATGAAACAAAAAAGTGCAGACAAGCGAATCAAGCAGGGCAAAGACTTTATCAACCGCTACTCCTCCGATTTCCGCGCTCAGGCGGTGTATGAACAACTCGCGCAGTTGTACTACTCGAAGAACGACTTGACGGATTTTTATTCCTGCACCGACAGAGGAATCGCCCTGTATCCCGACGATGCCACGCTGCTTTCTTTGGCTGGCTGGGTGATACCGCATGAGTATAAACCGACCGACCCCAACGGCGCCAAGGACCTTCAAAAGGCCGAGATGTACGAAAAACGCGCGCTCAACTCAATCTCGATAATGAAAGCACCGACGAGTATGTCGAACGAACAATTCGCCGCGTACAAGAAGCAGGTCTTGGCGCTTGCGCATGGCGCACTCGGACTAATTTACTTTCGCCAGTCAAAATTCCAGGACTCGATGACGGAAATGCAAGCCGCCACGGAAGCAACAGCCAGCCCGGAAGCGACCGATTACCTCGTTCTCGGAGCCGACTATGAGAATCTCAGCCGGTACAAGGACGCCGCCTCCGCATTCAACCACTGCGCTCAAATTGGCGGTCCGTTGCAATCCAGCTGCAAGCAATACGCCAATCAAGATTCGAAACAAGCTAGCCAAACAAAATAACTTCGCCGGTGATACGGGCCCGCGATCGTCTCGATGCTCCGCTACCGTGTGGCCGCCGGCGCGTGGCCCAAGCGGCCTGCGTTCTAAGGAACCGTCACCCAATAAATGCAACGGTTTGGGTTCGACTCAACCCCTGTGGGCGTCCGGGCAACGACGGCAAGCAGATGCCTTCCCGGCTCAAAGAGAAGCGGAATAGTGGTGCCGGTGATGCCTTTCACGAGACCAGTAGGATTTGCTGGTACGAGTATATCCATCAACTTGGTGCGATTCGAAACACCAGCAGAGATGTCGTAGAGCACAAATTCTTGCACGCACACTCCCTTGGATTTCGAGGAGCATGCGGGAGTCACTCGAAAATCGTAATTAAAGCTCACCTTGATCGTATGCTTTTGGCTTTCAGCGCCAGTTGATGCCGGCGCAAACGCGGAGACAATCGCAAGTGGCACCGCGATCCATATTGGTAGGGTGTTTCGCTTCACGTGTAAATTTCGAACGGTGGTTTCCCTCTTATGAACCCCGAATAGCTGCCCGGGTCGCATCAGCAATCCGCTCTCCTATATTCTGATGTTAGCCCTCGCGCTCCACCGTTCGCACTCTCTTTATGAGATGATGTCGCCGCTTCCGCGACTTACTAGCCAGCGCGATCCTGACCGACTAGACTGATTTTTAAAGATGCATCGTAAAATTCAGCCTAAACGGGATTAGAAATTTGATCGACATTTTGAAACAGCTTTTCGAGCAACATTTTCACGTCGGAGTCGAGCACCTGCAGCCGCTGCAAGGGCAGCTCGGCGGTTCCGGACGCAAGATCATCCGGCTCGCAAGCGGCGATCGCTCCGCTATCGGCGTGGTCTACGACGTCCGCGAGGAAAACGTCGCATTCCTCGAGTTTTCGCGCCATTTTCGCAAGCATGGATTGCCGGTACCTGAAATCTACGGCGACGTCCTCGACCGCGGCGCTTACCTCGAAGAAAATCTCGGCGATATAACGTTGTTCGAATATCTCTCCAAAAATCGCGTGGGCGAGCAACTCAACGCCGAAGCCATCAACGTATATCGTAAGGTCACTGACGTGCTGCCGCGCTTTCAGATTGAAGCCGGGCGCGATTTGAACTACGAAGTCTGCTATCCGCGCGCCGTTTTCGACGCGCAGTCCATCGCCTGGGACCTGAACTACTTCAAATATTATTTCTTGAAGCTTGCGGGCATCCCATTCAACGAGCAGGCGCTCGAAGACGACTTCGCCCGTCTCACAAAATTCCTGCTCAGCGCTAAACTAGATTTTTTTCTTTATCGCGACTTCCAATCGCGCAATATCCTGCTGCGCGGCGGTGAGCCTTGGTTCGTCGATTACCAGGGCGGCCGCAAAGGCGCACTGCAATACGACATCGCTTCCCTGCTCTACGACGCCAAGGCCGACCTGCCTCCCGCACTACGCCAGCAACTACTTGATCGCTATATCAGCAGACTTGCTGGCTTCAGCGACATCGGGCGCGACGAATTCATGCGCCATTACTACGGCTACGTGTACGTGCGCATCATGCAGGCGCTCGGCGCGTACGGCTTCCGCGGATTTTACGAGCGCAAATCGCATTTTCTGCAGAGCGTCCCGTTCGCGATGAACAACGTGCGCTGGCTTCTGAAAAATGTCGAACTGCCGGTTGAGCTGCCCGCGCTCATGGATGCATTTCGCAGCATGGTCGCCTCCGAAAAATTGCAAAGCCTGACTGTCAAGGAAGGATTGCTCGTCGTCCGAGTTTTTAGCTTTTCATACAAAGGCGGCGTACCCCGCGACGAAACCGGCCACGGCGGCGGATTTGTTTTTGACGCGCGCGGCATTCCGAATCCCGGGCGCCAGGAAAGATTCAAGCCGCTCACCGGTAAAGACGAGCCAGTTATCGAGTTTCTTGACCAGCAGCCCAGCACCCATGCGTTTCTCGCAAGCGCGATGTCGCTCGTCAAGGCGAGCCTCGATGCCTATCAACGTCGCGGGTTCACCAGCTTGAGCGTGTCGTTCGGCTGTACGGGCGGGCAGCACCGGTCGGTCTATTTTGCCGAGCAACTCGCAAAGCGTTTGCGTGGCAAGCAAGGTGTGGAAGTGGAGTTGCGGCACCTCGAGCTGGAGAACATGAATAAATGAAGGCGATGGTTTTAGCCGCCGGCCTCGGTACGCGTTTGCGGCCGCTCACGGATAGCCGCCCAAAGGCCCTCGTCGAAGTCGCGGGCCGAACGCTGCTGGAAATCACGCTGGAACGACTACGCGCATTCGACATTCGCGATGTAATCATCAACGCGCACCATTTTGCCGATCAGATTCTCGATTACCTCAAAGAAAATCAGAATTTTGGGATGAGGATCGAGGTGTCCTGCGAAGACGTGTTGTTGGATACCGGCGGCGGCCTCCAAAAGGCTGCGCATTTCTTTCTCCGCGATCCAGGCAGCGCGAGCGAACCGTTCATCCTGCACAATGTAGATGTGATCAGCACGATCGACATCAGCCGCATGATTCAAACTCATCGCGACGGCGCGGCGCTAGCGACCCTGGCGGTACAGAATCGCCAGACGTCCCGCTACCTTTTATTCGATCAGCAGATGCGCCTTTGCGGCCGCAGATCCGTTGGCGACGGCAAAGAGGACTTGGTCCGCGCGCCGCAAGCTACCCAGGCGCTCGCTTTTTGCGGAATCCACGTGATCTCGCCGCGCATTTTTTTGTTGATGACTGAGGAAGGTGCCTACTCTATCATCGATACTTATCTCCGCCTGACGTCCGCCGGCGAAAAAATTGCCGCCTTTTGCGCGGATCAATATTACTGGCGTGATTTAGGCAGGCCCGAGCAGCTCCAGCAAGCCTCGGAGGACCTCAAAAGCGGAACACTTCACTAACAGTACGCGCGGTGGAGCATCGCCGTATAAAGCTCCATTTCCAGGCGTCACCACGCAGGATCAGTTCAGGCCCCGGCTACCGCCGGCGCGATTTGATTCAGAATTAGCCAGTAGAGCCCCAGTTGCTTGACTGCTTCGATAAATTCCCCAAATTCAACAGGTTTGCGAACGTAGCTATTGGCGCCCAAGCCGTATCCGTTTATGCGGTCCTTCTCCTCATTCGACGAAGTGAGGATCACGACCGGTAGAAGTTTGGTGCGTTCGTCGCCGCGCATCGCCCGCAGGACGTCGAATCCGTCCACCTTGGGAAGCTTCAGATCGAGCAGAATGACCTGGGGAGCTACATGCGTGTCCCGCCCCGCGTAGATTCCCTCTCCAAATAGGTAATCCAGCGCCTCGCGCCCATCGCGTGCCACGATCACCTGGTTTTTGATGTTATTTTTCTTCAACGCCCGCAGCGTAAGAGCCTCATCATCAGGGTTATCCTCCACCAGCAAAATCACCGCATCCTGCATCCTGGCCTCCTCTAAACAGCTACAGAGTAAAATAAAACGACGCGCCCTGATCCACGGCGCTTTCCGCCCAGACTGCGCCCCCATGACGGCTGATGATGCGCTGTACCGTGGCCAAGCCAACGCCCGTACCGGGAAAATCGTTCATCGCGTGCAGCCGCTGAAACGCTCCGAAAAGACGATCGGCATATTTCGGGTCAAAACCAGCGCCGTTGTCGCGCACGAAGTACGAAGAGTTGCCGTTGTCGCGGAGATAGCCAAATGCTATCGATGCGCGATCACGCTTGGACGTGAATTTCCACGCGTTGTTAAGCAGATTCTCAAGAACGATTCGCAGCAAGCCTGGATCGGCCCACGCTTCCACGCCTTCCTCGATTCGAATTTCAACTTCGCGCCCGAGTTGGGTCCTACGCAGATCGTTGACAATGGAGACGGCCAGAGCAGTCAGATCTACTTTCTGTTTTTGAATCTTGGCTCGCGAAACGCGAGCCAGGTTGAGCAGATCGTCGATCAAGAGGCCCATGCGCTGCGCAGAACCCCGAATGCGCCGCAGGTAATCCTTACCCGCTTCGTCAAGCTGCGGTTCACAATCTTCAAGCAGCGCTTGGCTGAATCCGTCGATGCTGCGCAGCGGGGCGCGCAGATCGTGGGACACCGAATAGGAGAACGACTCAAGCTCCTTATTTGCGTGCGTCAGCTGGGCGGTGCGCTCCTCCACGCGACGCTCGAGTTCGTCGTGGGCGTCGTGCAAGGCGGAGTCGCGCTTTTGAATCTGCTCGAGCATTTCGTTAAGCGCATTGATCAACAGGGCCACTTCATTACGTCCACCCGTAGGCCGGGCGCGTGCGGAATAATTTCCGTTTTGCGTAACATCGCGCGCCACGGCGGCCAAACTTACGATGGGGTCGGCGACCGCTTTGCGGAATATCGAAGAAACGACGAACGCTGCACCGAGCGAAGCAAGCAGAATCGCCAGAGCGATGGCCGCATACTCCCTCAGGCGGCGATTGGTCTCCTTCAGATCCGAATCCAGATAGACGGTGCCCAGAAACTTTTTGTGAAAAATGATTGAACGAACCAGCACGACGTCACCACGGCCAATACGGTAGGATTCGGTGGCGCCCTTTCGGATCAATGGCAAGGAAGGCGACTGCGTGGTGCCAGCGCGCTGATAGGAGGCGAAAGGACGCCCCTCAGACGAGTAAATACCCGCCGACAAAACGTGAGGAGCGGCATCGAGAGCGGAGAGTGTGGTTTTTGCGGAGGACGGATCATTGAAGAGGAGGGCCGAGATGCTATTCGAGCCTATAATTTGCGCTTGAATTGAAAGTTCGCTCAACATGCTTTTGCGGAATGCAATTTGATCGTAACCAACGAAAGCGCTGCAGGCGATCAGAAGCGCTGCACTGCTGACTAACAAATTCAGCAATGTAAGGTCCGTCGAAAGCCGGCGGTTCGGCAATCTTAAATTCATATTCATAGTCCTGAAGGCGTGTTCCTCCTCACGGCAGTCGCCACTTTGAGAAGGTCCGAACTCAGCGTCAGACCCGCTGCATCCGCCGCGGTGAGGTTCACTTCGAAGCGCACGTTGTCGCCGTCCCGAACGAACTCGATCATTCCGCCGTGTTGGGAGAAGCCAGGAATGTCGCTTACCGTCAGAATCGCCGCGTTTCCCAGGGCGGAGAGAATGGTGTTCAGCTTCTTGGCTTCAGACCGGCTGATAAACAAGATGCCGCACGAATGCGCGCCGCGCGCGTCCGCGAACCTTCGAACGGCGATGGCACGCCCGTTCAGCATTTCACCCGCGAAGGTGGAGTCCAGAATTGGCCCGAAAGGATCCTTTCCGAGAACGCAGATTCCGAAGGGCTCTGGTGACGACTTCCCGGCGGCCGGCCATGTTACGAATAGGCCAAAATTATAGAGATAGGCGGCCTTCACCTGGTATTCCGTCGTTTTAACTTGCTGACCGCTCAGACTTGGAGCAAATAAGAGCGCAGCGAGCAGTGCGTACGAACTCCACGCGGCGACGAGATAGATGCGCGCACGAGAAGCACCGACGGTGCCGGACGATCCGGCAGCCTGAGAACCGCCCGTTCGATGCACTTTGGTCAGCGTTTCCACGTAATGCTTGCGTACACGGAGCGCTTAATCCCGACGTTCGGGGCGCCAGAAACTCCCAGTCCGAATTCGAAGTGGTCCGGACTGAACAAATCTTCCCCCACCACCGATATGGTGAATTGCTTCCGGTACGTCCACCCCGCGTGTAGATCCATCGTTGAGTAACTGCTCACGGACTGGGCTGGTAGGGCGCTCACGTATCGATAGGTCGGGTCGAACTCAAAGCGCCCGGGCAAGTTGAAGAGCGACTGCACGACAACTTCGTGATGCGGGCTCGATCCCACGTCTTTCGCTGCGGTGGAGCTGTCCGTGATGCCAGCCTTATCTCTTAGGTGCATCTCCAAATACGAGTAGGAGCCCTTCAATTGCCACCAGCTTGTTGGCTTCCAGTCCGGGCTGATTTCGATACCGTCGGTGTTGCCGACCAGGCCATTTGCCCAGGGATAGGTCAGCACGATGTTGATCGGATCGGCTGGCGGTGGTTCGGCTTGCAGGCTGATCGACGGGGTACCCAAGCTTTCGACATCGTTGTAGTTGTTGAAGAATGTGTCGAGATCCAAGTAGAAGCGAGGCGTAATCAGCGTGCGATATCCGGCTTCATAGCCAAACAAACGCTCCGCGGCAAAATTCGGATCGCCGGCGATCCGGAGAAAGACGGGGTAGGGCGGCGTTGGCGAGACCAGGTCGAGAACCTGCAAATCCTGATCGAACCGGGAGGGAGTGCGGACCGCGCGCGATACCGCGGCCCAGAGTGTCTGGTGGTCGCTAGGGGTCCACAACAGCCGGACGCTGGGTTGGTATTCGAAGCCGCTGAAGTTGTTGTCTTCCAGCTTCGATCCCAAGGTCACCGAGATGCGATTGGGCACGATCGGGAACTCGTCCTGTATGAAACCGCTGTAGATGCTGTCAGTCTGCCGGTGCGGCAGAAAATTGACGGTCTCCTGCGTCTGTATGAAGTAGCTCGGGCTTTCGCGAACCCCGACTCCCCAGATAAAGTCCTGGCTTCCGGGCAGCTTGAAATGATCGACGAAATCGATATCGAAGGTGTCGCGTGTCTCGCCGAACTGGAGATCCTGACGATTGGTGCGGTCGAAATAAGCCTCGACATGAAAGTCCGAATCGCGACGAAGCTGCCGGCGCCACGTCCAAACCAGGCTTCCGCCGGAGACAAGCGCCTCATTGTCGATGTTGGCTTGCGACGGAGGCGCGTAGAAGGCGATGTTGTTCAGTTGGCCGATCTCTCCGCGATAGACATCGCCCTCCACCATGAACGAATCGCGGCGGCCGTGAGTCCAGTCCGTGCGGAATCCGACTTGGCCCATCCTCCACCCGTCGAATTCATTGGCGTCCGGGTGGAACTCCGGCCCGCGAGTGAATCCCATCCCATATACGCGATAGTTGAAGTTCTGGCGCACGGACCCGCCGTAACGGAACATGCCCATGCCCTGATCGACGTTCCCGCCCCCCACCGAAGCGAGCGCACCATGCGTGTCCTTCGCATTCTTCGTGATGATGTTGATCACGCCGTTGACGGCGTTGGAGCCCCAGATGGTTCCGCCCGGCCCTCGGATGACTTCGATTCGGTCAACGTCCTCCAGCATGACGTTCTGCATGTCCCAATACACACCCTCGAATAGCGGAGTGTAGACGCTGCGCCCATCGATGAGCACGAGCACCGACTTCGAGAAGATGTTGCCGAAGCCTCGAATGCCGACGGACCATCCGTTGGATGTAACTCTCGCGACCTCCACGCCCGGTACGAGCCGCAGAACCTCCGGAATCGTGGTGGCTCCGGAGCGCCCTATATCGTCCTGGGTAAGGACGTAAATCGCCGCGGGTGTATTCCACACCTCTTCCGGTTCTTTCGAAACGCTGGTGACTTCGACGTTTCCCAACTGTTCCAGGCTCAAATGCTTCAGCGGAACCTGCGCTTCCGTGGTTGCTTGCGAAGAATCCGCAAGCGCCGGCGATGTTGCTGCCAGCCAAAACAGGCCCATCAATAAAATCCGTCCTGCGAAATGAAACCAAGAATTGCATGTGCTGGCACGACTGCAACCAGCGGACCGCATGCTGAATGGGGAACCTTGTGTTTCGCGATCCCTTTCTCGTAAGTGAAATGGAATGGACTTTGTGCCCTGAGACTGTTTCCCCTTCACATAATCCCCCTATGCGCTCTCGGCACACAACTTGACCGCTGGCGCTCCACGCACGCGGCTGTGACGAATCCGCGTCACGCAGATGCAACCACACGATAAGTTTTGGAAGGGGGTATCCACATTCTACGAAAGGCAAATATGTTGTCAAATTACTTTTGGCCGGAAGTTTCCACGCTGGGCAACGTCTTATGCGCGAAGAGAAGACTCATCGACCATGGAGAAGTTCCAAAAGAAACGAACTTTCAGAACCAAAGCCGCTGGGTTCAACGACTGCCGGCAGCGTCTCAGTTTCGATTCGTCTTACGTTTTGACCGGCGGAGAGGATGATGCGCGGCGATCACCGCGCACCATGTAATCAAAGCAATGATTCCAGCTATCCGGGAACTGGGAAAGAAGATCGCTGCCACACAAGCGACCAGTACAGAGCCCCACGCCATTGCATTGTAGGTTTCTTTACGCATTTAGTCCGCCGGCAACGAGTTTTCCTCTAGCGTCCAAACGTGGTCGCTCAGATCTGCGTCCATTGCGGGTGTGACTATCAGCGTCTTTTGAATCCGTGCGAAATTATCGTGCATTAGATGAATTGCGGCCATCGCCACGTGATTCGCTTCCTTCTTTGGAGAAAGCATTCGCTAGCCGCGTGAATCTCCGCACTCCTGGAGCGAGTTCGCTCAAGCGTAGCGGAAAAGAGCTTTGAAACCGTAATCCATGTGCTGCTGAATGTGACAGTGAAACAGCGTGAGCCCCGGGTGATTGGCGACCAAATCCACCGCCGCGCGACCGTAAAGAGGAACGATCACTGTGTCCTTCATTATCCCGGACGTCTTTTTCCCGTTGATGTCGACCAGCTCGAAAGTGTGCCGGTGGAAATGCAGCGGATGCGCGTCGTCGGTGCGATTGTGAAAGACTATGCGATAGCGAGCGCCCTCTTGCAGCACGAATTCGCGGTCGTGCGGGTACTGTTTGCCGTTCACCAGCCAGGCATTGAACTGTCCATTTCCGCTGGGAATTTTTTCGAACACCATGTCGATCGTGTGATCCGGCGCAGGTTGGCTTCCGCCCGCGCGTCCAAATACGGTGTAATCCCACCGGACTAGCGGCGGAGGCACCCACTGCGGCTCGCGATGTTGGTTCGCGTATTCGATAACTACGCCGAGGCCAGAGTTGCGAATCATGTCTACCGTGCCGCCCAGAATCCACACGCCGGGTCGGTTCATTTCGATAACGGCGTCCACGCGCTCGCCGGGACCTAGCATTAGCGTCTCCACAGATGCAGGCGTGGGCACCGGATTGCCATCCAGCGCCAGCACGTGAAATTTGTGGCCCGGCAACGCGATGCTGCGATTCTCAATGCCACTCGCGTTCAGAATGTGCGCCAGCACTCGTTGTCCCGCCCGAACGCGAATCGGTTCGCCCGCACCGAGCACCTTGTCATTGATGGAAAAAATCAGCGAATCCACTTCCAAACCGTTTGGACGCGTATCGAGTACCGCGGGCCGCTCCGGCTGTGGACCGCTTTGCCCCTGCTCATCCGTATCCATCGGCTGATTCGTGAAAAACGGCTCCCAATCCCGCAGCGCCAGAAAAATCTCCTGATCATAATGTCCCGGATCCTTGCCGGAATCGACCATCAGAAATCCGAACTGACCGGTGTACGTGCTGCGATGCAGGTCGGCCATGGCCATCGTGTGCGAGTGATACCAGCGCGTTCCAGCCGGGCGAGGAGCGAACTGATATCGTCGGCTCCCGTGCGGCGGCACCGCCGGAGTTCCCTCTTCTTCCACGCCATCTACGTTCGACGGGATATGCAGCCCGTGCCAGTGCACGTATTCCGGTGTGTCCGTCTCATTAAAGACGTCCACCGTCACCGGCACGCCCTCGCGCATTCGGAGAATCGGACCAGGAGACGTGCCGTTGTATCCGATCGTGCTGATGATGTGATTCGGTGTGAGCGGAACGGTGACCGGCGCAATGTGCAGCGTAATGTCTGCTGGCGGGCCACCGGGCGCGACGCCCGCAGCAGACATTTGCGTCGCGCCCGGCGCATCATTCTGCGCGCGCGCAGGCAACAGTCCTGCCGCGACAGCGCCCGCCAGCTTCATCAGGTCTCTTCTTTTCACAACGTCCTCATTGTCTTTGGTCTGCGAAGAGTGAAGCCAGCACGACGGAACGGCAATTTTGCGGCGAAGTTCCCGATTGGAGATGAGTGCGACAATCTGTTACGCTCTCCGGCGTAGTAGAGTATCTCATGAAGCCCGTGCTCCGCATTGCGGTGCTGATCTCCCTGGTGATGGTTG
>JBOGNC010000098.1:0-13916 GCA_050747045.1 Candidatus Acidiferrales bacterium | reverse complement strand
GCATGGATTACGATCGCTGCGAGTGGATTACAGCTCCGCGTTTCATGGTCATGCTGCAGAGATTCACACCAAAATAATACGGAATTTCGCGGTAGTCCGCTACGTCAAACGCGGCGAAATCAGCGTATTTACCAACGTCGATTGAACCGGCCCGATCGTGCGCGCGAAGCGAATAAGCAGGATTGATGGTCGCTGCGGAGATAGCTTCGGCTGGCGTCATGCGCAGTTGGTTGCACGCCAGCGAGAGGATCATCGGCATGCTTACCGTGGGGCTGGTGCCGGGATTGAAGTCGGTCGCCAGAGAAACAATTGCGCCCGCGTCAAGGAGTTCGCGAGCCGGCGCGCACTGCGGGATTCCCAGATGGAAGCTGCAGCCGGGAAGGAGCGTGCATACGACATTTGACAGCGCGAGCGCGTGAACGTCGGCCGCGTTGATCTGATCCAAGTGATCGGCGCTGGCGGCTCGCAGTTCGATCGCCAAACGAGCCGCTCCTGTCCGATCGAACTGCGCCGCGTGGATTCGCGGCACCAAGCCGCACGCTCGCGCAGTTGAGAGGATCCGGCGCGCCTGCGCCAGAGTAAAGGCACCGCGATCGCAATACACGTCGCAGAAATCAGCCAGCCCCGCCGTGGCCACCGACGGAATCCATCGTCCAACAAGCAGATCGACGTAATCTCCGGGGCGGCGGCGATATTCCTGCGGCACCACGTGCGCCCCGAGAAAGGTGCGCACGATATCGAGCGGTTGATCCTGGTGGAGTTCATGCAGAATGGTGAGGATCTTGGCCTCGCTCCGCCAGTCCAGGCCGTATCCGCTCTTAGCCTCGATGGTCGTGGTGCCATGCGCCGCGAACTGGCGAAGATACGCCGAGACGCGATTCTTGAGAGCTTCCGGGGTCGCTTTCCGCAGAGCTTCGACCGTGCAGCGAATCCCGCCGCCGTCGCGAGCAATCTGCTCGTAGGTCTTTCCAGTGATGCGTTGGTCGTATTCGTCGGCGCGGCTGGCAGGGAAAACGAGGTGAGTGTGCGAATCGACGAATCCGGGCAGGACCACGCGCCCACCGAGATCAAGTTTTTCCGCGCGGCGCGCTTGGCGCAGCGATTCAATGCGGCGACGCGTACCAACTGCCGCAATGCGGTCGCCCTGGACGAATATCGCGCCGTTGCGGATGATCTCCAGATCGCGCATGGCGCGACCGCGGCGTGGGACTGGCCCGCGAAGCGTAACTATCTCGCTGCAGCCGGTGACGATGAAATCAGTCACGATCGTTTGCGAGATAGTAGCTCGCAGTCGGGCAAAACGCCAAATTGTTTGGGAGGCTCTTGCTGGCCGGCTCGCGCAGAGCTTCAGGCATTCTCTTCCGCCATCGGAATTTTGATTCCTGCTTTTTTCGCAAAGACGATTGCCTCGGAGTAGCCGGCGTCCGCGTGACGCGCCACTCCAATTCCGGGGTCGTTCTTGAGCACGAGCTCAATTCGGGCGGTCATATCCTTGGTGCCGTCCGCGACCAGCACCTGTCCAGCGTGCTGGGCATAGCCGATTCCCACACCCCCGCCATTGTGGATCGAGACCCAACTCGCGCCACTAGCAGTATTAAGAAGCGCATTGAGGAAGGGCCAGTCGGCAACCGCGTCGGAGCCGTCACGCATGGATTCCGTTTCTCGGTAGGGCGAGGCGACCGATCCGCAATCCAGATGATCGCGGCCGATAACGATCGGCGCCTTCAATTCTCCACGCGCGACAAGATCGTTCAGGGCCAGTCCGAATTTGTCACGTTCGCCGTAGCCGAGCCAGCAGATGCGTGCCGGCAGGCCCTGAAAGCGCACCCGTTTCTGCGCGAGTTTGATCCAGCGGCACAGGATTTCGTTATCGGGAAACATATCGAGCACGAGCTGATCGGTACGATGGATGTCCGATGGCTCGCCAGATAGCGCCGCCCAGCGAAATGGCCCGCGGCCCTCGCAGAAGAGTGGGCGAATATAGGCGGGGACAAAGCCGGGAAAATCGTAGGCGTTTTTCACACCTTGCTCGAACGCGAAGGTCCGGATGTTATTTCCGTAGTCGAAAGTGACCGAGCCGAGCTTTTGGAGCGCGAGCATCCCTTCCACGTGCGCTGCAATGGAATCAAGCGCGCGCTTTCGGTACGTTTCTGGATCGGACTTGCGCAGATCGGCAGCTTGGTCAACATCCAGGCCCCGCGGGATGTACCCGCCAACGGGATCGTGCGCGCTGGTCTGATCCGTGAGCAAATCGGGAACGACGCCGCGGCGGGCGAGTGCGGGAATTACATCGGCGCAATTGGCCACGAGACCGACGGAAGTAGCTTCGCGTTTACGGACGGCATTCTTTAGTATGCGTAGCGCTTCATCGAGGTCATTCACCATCACATCGCAATAGCCGGTCTTGACGCGGCGCTTGATCCGCTCCGGGTCGACGTCGATGCCGAGGAATGCCGCGCCGTTAAGAGTGGCGGCGAGCGACTGCGCGCCACCCATGCCGCCCATGCCGCCACTGACGATGAGCCTTCCGGAGAGATCGCCGCCGAAGTGCTGGCGCCCCGCTTCGGCAAACGTCTCGTAGGTACCTTGCAAAATTCCTTGCGAGCCGATGTATATCCAGCTGCCCGCGGTCATCTGGCCATACATCATCAGTCCAGCGCGGTCGAGTTCGTCGAAATGCCGCCAATTGCTCCATTGGCCAACGAGATTGGAATTAGCTATCAGGACGCGCGGAGCATACGAATGGGTCCGGAAAACGCCGACAGGCTTGCCGGATTGAATCAAAAGCGTTTCGTCATTTTCGAGGGCGCGCAACGAGTCCACAATCGCTCGGAAGCACGTCCAGTTGCGTGCCGCCTTCCCGCGTCCACCGTAAACAATTAGATCTTCCGGTTTTTCAGCGACCTCGGGATCGAGGTTGTTCATCAGCATCCGAAGAGCGGCTTCCTGCTGCCAGCTTTTGCAGGAAATGGCAGTACCGCGCGGCGCCCGAACCGGCTGATACCTCGCCGGGCTTTCTACGGTGGTCATCATTGAAGTGGCCGTTCCTCCTGCTGAGACCTGAAGCCGGGAGTTCCGATACCACGCTACCACATGATGCAAATGCCGTCTCGTTCGGCGGCGCAGTTACTGGGGGAGAATGAGCGGCACAGGAGACCGGTATTGCTCAGGCCATCGAGGACTCGACCCGGGACGCAGACAGCTCGTCGATCGTCTGGTATAGGTGTTGGATATTGAGCGGCTTTGGCACGTAACTGTCCATACCGGCCGCCAGGCAGCGCTCTTTGTCGCCGCTCATGGCGTAGGCCGTCATGGCGATGATGGGAATGTGCTGACCGGTAAGGCGCTCCTGGTCGCGGATAGCAACGGTAGCTTGCAAGCCATCCATTTCGGGCATTTGAATGTCCATAAGTATAGCGTCGAATACCAGGCGCTCCAGAGCAGTCAGGACGGCCTTGCCGGTCTCGACCGTTTCAACCGTATAGCCGCGCTTCTCAAGCAGCCGGACGGCAAGTGTGCGGTCCACGGCGTTGTCCTCGGCCACCAAAATCCTCAGATGGCGGCGCGCCTCACGAAGCGAATGGCGGGTCAGCAAAATCGAAGGTTCGCCGGAATCCGCGAGAATATCGCCCAGAATGCGGCGAATCGAGTCCAGCAGGTCCGCGGGTATCACTGGTTTTGGCAGGTATGCCTTGATGCCTATGTCCCGGCAACGGGCGGCGTCTCCGCGGAGTCCCGCGGTGGTGAGTAGAATGACGGCTACGCCGGAAAGCTCAGGAGCGGCTCGAATCTTTTCGGCCAAAACGAAGCCATCCATGTCCGGCATGCGGCCGTCGAGGATCGCCAGTGCAAAGGGAGCACCCTGCACACGCGCGCGCGTGAGTTCGGAAACCGCCTCTTCGCCGCCAGCGGCGAGAGTGACTCGCATTTGCCAGGCGGTAAGCATATCGCCGAGGATGCGGCGGTTCGCGGGATTATCATCCGCAACAATCACACGTGCGCCGCGCAACTGAGACATCGTCGCGGGCCTCGCCGAATCGGTGTACGGGCTGGGCAGATCGAAGCGCGCGTTGAAGTTGAACGCGCTGCCCTCGCCAGGCGTCGAATCGACCCAAACCTTTCCGCTCATGAGTTCGATCAATCGGGCAGCGATCACCATGCCGAGGCCTGCTCCGTCAAGTTGCCGAGCCTCTCCGTTCGGGCCCGGAGAGCTGGAATCGGTCACCACGGAAAACGGTGGCAGCGCTAGGCGTTCAGCGGGTGTGTGCATGCTGAAGTGCAACACCACTTCTTCCTCGGTTTCCATTTCCGTTTCGATAGAGAGAAGGACTTCGCCTGATGGCGCAACTTTCATTGCAGCCTGCAAAAGATTGACCAATACCTGGCGCAACCGGGTTGGGTCGCCTCGAATGGCGCCGGGGACACCGGCATCGACGCGGGAGGTTAATTCCATTTTGCTCTCGCGAGCCGCGGGCGTTAGCGAACGGATAATGGAGTCAATCGCGGCGCAGAGATTAAAGTCGATGTGCTCGAAATCGAGAGTTCCGGCTTCCATTTTCGAAAAATCGAGAATGTCGTTGAAAAGTGAAAGCAGCGCCCGGCCCGATGATTTTACGATGCCCAAATATTCGCGCTGTTCGGGAGTCAAGGCGGTTTCCAAGACCAGATCGGTCATTCCAATAACTCCGTTGATCGGCGTGCGAATTTCATGGCTCATGCTGGCCAGGAATTCAGCTTTCGTTCGGGAAGCGATCTCGGCGTTCTCACGTGCAATGCTCAGCTCGGCTTCGGCTCGCTTGCGCGCGGTGATGTCGATCGCCACCATGCCGATGAGGATTTGTCCCTCGGTTCCGGTGAGCGGAAAACGGAGCGCGAGCCAATAATGCTCGGCACCGTCGGGCGTGGGAACCATTTCCTCGAATTCCAGGGGCCGTAGGATCCGCACGACCTCAAGCTCGTGGCTGCGAATATGCGCCTCCGCCTCTGGGGGAAGCCAAGTAGGTTCCAGTGCCCTTTCCAGATGATCGAGACTCAGATGAAAGGTCTTAGCCATTGGCTCGTTGAAATAAAGATAGCGCCCGGCCTCGTCTTTGATGCAGGCAATGGCGGGCAGATTGTTCATGAAAATTCGGTGCCGGGCTTCGATTTCCTCGCGCTGCTTTTCCGAACGGTGAACGGCGTCGATCATGCGGTGAACGGCATTCCCCAGCATGGCCAGCTCGTCACGCCCCGTGCGGACGCTGAGGTTGCCCTGGTCCACGCCGACAGCAATACCCTCGACGGTGGCATTGAGGGCACTCAGGCGAGACACGACCGATTTTTCGAGCAGCAGCTGTACGATTCCGCCGAAAACGACGCCGGCGAGCAGCAGTGCTACGGCAAAATGCAGTGTGCTTAGGCGTCCCTCTCGATAGATGTCGCGAGGCGATTCCGTCTTGAGGATGAGCGCTGGCTTGCCGTAAGCGTCGGAAAGAAGCGTATAGCCCGCGATCGTTGATCCATCCAGCGCATTGATGTAAACCGAACCTGTGAAGGGAAGGTGCGCTCGCGCGACGGAGTAATCGGCGGGTAAAGCAAGGTCATCCGCCGCACGGAACGAGAGGTTGAGACGCGTCTGCGCGGCCAGTCGTTGCACTTCCGAATCGTTGAACAACCGCCCAATCAATAAAACTCCGTGCGGTGTTCCCTGACCGCTGGACGGTAGCACGGGACGGACGGCGATCAAAAAAGCCCCGTCTCGAAGCATGAGAATGCCGTCGAGTCGGCGGGAAGACAGCGGATCCGGAACCAGGGGAGAATCGGGCGTCAGCCGCGCGCGCATCTGTTGCATGAGCGCTCGGTAATCACCGGGAGCCATATCGAAATTCTTGTTTCCCACAATCGCGCCGGAGCGATTTATGAACAGTAAGAAATCATCATGTTGAGCGATGAATGCTCCTGCCAGCGCCTGGCCGAAAGCGGACTTGATGAAACTCGGCCTGGGGTGAGCCATATACGCGTAGGCGGCGTCCCAAGAGGAATTGTCGAGATTCAGAGCATCCATGGCTCCTAGGTCCGCGGTAAGCGCGGCCGTAGTGCGGTCCACATCCTGGTGAACCGCGTCGCGCTCGATTTCAGTGAAGCGACTGAGTAGCAGAGTTCGAGAGGCGACGTAGAGAATGCCTACGAACGCCGACATCGTGACGGCGAGGATTATCAAAGTTTTGCGTCGCACCGGCAAGTATCCAGCCTCCTAAGAACTCGGCGCTAAATCAAACGTGGTCGCGGCACTGACACGTGCCGTTGCGACACACCTCAGCGAATCGACAGCTACCGACAAAAGGAGAGCAAGGCGAGTGCCTAAGACCCGCAGGCGACGTGTCACTATCTCCGTGCGATTTGAAGCAGTTGCGAATCGATCGACACGCCAAGGCGAGTATCGGGTTCCAATACGGGACCTGCCATTCCGAAGTGGTTAGGCCGACTCGAATGCACTGCTGGTGTTTGAAACCGCTGCTGATGTTAATGTGTGATACGAGGCGATTGGTTTCGCGAGGAGGTGCGGAATGCAGGGACAGCCGCTGGAAGGTCAAGTAGCTGTCGTGACGGGCGCGGTGAAGCGCATTGGACGCAGCATTGCGCTGCGTTTAGCGGCTGAAGGCGCTGCAGTGGTGGTGAATTACGCGACGTCAAAAGTGGAGGCGGACGCCGTTATCCGCGAGATCGAGGCGAAAGGCGGGCGCGCGATTGCGGTGCAGGCGGACGTGACCAAGCGCGCGGACGTGAAGAAGTTGATGGCTGCCGCGGAGAAGGAATTCGACCGAATCGACATTCTGGTGAACAACGCCGGCATATTCTTTCCGGCGAAATTCGCGGAGCTAACGGAAGAGCAGTGGGACAGGGTAATGAACGTCAATCTGAAGTCGCAGTATCTGTGCGCGCAGGAAGTGGCGCCGATGATGAAAAAACAGGGGCGAGGACGAATTGTAAACCTCACTTCGCTCGGCGGCCTGCTCGCGTGGCCGGGATATACACATTACTGCGTGTCGAAAGCGGGGGCTATCATGCTGACCCGCTGCCTGGCGCGGGCACTGGCCCCGGAGATATTGGTGAACAGCGTGGCGCCCGGAACCATCGAATTTCCCGGCGAAGATCCGGCGCAGACGCAGTACGCCCAGGAATTCGTCGAGCGAGTGCCGCTACATCGCACAGGAAGCGGTGATGACATTGCAGATGCAGTGATGTATCTGGCGACCGCCGATTTCGTCACCGGGCAGACGATTGCAGTGGATGGGGGTCGGACGCTCGTGTAGCCGCCCGATGGCGTGGGCAGTGGTAAAATTCGGGAAGATTCCTCTTGCAAAATGCGATTTCTCGAATACGCTAAGCCCCCGAAAGACTCAGGGCCAGGAAAGGCCCGGAAGGAAAGTAACCGTGGCGGATTCGGCGTCAACGAGCGGTCTGGTTTCTTTGCCGAGCGTGGAAGGCCCGCGCACCGAGCGGCGCGATGCGTGGTGGACTGAGAACCTGCCGTTCGTCATCGTCATGACGATTTTCGCCGTGTACACCACGTGGCGTGCATTTGAGGGCCGCTTTTACTGGACTGATCCCTATCTTTCGCCTTTTTACTCTCCGCTGATCGATCCGGAGCATCACATCTGGCCCTGGTCGCCCGCTATTTTGATTTTGTGGGGGCCCCTCGGATTCCGGATGACCTGCTACTACTACCGCAAGGCGTACTACCGCGGATTTTTTGCCGACCCCCCGGCATGCTCCGTGGGCGAAAAGGGACATAAAAATTACTGCGGCGAGACGGCGTTTCCGTTCATCTTGCAAAATATCCACCGTTATTTTTTCGTGGTAGCTGTGATCTTTGTTGGTTTCCTCTGGTACGACGCGATTCGAGCGTTTTTCTTTCCAAGCGGCGTTGGCGTGGGCGTCGGTACCGTGATCATGCTGGCGAACATCGTTTTGCTGACGGGCTATACGTTTGGTTGTCATTCCTTCCGGAATTTAATTGGCGGGCGCCTGGATTGTTTTTCGTGCAGCGCGTCAGGACGAACCCGTTACAAAGGCTGGTGCGCGGTGACGCGGCTCAACGAGCACCACATGTTCTGGGCGTGGGTGAGCATGATTTCGGTTGGGCTAACGGACCTCTACATCCGCCTGGTCGCTTCGGGAATAGTCAAGGACATCCGACTTCTGTGACCGCCCCCAACGAAAAAAGATACGAACACCACGAATATGACGTGCTCATCATCGGCGCCGGCGGCGCGGGACTGCGCGCGGCCATTGAGGCGCTGGCACACGGCGCGCGCGTAGCGGTGGTGTGCAAGTCGCTGCTTGGCAAAGCGCATACGGTGATGGCCGAAGGCGGTTTGGCGGCGGCCATGGCCAACGTCGATAAAGCCGACGACTGGAAGACGCATTTTCGCGACACCATGCGCGGAGGAAAACTGCTGAACAACTGGCGCATGGCGCAGTTGCATGCTCAGGAAGCTCCCGACCGCGCGCGTGAACTAGAGCAATGGGGCGCGCTATTCGATCGCACCGAGAACGGCGATATTATGCAGCGCGCGTTCGGCGGGCACACGTACAAGCGCTTGTGCCACGTAGGCGACCGCACCGGCCTGGAGATGATCCGCACGTTGCAGGATCGCGGAGTCCAGATGGGCTTCGACGTGTTCATGGAATGCACCATCACGCGTCTACTGAAAGATGGCGACCGCGTGGCGGGAGCGTTCGGCTACTGGCGCGAGTCGGGAAGGTTTGTAACGTTCGCGGCGAAATCGATCGTGATTTCGACCGGCGGCATCGGTAAGTGCTGGAAGATCACGTCGAATTCATGGGAATGCACGGGCGACGGCATGGCGCTAGCCTATGAAGCGGGCGCTGAATTGCTGGACATGGAATTCGTGCAATTCCATCCCACCGGCATGGTCTGGCCGCCAGGAGTGCAGGGAATTTTGGTTACCGAGGCGGTGCGCGGCGAGGGCGGCATCCTGCGCAATAAGAATGGCGAGCGCTTCATGGAGAAGTACGATCCGAAGCGCATGGAGCTTTCCACGCGCGACGTGGTGGCGCGGTCGATCTACACCGAGGTGCGCGAGGGGCGGGGAAGTCCGCACGGCGGAGCGTTTCTGGACATTTCGCACCAGGCGGCGGAATACGTGAAACGCAAACTGCCTTCGATGTATCACCAGTTCAAGGAACTGGCCGACGTGGACATCACCAAAGGTCCGATGGAAGTTGGGCCGACGTGCCATTACGTGATGGGCGGGATTCGCGTGGAAGCGGAGACCGGGCAATCGTCAGTGGCGGGGCTTTTCGCGGCAGGAGAAGCGGCAGCCGGACTGCATGGAGCAAATCGTCTGGGCGGGAACTCGCTTTCTGATCTATTGGTTTTTGGACGGCGCGCGGGACTGGCCGCCGCCGAGCACGCCAAGAACGCTCCGGCGCCAGCGCTCGATCAGGCACACATAGACGAGGCTGAACGCCAGATGCTGGCACCCTTCGAGCGAACGGACGGCGAAAATCCGTACCAGATTCATCACGATTTACAGGAAACCATGCAGCACTTGGTCGGCATCTTTCGAAACGAAGAAGATTTGCAAAAAGCTCTGATGGAGCTGGACAAGCTGAAGGAGCGGGCCAAGCGCATCCGCGTGGAAGGCTCGCGTTTATATAATCCGGGCTGGCATTTGTCGCAGGACGTGCGAAACATGCTGACCATCTCCGAAGCGTGCACGCACGCGGCGTTGGCGCGCAAGGAGAGCCGTGGGGCGCACAGCCGGTTGGATTTTCCGAAGACCGAAGAAGCCTGGGGCCAAAAAAATCATGTTATTGCGAACCGGCGTGGGGCGATGACGCTATTTGAGGTGCCCAAGCCAGAAATACCGCAAGACCTGAAGCAGTTGCTTGCCGAGGATAAGTAGCTGCAGGTTTCGGAACGGAAGCAGCCGGCAGCGGAGGCGTTAGAAATGACCGAAGCAACGATGCGGATTTTTCGCGGCGACCGCGAAACCGGCAAGCATGTGGATTATCAAGTGCCGCTCGTCCCGGGCATGGTCGTGCTGGACGCCGTGCATTCGGTACAGGCGCATCAAGCGCCCGATTTGGCGGTGCGTTGGAACTGCAAGGCGGGGAAGTGCGGGTCCTGCTCGGCGGAAGTGAACGGGAGGCCGAGGCTGATGTGCAAGACGCGCATGGACGCGCTGCCGCCCAACAAGCCAATCGTCGTGAGCCCTCTCAAGACTTTCCCGCTGATCAGGGACTTGGCGACGGATGTTTCTTGGAACTATCACGTGAACAAGAAGATTCCGCCGTTTCAGCCGCGCCCGGGCGTGGAATGGAAGATGTATCAGCGTGACATTGACCGAGTCCAGGAGTTTCGCAAGTGCATCGAATGTTTTTTATGCCAGGACGTTTGCCACGTGCTGCGCGACCACGGCAAGAAGGACGACTTCGGCGGCCCGCGCTTTTTCGTGCGCACGGCGGGACTGGAAATGCATCCTCTAGATGGCGTTGATCGCACGGCGCTGTTGAAGGAGACACTGGGCATCGGGTATTGCAACATTACGAAATGTTGCACAGAAGTTTGTCCCGAGGAGATTCATATCACCGACAATGCGATCATTCCGCTGAAAGAGCGCGTCGTGGATCAGTTCTATGATCCGCTGGCCAAACTCTGGCGGAAGATCCGCGGTACGAAAACGGCATAGGCGACTGTGATAGACAGAGCGTTCGCGATGGACTACAAGCTCAAGTCGATATCAATGGCCGGCATTCCCGAAGCGGCATCGAAGGCCGAGCGGTACCGCTTCCTTAACGATCCGGAGGAGTCTGAATCGATCTGCCGGGATATTTTGGCTCTCGACCCTTCGAATCAACAGGCGCTGCGCTTGCTCGGGCTGGCGATCACAGACCAGTTTTTGGGAGTTGGCACGGACCGGTTTCGCGAGGCGAAGGAAGCTTTCGAGAAGCTTTCGGATCGATACGAGCGCCTGTATCACACCGGACTGCTTTTTGAACGGCGCGCAAAGGCACAAATCCAGGCGGGGCAACCGCCGCATACGCTGCTCCCCTTGCTGGAGCAGGCGCTGGGGTGTTATTCCGAAGCGGAGGCCATTCGTCCGCCGGATAACGACGATGCGATCCTCCGCTGGAACCGCTGCGTACGTCTTCTCGAAATATTGAAGAGCCGCCTGGAAGAAGGATTGGTCTCCTTTGACGTGCACGACGCGCCACCGATTTAGCCCGCCGCTCTTCACGTTTGCTGCAGTTTTAACTTTCCACTCGCGAGTAACTCGATCAGTTCGCGGTCTGCCGCCAGGAAAGTGATCTCCGGCAGCGTTTCAGGGGCGCGCCACTCGATTCGCTCAAACACGTGATTTTCGATTTGGCTCGGCCGCGCTTGTGCGGTGAAAAAGACCAGATCAACGGAATCAGCCATTTGGGTGTAGCGGTGACGAGTTCGGTAGATTTCGCGGCCGATCCGCGCCGCGACGTTTAATTCTTCGCGAAGTTCCCGTTCCAGCGCCGCTTCCAACGATTCGCCGGGTTGCACCTTGCCGCCGGGAAACTCCCATTGCAGTTCGAACGGGCCGCCGCGGCGCCGTTGGCACACCAGCAGCTTGCCATCCGATTGGATAAGTGCGGCTACGACGAGCATCAGTCAGGATTCATGTCGGTTCGAAATATTCGGGTACGGGCGCAAAAAAAACGCGCCGGAGAGCGTCATCACTCTCCGGCGCGCAAGAATGCAGAGTCTAATGATCTACTGCGACGCAGCCTCGACTCTCTTGAGACCAGGCATCGGCTGTTCCCAGATCAGACGAACATCCGGCGCAGCATTGGGATAGAACTGCGTGGACTTCTTGCCCGACGGCAGCAAGATGATATCCACACGACGGTTGTACGCCAGCCAGTCCGCATATGGCCGCCGCGCCATGAACTTCGGCTGGGATTGCGGATTGGTGGACTCCAACTGCTTCACGTCGGTGCGCGGAAGCGGCCGCTGCTTGCCGTAAGCCGCCGTTTCAATTTTGTCTCCAGCAATTCCCTGGTCGGTAAGGAACTGCTTTACGCGCTCGACGCGGCGTTCGCTGAGGTCCTGGTTGTAGTGAACGGAGCCGCGGACGTCGGCATATGCTTCGATCGAGAGCTTCGCATCCGGATCGTATTCGAGGTACTTTTTGAAGCCGGTTGCCAGAGTCGTCAAAGCGTCCTGCTGGCTCTTCACCAGTCCGACCTGCGGATGACGCATCTCCGGGTACGCTGTGGGATAGAAAATGCTCTGCAACGTGACCTGCGGGATCGGTTCGATCATTCCGGTGATGTGCACGGCTGCCGTTTCGTCAGCCGAGCCGCCGCAGACGTTCGCTGCGTTCAATGCGTAGTTTTTGGTCTCGTCGATGGTGCGAGCCGGCTGGCCCTCCGCAACTTCGGAGGTATCGGCTGGCGTGGGCTGCACGGTTTCGCTGCCGCTGGCATCCACGGTCTTGCCGTCCACCGTGATCGTGGACGCGTTCGAGGTCTGCCATGTCAGCGTGGTCGAATCCTGCTGCACGACCTTGTCGCCGATCTTGTGGTAGTGGACCTCGGTGGGGTTCGCGCTGATGCTGGCATCAACTTTCGTGTTGACGTTCACGGTAGAGCTGCCGCTGTAGGCGCCGCCCGGACCCTTGGCCGTAAAGTCATAGGTCGTGGTCGCATGCGGCGTAACTGACTGGTTTCCGCTACCCTGCACGTTGCCCACGTTGCTGATGCTGGTATCCACGGCATCCGTGCTCTGCCAATTCAGCGTGGAGGACTGGCCGCAGTTGATATTCGCGTTTGACGCGGTGAAGCTGCCTGTGACCGGAGCCACGGCTACCTGGGCGCTAGCAATCCCGGCCTTAAATCGCGGGACGTCCTTAATCTTTTCGCCGCGCTTCCAATCGACGGTCTTCTGCTTGTTGCTATTGATGTAGACGACCGTTTTCTTGTCGGTTTCAACCTTCACGTCACCGGTCCAGACGGTCTTCCCATGAAGGGTCACCGTAATATGGTGTGTACCCGGTGGGAGGAGCAAATTCTGGTGCCAAATAAAGTCGTTATCGAACTCGTCTACATGACCGACAAAATATGCCGGTGTGTCGCCGTTAGATAGAACTGCGGCGCGGGAATCGCCCTCGATAATTACAAGCCCGAAGGGCCCAGAGACCTTGCTGCCTTCCGGCTGAAGCTTCACATCGAGTGGAGTGGCTTTGCCTGCCGTAATATCCACGTCCTGTTTGGACGGCTGGTACCCGTAATTCACCACCTCGATGCTGTGCTTACCGGGAGCCAGCGTGTAGGACCGGCTGCCATCCCTCATAGCCTGGCCATCGATGAAGACGTACGCCTGCTTTGGAGAAACCTTGATCTTCAGTTTCCCGTCCCCATTCTTCGCGAAGCCAGCGCTCGCTATAAGAGCGAGAGCCAGCACGAGGCTGAGGACGTATCCCAATCGTCGCATCTGCATTCTCCTGAACTATCTGTAGGCCAATTTTTGGTGATTGCTCTCTTGCGCCCTTACAAGAGAGCCTTGGGCTCGGGAAATAAAAAAGTAACGCCTAACCCTACTCCTGTCAATCAGATTCGGAAAATAACCGGAAGGTTGCGCTAGATATTAGAAGATTGTGGCCGGTACGGTTTGCACGCTCAGTCGCTTGTTTTATACTTTCGGGCGTGTTCAACGATCGCCTTCTGGACCATTTTCGCAACCCTCACAACGTAGGAGACCTTGCGGATGCATCCGCAAGCGTGGAAGTCAGCAATCCCGTTTGCGGTGACATTTTGCGGCTAAGCGCGCGTGTCGAGAACGGCCGGATCGCCGAATCAAAATTCAAGACGCAAGGCTGCACCGCCTCGATCGCGGCTAGTTCTGTCCTTACCGATTTGTTGGCTGGGAAGTC
>JBOGNC010000097.1:0-13951 GCA_050747045.1 Candidatus Acidiferrales bacterium | reverse complement strand
CACATACCACGCGCGCCTTCTGCCGGTGCTGCATTCCTTTGCTGTCCGCGTAAACCACGCCGGTCACTTTGCCTGCTGCGTCGTGTTCGATCTTCAGTACCTGCGACTCCGCGCGAACTTCCGCTTTACCGGTCGCCTCCGCTTGCGGAATTTCCACGTACATCGTCGACCATTTCGCCTGAAACGTGCATCCTTGAACGCAAAACCCCGTCTGCTGGCACGACGCGCGCCCGTCGCGCGGCACCGAATTGATCGCCATCGTCGGCACCCGAAATTCCTTGTAGCCGATCTTTTTCGCTCCCGCGAAAAGCACCTTTCCGTGGTTGCTGACCGGCAGCAGGGGGATTCCATGCCTCCCGGAAACGCTCATCTTGTCTTCCGCGCGGTCGTAATACGGCTCCAGCTCCTTCAAATCGATCGGCCAGTCCATCAAATTCGCGCCCGCGATTTTTCCGTAGCGCGTTGCTGTCTTGAATTCGTGTTCCTGAAATCGCAGCGCCACCGCGCCCCAGTGGACCGTGGTCCCGCCCACCAGCTTGCACGTCCACACCGGCAACGTCGGCGAAGTTTTCCCCACCGACCACGTGCCCGACGTTGTCCGCGGATCCATCCATGTGAACAATCCGAACATCGCGATCTCGTCGTTACGGATGTCGCTCATCTGCAAGCGCATCCCTGCTTCCAAGACGACCACCGGAATGCCCATCTGCGCCAGCTCGTTCGCCAGCACTCCGCCGCCCGCTCCCGAGCCGATAATCACAACCACCGACGAGTCGTTTTGATCAAATTTCGCGGGCATAGTTTCCCTCCGCCGACGGCGCAGCCCCGCGCCGCGTCCCGAAATTCTTCCTCGCTCCTGAATTCGCTAGTTCGTCGCGCACGCTCTGCCTCACAACCAATCCAAATCGTTGAATCCGCGATGCAAATAACCGCCCTTCGCGGATGACGGTCCTTGATACCCAAAAATCGGCCATAGCGTCGGCTGGTTGTACAGCGACACGACCGTCGTCCCGTACACCTTCGCAAAAAACGGCCCGTGTTCGATCCGCTTGATCGCCTCCACGCGCGCGCGCTCGTCCTTCACATCCGCATACGTTTTGCCGGACCCCGCCTTCGCCAAGCGGTTCAGCTGCTCGATGCCCTCGGCGAGTAATTGCTTGGTAGGCAAATCTCGGCCCGCCTCCTCGTTCAGCGGTTCGATGGCTTGTGCGTAATGCGTCTCCGCGATTTGCGCATGCGGAAACAGGTCGCGCACGAATTGGAGCAACACCTGCGCCTGTGCCGGCGTCAAATTATGTAGCACCACGGCCCGTGAGGAACCAGACGCGCCGCCGGGGTCAATCAATATGGTCGCGCCGCTCACCGCCACGGTAACGATCGCCACCGCGCTGCCCGTCAGAAAACCGCGCCGTGAAACTTTCTCCGACCCGTTAGCGTCTTTCATTTCGCCTCCTTGTGACACTGTTTCAGCCGCGCCTGCGCGCCTCTGGATGCGCTTTCCCGGCCGCATTTGCTACCATAGAGGATCGACAGTACGAGAACATACCACTACCACCAACGAGGGGAACATACCGATATGAATTCGGGTTCGAAGTTAAGCTCGCCTAATACATCAAACCGCCTATCGCAAGGAATCGCCTTTGGCGCCATTTTACTCGCCGGATTTTTCCTGGTGCATTCGCAGCTGTCGTTGCGCTCCGTGAACGCGGCTCCGGACACTGCGGCACCCAAGACTACCGAGGACGGCGTCTACACCGCCGCGCAGGCCGCGCACGGGAAAGATTTGTACTCCCAGAATTGCTCCGCGTGCCATCTTGACGACATGAGCGGCAGCGGCGAAGCGCCGCCACTTGCGGGCGAAGGCTTCACCGATAGCTGGCTCGGCCACAGCGTCAATGAGTTCGACCAGACCGTGCTCAATACCATGCCGCTGGACAACCCCGGCAGCCTCGATCCCAACGACGCGCTGGCCATCGTCACTTACATCCTTCAGAAGAACAATTATCCCACTGGGAGTGATCCCCTGAAAAATGATCCGACCGTGCTAAAGGACATCACCATCAGCAATAAAAAGTAGCTCGCGCAAGTTCCCGGCGCGGAGCCTCCGCTCCGCGCCCGTCGCCCGGTAACGAATTCGCCCTGCTCGTGTAGCGCCGGGCTTCACGCCCGGCACGCGACCCGTGCCCCGATCGGAGCTCTTGCGCGCGCGTCGCTCGATTCACGAATCGTGGCTCCGTTCTTTCCCTGCACCTCTCAAACGGAGAGTCCCGAACTGTGGCTTTCCCTTGCCGTAGAGATCGGTCTCATCGGTTATTTGGACTGGCTCAAAATACTTCACTAGAAAGCCGCGGTCAGTCGTTTGCTCGTATTTGCCTTCCTCATTGACCAACCATATCGTGCCGAGACCGTCCTGTCGGCTGTAATAGCCGATTCGGAAGGCACGGCCGACATCGGATTTCCAAGCAGGCGTTCTGTGATCGCTCCTAATTAAGCGGAAAACAGAGCGGGGTGGTATCACCTTCGGCAGCCGTCTTTTGCTCGTCTTGGTTAGCTTTTTCACTCCGTTCGCCGTCCTCACCTCACCGAAAACGCCAGCAGCACATTCCCCGGCATCCCGCCGCCCACGTTCGCGTATCCCGAGCCCACATACAACATTCCATTCACCACCGTCGCGCCCGGCCCGCCCATTGACCCTCCCTTCGCCGCCACTCCATTCACGGTTTTAAAATCCTGCGCTGTGTTGAACTGCCAGATCACCTTGCCGTCGCTGGTGGAAAGCGCACGCAATATGCCATCCCATCCGCCGGTAAAAACCGCTCCGGAAATTAACGTCGCCGCCGCCGACTGCCCGAATCGCATCCCAGCTTTCGTGCGATTTTCCCCGTTCGGAGTCTTCTTGCCCAAATCGCTCAACGGCTCCAGCCGCACGCGCCATAGAAGTTTCCCGTCCGCCGGATCGATCGCCACAAACGTGCCATCCTCCTGCGGCACGTAGAAAGCGTTCCCATCGGTGGCGCCTCCAAACGCAATGTCTCCGTTATTGGGCGCCACTGTGTTGATCAGCGGCAGCTTCCATAAAAAAGCGCCGCGTTTATCCGGATCGAGCGCAAACACCGTTCCGCTCTTCGGCGTCACCAGCAAAACTCGCCGTCCGTCGCGCAGCTTCACCAGAATCGGCGACGAGCCAATATCGTGATCCGTGCCCAGATCCTTCGGGCAATTCTCCGTCGTCTCCGGCACGCACCCCACCATCCACGCGTCATTTGCTTCCGTCTGGTACGACCACAGCATCTTTCCGGTCTTCAGATCGAACGCCACCGCCGCGTCCGACGTTTTCGCCGCGGGCTCCGTGAACGCGTCTCCCGTTCCCACGTACAGCGCGTGCCGCTCCGGATCGATCGTCGGCGTATTCCATACCGCCGCTCCTGCCGGAGCGTACAGCTGCGTTCCCAGCGAATTTTTCTTCACCGGCTTCGGCGCGTCCGGAATCGTGTACGACTTCCACAGCACGCGGCCGGTATTCGCGTCGAGCGCCACCACGCTTCCGCGAAACGTGCAGCACGGATAATGCGGATCGGCGCTAAACACTTCCTCCGTCGCCGAAACCGGCACGTACAGCCGGTGATCGTAGAGCGCCGGCCCGTTGCTGATCCGCGCCAATTCGTGAGTCGTAATCTTCCGCGTCCAAAGCAGCTTCCCACTATGCGCATCCACTGCGTACACGTTCCCGCGCATATCTCCAAAATACGCCGCGAATTTCGATCCCGGATGCCCCATCACCGCGGCCGTTAGGCGACCAATGACCGGCGAAGTTCGCACGCCCGATTTCGCGTGGTACGACCAATACACGCACCCGCTCTCCGCATTCAGCGAATAGACGTACGCGTTGTCGCTAGCGACAAAAACGCGTCCGCCCACCAACGTAGGCTGCCCGTACGTCGTCGAGCCATTGGGGAATCCGAACGCCCATTTCAGCTTCAGTTGTGGCGCCTGCGCGGCGGTCAGCCCCGCGCTCGCCGCCGGCTGATACCGCGCGTTGCTCAGTCCCGTGCTCCAGCCATTCCACGCCGCCGCCGAAGGTGAATCGACAAACGCCGGATTCATCGCGCAGCGGTTCGGCATCGACGCGGCGCTCCCGGAATTGGAAAGATCGAGCGGACGCCCGCCGAGATACTCCGCCACTTCGCGCTTCTGCTTATCCGTCAGATCCTTCGCCGCCGGCGCCATCAATCCCGTCGTCACC
Source organism: Candidatus Acidiferrales bacterium (assembly GCA_050747045.1). Taxonomy (GTDB): domain Bacteria; phylum Acidobacteriota; class Terriglobia; order Acidiferrales; family UBA7541; genus Palsa-295. The sequence goes on along the minus strand of JBOGNC010000097.1, from coordinate 9,708 downwards.
GCTGCATAAATGGCTTCCGGCGTCATTTCCTCGAGTGTCTTTTGGTTCGGCGCGCGGTTCACCGGATGCGCGCCCGCGTGGCATTGCGCGCAAGTCTTGCCGAACACCGCCTCACCCGGAGCAATCGGCAGCACGCCGCCCCCGCCCTTCAACTGCGCCTTCGCTGGCCCCGCGAGGCAAAGCAACGCCCCCAAAACCGCACTCATCCACGCAATCGACGCCGCACCAACGAATCGAGCTCCCACACTTCCACGTGCCATCCGCTTCATGTTCCCCCCGCGCAGCGATGCTGCGATCGGCAAAAATCAGCCCACAAAACGCCTACAACTTGTCACCACAACATTCCCATTGCAACTGAAACTTACCCGAACCCGTGAAGCGCTGGCCTGTGGCCCACGGTGTTTCTGCAGGCAAACCAGTCCTGGATAGTCCCCGCAACGCGGTCGCCCCCGTTCCACACACCCGAAAGCTCTATCGTGTTAGGCTCTCTTGCTGTTGGTCGGGGCTTTCCATAAATTTAAACTTATTCGCCGCCCGCCAACGAACATTCTGCTTAAGGCAATAAACATCGAGAGGAGGACGGGTCACGATGGACATGACGCGACGTCATTGGTTGACAGCGGTTTCTGCCGCTGGAGTGGTCGCTGCGGCCGGGCCCATGAAACTCGCAGCCGCCGCCCAGCTCGGCGGCACTCCGGAGCAGCAGGCCGAACAAGCGGCGTTCGAGAAATTCGTTCCAGAGATGAAAATTAACGACGAATGGCTGCGCCTCAGCGTGCCGGGCTACACCATGGGCGAAACCATGGGAGTTTCCACAAATTCGAAAGGCCACCTGTTCGTGTACTCGCGCACCAACCCACAGGGAATCGCCCGCGGTGGCAAGGCCGCCATGCTCTGGGAATTCGATCGCCGATACAAATTCGTCAAGGAATGGGGCCCGAATAATTACGCCGCCTCTTTCGCGCACTCCGTCCGCGTCGATAAGGACGACAACGTCTGGCAGATCGACGAAGGCTCGGGCATGATCGTGAAGTACGATTCCACCGGCCAACCTATCTTTTGGCTGGGCCGCACGCCCGAGGCCATCGATTACCTCGAGACCTATCTCGAGCGCGATAACGAGTTTGCCGCTCGCCTTCAGTCCAACCCTCCGCCCCTCCATCCCACCGGACGCATCGGCGAATTCAACCGCCCAACCGACGTCACCTGGGATTCACACGGCAACATCTACGTCTCCGATGGCTACGGCAACCATCGCGTCGTCAAGATATCGCCCACCGGTAAATGGCTGAAGACCGTCGGAAGTTGGGGCGAGGGTCAGGATCAATTCCATACCGTGCATGCAATTTGCAGCGACAGCCATGACAACATCTACGTCGCCGATCGCGAAAACCGCCGCATTCAGGTGTATGACACAGACTTGAACTACAAGACAACCATCGGCCATGTCGGCGCTCCTTGGACCGTTTTCTGCAATCCTGGTTCGCCCGAGTATCTGTTCAGCGGCGATGGCACCTCCGGCAAACTCTACAAGCTCGATTTGAGCGGAAAATTCCTCGGGTGGGCGCAAACCAGCCTCGGCCATGGCGCAGACGATACCGGCGACTTGATCCACCTGATCACCGCGCCGGCTCCGGACACTGTCTACATCGGCTCCGCCAGCCTCTGGGACGTGCAGAAGATCACCATTCTCTAGCGCGGCAGAGCCGTTCCCAGAGCCATCGCAGGTGCCGCTTGTCCTGAACGCAGGTGGCGACTTTGCATTGCACCGCGATTGAGCCTAGCTCTGCCCGGTTGGCGCACCATAGCGTCTATCGCGCGGCTCGCTTCCGCCAGCGTCACAAATTGAATGCGGCTGCGAAGCTGGAGAGACGCCCGCTACTCCCCGTGACGAACCTGCCCACAGAAAAAGGACGCCACAAATTTTGCTTGCTCACCCAAAATGGGCAGAGTACGATGCCATCGGTTACCGAGGACATAAGCATGAGCAAGCCTTCCGATCTGGTGCAGGGCACGTTGGACATGTTGCTCTTGAAAATCCTAGCTCTTGAGCCGATGAACGGCTTCGCCATCAGTCAGCGGCTAAAACAGGTGTCCGGTGATGTGTTGCAGGTGAGCGACGGATCGCTCTATCCGGCTCTGCATAAACTCGAACAAGAGGGCTGGATTACTGCTGAATGGAAAACCTCCGAAAAGGGCCGCCGGGCGAAATACTACTCGCTGACGCGGCTGGGCCGGCGGCAGCTTGAAAGAGAAGCGGACAACTGGGGCCGGTTGTCTGGCGCGATTTCGCGCGTGGTCAAATTGAAGGAAACCTAAGCGCACAGCGGCTGTCATGCTGAGTCCCGGTGAAACCGGGACGAAGAATCCCTCTTTGCTTTCGACGGTTTTCTGTCTGGGAGGTAGCGATGGAACCCGAGCGTTGGTTCCACAAATTGTCATTCTGGTTGCGTTTGCTGATGCACCGGCGAGCTGCCAATCAAGAGCTGGACGACGAGATCGCGTACCACCTCGAAGCAAAGACAGAAGAGAACATCACAAAGGGAATGACCGCGGAAGAAGCGCGACGCGCCGCGCGACTCGAATTGGGTGGCGTGGAACAAGTAAAGGAGAACGTCCGATCAGCCCGGGTAGGCGCATGGCTCGAAACGCTCTGGCAAGACATCCGCTTCGGCCTTCGCATGTTGCGAAAATCTCCCGGCTTCACCGCCGTCGCCATCCTCACCCTCGCCCTCGGCATCGGCGCAAACACCGCCATCTTTTCTTTCACGGATCAACTCCTCCTCCGCGACTTGCCAGTGCCACATCCCGAGCAGCTTGTCGTGTTGCGCTCGCCGGGACAAATTCCGGGTTATTGCTGGTCTGATATCGACCATTGCGCGCAGTCCTTTTCCTATCCGATGTATCGGGACCTGCGCGAACGCGCAACGGTGTTTTCAGGGTTGCTCGCCTACCGTGGGATAGACGTGAACGTCTCGGGACATGGCGTGACGCAGACTGTGCACGGCGAATTGGTCAGCGGAAATTTCTTCCAGACCCTACAAGTCCCCCCGGCGATTGGCCGCGTGTTCACTCCAGACGACGAAACTGCGCCAGGAGCAAATACTGTCGCAGTACTGAGCTACGGCTACTGGACGCGGCAATTCGCCGCGGACCCATCGGTGCTGAACAAGCCGTTAGTCGCGAATGGTGTTCCGCTAACCGTAGTCGGCGTAGCGCGCAAAGGATTTTTCGGCCCGGAAATCGGCTCGAGCCCGGACATTTTCATTCCCATAACCATGAAGGCGCAAATGGCGCCGGACGCGATTCTCAGTCTGGAGAGCTCCGGCGACCGGTGGCTGCCGCTGGTAGCCCGGCTGAAGCCTGGGGTTTCGCTTGCGCGCGCTCAAGTGGCTCTGCATCTGATTTATGGACCGATACTAGAATCAGAGGCCAAGCTGCTTAAGCTTACAGGCAACGACTGGAAACGATTCGTCTCCAGGCCGTTGCTGCTTGTCAGCGGCGCTCATGGCCGGCTGGTTTTGCAGCAGGACACGGAAGAGCCGCTACTCGTATTAATGAGTATGGTGGGACTGGTGCTTCTGATTGCGTGCGCCAACATAGCCGGCTTGCTCGTGGCACGGGGAGAAACGCGGCAGCGCGAAATTGCGGTACGAATGGCCATCGGCGCGGGCCGTGGACGTCTCGTACGCCAACTCCTGACGGAAAGCTTGCTCATTGGAGTCGCAGGCGGCGTTGCCGGAATTGCCCTGGCCTCGTGGGGTCTGAAAGCGATGGTCAGCGCGATTCCGAGCGACACTGGGCTAAAAGGACTGGAAGCCACCTTGGATTTTCGCGTGCTGTGGTTTGCGGTTGCGCTAACTCTGCTGACAAGCGTTCTATCTGGACTCGCTCCGGCGGCCCGGGCCACGCGCGTCGCGTTGCATACCACGCTGAAGGAGCAGGGTTCGAGCGTTTCCGAGGGGCGTTCGAGCATCGGCTTGCGCCGGATTTTGATCGTGGCGCAGGTGGCGTTCACGGCGGTGCTGCTAGTCGGAGCCGGGCTTTTCGCGCGCACCCTGATAAATCTTGAGCGCGCCAATCTAGGCCTAAACCCCAGCGACCTCGTGCAATTTTCTGTTTCGCCAGATTTGAATGGCTACTCTCTCGCGCAAACGCAACAGTTTGCCGGTCGCGCTCGCCACGAAATCGCTGTACTCCCTGGAGTGCGGACTGTAACCCTGTCCTCCATGCCGATTTTTTCTAACGACGACTGGTCGAGCAACATTACACCTGAAGGCTACTCGATTCACACTGGCGAGAATCCGAATGTCCAGTACGACTATATTTCGCCAGAATACTTCGCGACCATGGAAATCCCGCTTCTCGCCGGGCGCGAATTTACCGATGCGGATAACGCCAAGGCTCCGAAGGTCTGCATCATTAACGCCAAATTAGCGCAGCGATATTTCGCGGGGCGCAGTCCGATTGGCCTGCATATCGGGCACGGTGTCGGACCCAATGTGAGGCCCGATATCGAAATCGTCGGTGTGGTGGCCAACAGCAAATGGGACAACGCGCGCAGCGACGCGGTGCCCTTTATGTATTCGCCTTATTCGCAGGACGCGAATTCGGGGCTGGCCCCGCTGACTTTTTACGTGCGCGCGGAACGCGATCCAGCGCGGATGGCCGCAAGCTTGTATTCCGTGATTGCGCGTCTGGATCCTAGTTTGCCGGCCAACGATATGCGTACCGTCAAACAGCAACTCAGCGATTCCATGTTCAACGGCCGATTAGTCGCGGCGCTTTCGGTCTCGCTGGCGCTCCTCGCCGCTCTGCTGGCCGCGCTGGGACTTTACGGCGTACTCGCGTACGTCGTGGCGCGGCGCACCCCCGAAATCGGAATCCGGATGGCGCTTGGCGCACAACCCAGCGATATTCTTCGCGGCGTCATCGGCGAAGGGGCCAGGCTCACTATGATCGGCGGGGCGCTCGGAATCGCCGCCGCGCTCATGGCGGCCCGGTATGTTTCGAGCTTGCTGTACGGAGTAAAACCGGGCGATCCCCTCACTTTTCTCGGCGCAGTTGCGGTGCTGCTATGCGTCGCGCTATTGGCTTGCTACATCCCCGCCCGTCGCGCCGCCCGCGTCGATCCCATGATCGCCCTCCGCCACGAATGAAGCTAGGCACTGAGAATTGAGCACGGTCGCCGGTTCCTCTCCAGCGTCCCAGCCCCTGCTCGGTATCATAAGAAATTCTAAATTTCGCCGAGCCCTCAATCGCACTCGTGCTACCGTAAATTGTTTTTCGTGCCTGCTCCGGAGCTGCCGAGGGCGGGCAAGAAGATTTGGAAGCACCAGTGGCGGCGGACATGGCCCGTGCCTCTCCGGGCCAGCCAGGAGGAACGGTTCGATGCAAGCGGCGCCTCAATCAGTAGCAATGCTCGACTGCCATTCGCCGTTCGTGTTCCGCGCCACGGGCGAACATGACTCGAAACCTAATCGCCAACCCGTGTCGAGTACGGCAGCACTTAAACCTGTCAAAATCAGCAGCTTGCATTTTTCTAATCGCGAACTTCCGGCTCACACGACGAACCGCGATTTCCGGTTTCTGGAGTCCGGTGAACTCGAAACCGGACCCGGCCGCCGCTTTTCGGACGTCGCCGGAACCCGAGCCACCACTCAGCGCCAAAAAGTTGAGCCCCCCCGGTGCGCAAAAGCACGCTGCGGCGTCAAAGGGCGGAACACTCAATCAGCCTTTCGCACGCGCAACTCGCAGAGAACAAAGGATCGCGCACATGCAAGGGCGGAACGTCCCGGTGCAACCGAAAATACGGTTTCGTGTGCCCCAGAATCGTCGTTGCCGGAGACGGTACTTGTCCCAAACCGCTCCGTACAGTAGAGTTTTCCCCGCACTCAAAGGCCCCGAATTGAAAGTTTCGCTTCTCGATCTACCGTCGGAGTACGCCGAACTGCGCGATGAAGTCCTGCCGGCGCTCGATCGCGTCGGTCAGAAAGCCGCTTACATCCTGGGCGAGGAAGTCGAGGCCTTCGAGCGCGAGTTCGCCGACTATTGCGCTACGAAGTATTGCGTGGCCATGAGCAATGGCACGGCAGCGCTGCACGTGGGCTTGCTCGGCCTCGGCGTGCAAGCCGACGACGAAGTCATCACCACTTCCAACACTTTTCTTGCCACTGCCGAAGCGATCACCTATTGCGGCGCCGTCCCGGTGTTCGTCGATATCGATCCGGCCACCGCGAATCTGGATCCCAAACTGATCGAACGCGCCATCACGCCGCGCACCCGCGCCATCCTTCCGGTCCATCTCTACGGCCGCCCTGCCGACATGGACCCGATTCGCGAAATCGCGGCGAAGCACAATCTGCGAATTCTCGAGGACGCGGCCCAGGCACACGGCGCGCGCTATCATGGACGGCGCGTCGGTGGCATCGGTGACGCGGGCGTTTTCAGCTTTTATCCCACGAAAAATTTGGGCGCGTTTGGCGAAGGCGGCGCGCTGACCACCAACGACGACCGCATCGCCAAGTTCGCACGCGCCGCGCGCAACCACGGGCAAACCGCGCGCTACGAACACGAATTCGTCGGCTACAACTACCGCATGCAGGGGTTTCAAGGGGCGGTGCTCCGCATCAAGTTGCGGCGTCTATATGCGTGGACGGCGCGGCGGCAGGAAATCGCGCGCATGTACCGGCAACTGCTGTCCAACTCGCGCGTCGATCTCCCAATGGACGATCCGCGCGACGAATGCGTTTACCACCAGTTCGTAATCTACGCCGGCAATCGCAGCGCGCTAGCCGCCAAACTCGCCGAGCGCGAAATCGAGACCGTGGTGCACTATCCCCGGCCCGTGCATTTGCAGCCGGCATACTCGTCGCTGGGATTGCCGCCCGGCACTTTCCCGCATACCGAACGCGCCTGCGATCGCGCGCTCAGCCTTCCGATTCATCCGCGGCTCACGAACGAGCAGGTCGCGTTCGTGGCCAATGCAGTTCGCGAAACTGTGGGAGAGAAGTAGAAGCGCGCGTCAGGCGTTGGCGCTCGTCGAAGCGCCTTCGGCCGGCGGCGGCATCGGAGCGTCGCCGCTTTCCGGCGCTGCAAAACCGGCGGCATTAGCTTGGCCGCCCGCGTCCGACAGAGGGTGCTCGCGCAGCGTTTCCGAAAGATTTTCAAAAACGCGAGCGAAGGAATCGCGCAGGGCCTGGTCCGCGGAACGCAGCAGCGCGTCCACCGCGCCCTGCCCGCGCTCGTTGAGCCGCCGAACGGAAGAACCGGCCCACGAATCAGCAGCGGCTTGCAGCCGCTCCTGAAATTTCCCAGCCGCTTCGTCGCCAATCTGACCTGCGGCTTTGGACCATTCGGCCTCGCGGGATTCGCGTTCCGCGCGGAAATTATCCGCGGCTTTCGCGAATTCCACTGCCAGCGCGTCGCGGCCGCGCGCCACGCTTGTGTCCAATTCAGATGCCATGCGCGCGTGCAACTGCTCCATCGAAGCGCTCGATTCTGTGTAGAATTTCTGCAGATGGTCGCCCGTGAGACTTTCGAGTTCGCGGGAACGATCCGCCAGCGCGCCGCGGCTCGCGTCGGTAAACTGCTGTGTTTCGCGTTCGGAGACTTCGCGGATCACCTGCCCGAAGGAAGCCGCGGCGGCTTCCGCGGCAGCGTCCAATTGGCCGCGCGTGCGGCCGGTGATCTCCCCGGCGAGGCCATCAAACTGCCGCTGGAGTTCGGCGATGCGTGCCTTCGAGCGATCTTCGAGCTGGCCCTCGAATTTCTTCGTCGCCTCGGCGGATTTCTCGTCAAGGCCAGTGGCGGCGGTCGCGGCCGCCTGCTCCACAAGAACTTGCAGGCGCGCGCGCGCCTCCTGCTGGAACCATTCGGAAGAGCGGCCAATCGATTCCGCAGCGGCGTGCGCCGCACGCACTCCGGCGGCGTCCAGTTCTTCATTCCACTTCGACAGCGCCTCTTTCCGCGCGCCTTCGAATTCACCGCGAAGATTCGCCAGCGTCGCGGCCATCTGCGAGGACGCCTCGCGCTGGTTACTCTCCGCGATTTGGCGCAATCGTTCGCGATGCATCCGCAGTCCTTCTTCGGTCTGCGCTTCGCGCGCGGAAAGTTCGCGCAACGAGCCGGAAACGCGCTCTAGGCGCGGCTCGATTTTCGAGTCGATATCGGCGATGGTGCGCTCCGCCAGCTGCTGCCCCAGAGAATCGAGCGATGCGCCAACTCGCTGCGGCGCGGCGGCTACCAGGTTTTCCACCCGTCGATTCATTTCCTGGGTTTGCGATTCCAGGATATTTTCAAGACGCCCGTGCAGCTCATTCAGAGCGTGGTGGCTGGCCGACTCAAGCTGCGCCGAATATTCCTTCATGCGCGTGGCGGAATGTTCGATATCCGCCAGCGAGGCGTGAGCGCGGACGACTTCCTGATCCAGAGCGGTTTTGACGCCCGCCAGAGTCTCCTGGGCTGTGGAGGAAATGTGCGCGAGCGGCTGCCGCAGATCGGCCAAGCGCTCGGACAATTTCTGCTCGGTTTCCCGCAGAATCTCGTGGGACCGTCCGGAGAGTTCCTTCACAAGGCGATCGACGCTGCCATCGATCGAGGATTGGAGAAGCTCGGTCCACTGCGACTGCGCGACGGCCAATTCTGATTGCAGCCGCTCGTGCAAGTCAGCGGCGGCATTTTCCAGATCCGCGCTCGGAGCGGCGGGTTCGGCAGCCACTTTCAATTGCGCGGCTTCGGCCTGCAAACGCGCTTGCGCCAGGCGGCTGATGGAATCGAGCGCGGCCTGGTTTTCGGCGCGCACCCCCTCGGCTCTGCGATCGAGATCGTGCAGTAATTCGCGGATGCCGCGCGAGTCGCGGTCAAGTTCCGAGCGCAAGGTTTCGAGCGCGCTCTCCTGCTCGGCAGCCAACTCGCTCGCATGCGTGGCGCCGGCGCGTTCACGTTCAAACTCTTCCAGCTTTGCGCGCATTTGCTCGATGGCGTTGGCCGCCGCTTTTTCCACGGTGGCGGCAGCCTCCCGCTCCATTTCCGCGCGCCATTCGCGCAAAAGCGGGCTATCGGCAGCGGGCTCGTGTTCGCGACCCGGCGCGGATTCGGATGCAAAACCAACTCCAGAGGTCCCTTGAGTCATGTCTTCTGTTTTTCCTTCCGCACATGCGGGGGTGAATGCGGCTGTACTCGTCTGATGCTGGGCGGCGTGCGTCGAATCGCGTCCCGAGATCCAGTCGGCAGGTTGCTCCTGGAGCGCCCAGATATTTCCGGGGCTCTCCAGTTCAACGGCAATCTGAAACAGTTCGCGAATCGAATGCGGGCGTTGAATCCAAGCGACGCGAGCACGCACATTTTCGTGTTCGTCGCCGTGGAGGACCTCGAGCGTTACCCAGGTGTTTTTAGGCAAATGATATTTGGAAGCGTAGCGGCAACCGTGGAGATTCAAATTGAGCGTGGAGCTACGCTCTTCGAAAGGCTGCCCGAGAAGATCGATGCCGCGGATGGTCACGGGCAGGGATTGCGAGGTTCGTTCACTGCGCCGGCGTTCCGTGCCGGTATGGCTAGATTTCACTTCGCGCACCCAAGCATACCTCTAAGGAGACCCGGGCCAGAGAATACCATTCATCCAAATTGAGGTCGAGTGCCGGTACGCACAGAACGAAGAAGTATTTGAACCAGAATTTCGCCGCTCCCTGCGGAAATTCGCGAGGAGCA
>JBOGNC010000096.1:0-13999 GCA_050747045.1 Candidatus Acidiferrales bacterium | reverse complement strand
GTTCTGAAGCCGAAGCGCATCGTGGCGCTCGATCTTGCAGCTTTGGTTGCAGGCGCGAAGTACCGCGGCGAATTTGAGGACCGCCTGAAAGCGGTATTGAAAGAAGTAAGCGTGTCCGAGGGCCAGATTATTCTGTTCATCGACGAACTGCACACGCTCGTCGGCGCCGGAGCCGCGGAAGGCTCTATGGACGCCTCGAACATGCTCAAGCCCGCGCTCGCTCGCGGCGAACTGCGCGCAATCGGCGCCACCACGCTCAACGAATACCGAAAATACATCGAGAAGGATCCGGCGCTCGAGCGGCGCTTCCAACCGGTGACGATTGGCGAGCCTTCTGTGGAAGACACGATCGCCATTCTTCGCGGGTTGAAAGAACGCTACGAAGTTCATCACGGTGTGCGCATTAAGGACGCGGCCATCGTTGCCGCCGCCCTGCTTTCGCAGCGCTACATTACCGACCGCTTCTTGCCGGACAAGGCCATCGACTTGGTCGATGAAGCCGCCGCCGGGTTGCGCATGGAGATCGATTCACTGCCCACGGAAATCGACGAAATCGAGCGGCGCATTATGCAGCTTGAAATCGAGCGCCAGGCGTTGCGCAAGGAATCAGACGCCCATTCGCGCGAGCGCCTCTCCCAGATCGAAAAAGAACTGAGCACGCTGCGCGAACACTCCAACAGCCTCAAGGCCCATTGGCAGACGGAAAAGGACGCCATTGGCAGAATCCGCAAGCAAAAGGAAGAGATCGAGCAGCTAAAAGCCGAGGAGCAACGCTACGAGCGCTCTGGCGATCTTGCGCGCGTGGCGGAAATTCGCTACGGCAAGCTGGGCGCCGCGGAAAAGGCGCTACAGCAAGCACAGGACAAACTTGCGGATCTGCAAAAAGATCATCCGATGCTGAAGGAAGAAGTCGGCGAGGAAGAGATCGCCAAAATCGTCAGCAAATGGACTGGAATTCCCGTCGGCCGTCTGCTGGAAGGTGAAATCGAAAAGCTGGTTCACATGGAGGAGCGACTGCGCCAGCGCGTGGTTGGGCAAGATACCGCGCTCGCCGCCGTGGCGAATGCAATTCGCCGTAGCCGCTCCGGACTCTCCGATCCGAAACGGCCTATTGGTTCGTTCCTGTTTATGGGACCGACGGGCGTGGGAAAGACGGAACTCGCGCGGGCACTGGCCGAATTTCTATTCGACGACGAACGCGCCATCATCCGGCTAGACATGTCGGAGTACATGGAAAAACATTCCGTCGCACGGATGATCGGAGCGCCTCCCGGATACGTTGGATACGAAGAGGGCGGGCAGTTGACCGAACAGGTGCGCCGCCGTCCGTATTCGGTGGTGCTGCTTGATGAAATCGAAAAGGCGCACCCAGATGTGTTCAACGTGCTGCTGCAGATTCTGGAAGACGGCCGCCTGACTGATGGAAAGGGCCGCACGGTCGATTTCCGCAACGCGGTGATCATCATGACGTCCAACGTCGGCTCGCAATCAATTTTCGAGCTGGCTGCCACCGATCCGAAGAAAGCTCGCGAAGAAGCAATGACCGCGCTGCGCGCTCTGTTCCGGCCGGAGTTTTTGAATCGTATTGATGATATCGTTATGTTCAGCCCGCTCGGGAAGGAGCAGATCGAGCTCATCGTCGATCTGCAGATGGCCGCTTTCATGAAGCGCCTCGAGGAAAAGAAAATCGCGCTGAAGCTTACGTCCGCTGCCAAGGCGCTGCTATTCCGGGAAGGCTACGATCCGGCGTTCGGCGCTCGTCCCATGAAGCGGGCCATCCAGCGTCTGATTCAAGACCCGCTGGCCATGCGGATTCTCGACGGCGATGTGAAACCGGGAGATGAAATCCAGGTGGACGCCGATCCGAAATCAAGCGAGATGAAATTCGTGCGGAAGACGCTGCAGGCGGGCGCCGCCTGATCGGCGCCGGAGAGTATCTCTAATGAGAACCTTAAAGACCGCATTTCTGCTGACGACGCTGACGCTGCTGCTGCTCTTCATCGGACAGGCATTCGGAGGACGCGGAGGTATGGCCATCGCCCTGGCTTTCGCCATTCTGATGAACGGCGTTGCCTACTTTTTCTCGGATAAGATCGCTCTGAAGTCGGCTGGCGCCGTTCCAATTAGCCGTGAGGAGTCGCCGCGCCTCTACGAAGTGATGGAGCGGCTCGCGGCGAAGGGCCACCTGCCCGTTCCCAAGCTCTACCTGATTCCGCAAGACGCGCCGAACGCCTTCGCTACTGGGCGGAACCCGCACCACGCATCTGTGGCCGTCACGCAAGGGCTGATGCAACTGATGAACGACGATGAGCTCGAAGGCGTGATTGCCCATGAGCTTTCGCACGTGCGCAACTACGACATCCTCACTTCGTCTATTGCCGCGACCGTCGCCGGCGCGATTACTTGGCTTGCTTATGCGGGGCGCTGGGGCATGATGTTCGGCGGTTTTGGCGGAGGCGACGGGGATAACGACAGTGGCGGCTGGGCCGCTATTATTATGCTGATCGTGGCGCCAATCGCCGCCATGCTCCTGCAGCTCGGCATCTCCCGCCAGCGCGAATATCAGGCGGACGCCTCCGGCGCCAAGATGGTCGGCTATCCAAACGGGCTAATCAGCGCATTAGAAAAACTTGGCACTTACAACCAGCGGATTCCGATGAATATTTCGCCTTCCACATCTGCGCTGTGCATCGTGCAGCCGCTGAGCGGCCGCGAAATGTTTTCCAAACTGTTTAGTACGCATCCTCCACTCACGGAACGTATCGCTCGCCTGCGCAGCATGACGTTCACTCGCTAGTCTCTTCGGCCGGTTTTTCGCGAAGTGGTGCCGAGAACTAGCTTTTTCGCTGGTTCTAGTACCTCCGAGCGTGCAGAATGCTTAGCCCCGCGTAAATTTTGCACCCACTGACTTACCACTGCCACGCGCCGCTTTACCGCGGTTCACCCATAAATATCGTATATCGAAAGTATTGCAGACAATGGAGCCTTCGGACCGATTTGGCGCGGGGCGTGCATTTACCTCATCCAGCAAGGGGTTTCCCACGGAGGCGATGAGTATGTTCGACGAAAATCAGAACGAAATGACGCACGAAACGTCCACACCTCGATGGATTGGCATAGCCGTCGTCGTGCTGGCCGTGGTCTCGTTGGTGGCCCTGGGCGCTGGGTGGACCGCCGCGAACCGTTCCAATTCTCTTTCGCAGTCGCTGGCCTCGCAAACGCAACAGCTAAAGCAGAATGAGGATGTTCTCAGCCAAAGGCTAGGCAAGGCCGAAGACACGAACGCGCAGTTGCAAGGCGAACTGAGCGTCGTGACCAATAAAATGAAGCTCACGGAAGGCGAGCTCACGCGAGCGCGCTTCCAGACCAAGAGGATCCGCGAAGACGACGCAAAACAGCTGGTTGCCCTGCAGAACGACGTGAATGGCGCGCTTGCCACCAAGGCGAACGTGGACGACGTCAACAAGCTCGGCACCGATGTTACCGGCGTGCAGACGGATCTCGAAACCACGAAGAACAGTTTGAACATGACGCGCGGCCAATTCGGCACCCTGATCGCTACGAACCACGGTCAGATCGAGGAGCTCCGCCGTCTAGGAGAGCGCGATTACTACGAATTCACGATCAACAAAAAAGGCAGTCGCGAGAAGGTGGGCGACATCATGGTTGAATTGCGCAACGTGAATCCGAAGAAAAATCTCTATACCGTGTCTCTCTACGTGAACGACCGGCGCTTTGACAAGCGAAACCGCTCGGTGGACGAACCGATTTATTTCTTCGCCGATAGCAGCCACTCGCCGCTGGAGTTTACGGTCAACCAGGTGGGGAAGAACAAAATCTCGGGCTATCTGAGCGTGCCGAAGACGTATTCGACGCGCGCGCAGGCATCCGGGAACTAACACGCGAGTTGCCGACGCCTCTGGCGGGGTTCGGCAGCCACGGCAAAACGGGCGCTCGGTACCAACCGGGCGCCCGTTTTTTTGCTTACTCGGCGCGCTTGATTGCGCGCATCTTGCGGCTTAGGAATCTTTTGGCCAGCGCTGGAAGCTTGTCGTGCGGAACTTTTCCCTGTTCGTAAAGTTTCATTTTCGCCTTAGCCGCCTTGCGCCGTCGGCGCTGGCGCTTCTGAGCCACATACCGCTTTTCGTGTGCCATTCCCAATTCCTCCCTAAATTTCGCGTAATCCGATTGTAACGGACTCGAAAACGGATGCAAAGCTCGCATGCAACTTTGCTCCGGAATTCGGGTAGCATCGGAAAGACATGTCCGCGACGGTCGTTCACGCCAGCCGCATCCTTACGCCCGAGGAAGAGCTCACCGACGCCATCGTCGTGGTGGAGGACGGCCGCATCACCGCGCTTGGCCATCGCGACGAAGTGCGCGTGCCCGCGGGCGCGGCTGATTACGTCGCAAGCGGCATGACCCTCGTGCCTGGTTTTATCGACGTGCACATCCATGGCGCGGGCGGCCACGACGTGATGGAAGCTAGCCCACGCGCTCTCGACCGCGTTACGTCTACCGTGGCGCGCCACGGCACCACGTCGATCGTGGCTACCACCGTCACCGCGCCGATTGAAGATACGTGCCGCAGCCTCGAAGGGATCGCGAAGTACATCCGCAAGCACGAAGGTCCGAGCGGCGACGCGCGTCCAGCCGCCGAAATTCTTGGCGTCCATCTCGAAGGCCCATTCATCAGCAAGGCAAAACGCGGCGTGCATCCTCCAGACTCGCTCGCCAAGCCTTCGGTCGAAACCCTGAACAAGCTTCTCGGCGCCGCGGATGGCTTGGTGAAAATCGTCACTCTCGCGCCGGAACTGCCGGGTGCCATCGAACTGATCGAGGCCGTGGTGGCTGCAAAACTCGTTGCGGCGCTGGGCCACACCGATGCGAATTACGAACAGGCGCGAGCGGCCATCCACGCGGGCGCGCGACATGCCGTCCACGTCTACAACGCCATGCGGCCCTTCGAGCACCGCGATCCCGGAGTCATAGGCGCGATTTTGACCGATCCCGAAATGACAGCAGAAATCATTGCTGATGGCGTCCACGTGGCCGGGCCTGCGATTCAGGTTCTCATTGGCTGCAAAGGTGTCGATACCGTTTTGCTGGTCAGCGACGGTATCGCCGCCACCGGCATGCCCGACGGAAATTACCGCTTGGGCAGTTTCGAAGTCACCGTTAAAAATGGCGTCTGCCGTAATTCAGAAGGGAAACTAGCAGGCAGCACGCTCACGCTGGATCGCGCTCTGCGTAACGTCGTCGCCCTGGGCGTTTCGCTGCGGGATGCCGTGCGCATGGCCACGATCTTGCCCGCGCGCCGGGTTGGCCTGGCCGGCAAGAAAGGCATCATCGCCATCGGCGCCGATGCCGACCTGGTCGCGCTCACGCCCGACCTGCGCGTTGCCGGCGTGATGACCCGCGGTTCGGGCCTAACATAGCGCCTGCGCTAGATCGCTCGGTTTTCAGGCTCGATTGTTGACGGGAATATTGAGTTCTTCGGCGAGCCGGTAAGGATCGAACGGACTGCATGCGAAGTAGCGGCCATTGAAAAGAATGGTGGGAACTTTGCGGCGGCCATTATTGGCTCGCATTACGACGTCTTCAGCCTCGGGAAACTCGTCAATATTGATTTCGCTGTACGCGACGCCGCGCTCCTCGAGAAATCTTTTTGCGCGGCGGCAATCAGCGCACCAGCGCGTGCAATATAGCGTGATCTGAGTCATTCGTACGATTTCTCTGCTTACCGCCTACCCACTATTTTCGATGCCCTCGCGACCTTGCGGGACTCAAATCGAAAACCTGAGTGTCCTTCGTGCTAAGAGCCGTGTCCTGCCTCGCCTGCTCCAGCCGCACCCGTCTTAGCCGCCGTCTGCAGCCGCACCGTTGCTCGTTGCAACGCCAGTTCCGCGCGCTGCCACTCTTCGTTCCCCGGGCTGGCCTTGGCCAGTTCTGTCTGCGCCCGTTCGCGCGCGCGGCGCGTGCGCTCCACGTCGATTTCCTCGGCGCGTTCAGCCACGTCCGCGAGCACAATCACGCGATGTGGCAGAACTTCCGCGTATCCATTAATCACGGTAAGGAAGCGCGTAGCGGAATCCTTGTGATACGACAGTATTCCGATCCCCAGCTCGGTGATCAACGGCGCGTGTCCTGGCAGAATGCCCAGGTAGCCTTCTTTGCCCGGCACTTCCACGCTCTCCACGTTTTCCTGCAGCACGTGCCGCTCGGGTGTCACGATTTGAAGTTCGATTGCGTCAGTCGCCATTCGTCAGTTCCGGTGAACCCGTGTGCCGCGGATTACGCCACCGCCGCCATCTTCTCCGCTTTTTCTCGCGCCTCTTCGATCGTGCCCACCATATAGAACGCCTGCTCCGGCAACTCGTCGTGCTTGCCTTCGACGATTTCCTTGAATCCGCGAATGGTGTCCTCGATCTTTACGTATTTGCCTTCGATGCCGGTGAACTGCGCGGCCACGAAGAACGGCTGCGAGAGGAACTTCTGAATTCTGCGCGCGCGCGCCACGGTCTGCTTGTCCTCGTCCGAAAGCTCCTCGATGCCGAGGATGGCGATGATGTCCTGCAATTCCTTGTAGCGTTGCAGCACGGACTTTACCGCGCGGGCCACCGTGTAGTGCTCCTGGCCCAGAATGCGCGGATCGAGAATGCGCGAGAAGCTGGCCAGCGGATCGACGGCGGGATAGATGCCCAGCTCGGATATTTGCCGGCTCAGGTTGGTGGTGGCGTCCAGATGCGTGAAGGTAGCCGCCGGCGCCGGATCGGTGTAGTCGTCGGCCGGCACGTAAATCGCCTGCACCGACGTGATCGATCCGTGCTTGGTGGACGTGATGCGCTCCTGCAATTCACCGATTTCCGTGTTGAGATTTGGCTGGTAACCGACGGCCGAAGGCATACGGCCCAGCAGCGCCGATACTTCCGAGCCAGCTTGTACGAAGCGGAAAATGTTGTCGATAAACAGCAGCACGTCCAGGTGCTCTTCGTCGCGGAAATATTCGGCGACGGTCAGCCCCGTCAAACCTACGCGCAGTCGCGCGCCGGGCGGTTCGGTCATCTGTCCGTAAATCAGCGCGCAGCGCGATTTTTCGAAATTGCCGGGCTCGATTACTCCGGATTCCTGGAATTCCAGCCACAGGTCGTTCCCTTCGCGCGTGCGCTCTCCCACTCCTGCGAACACGGAAACGCCGCCGTGCTTCATCGCCACGTTGTTGATCAGCTCTTGAATCAGCACGGTCTTGCCCACGCCAGCGCCGCCGAATAGTCCAATCTTGCCGCCCTTCAAATAGGGCTCCAGCAGATCGACCACCTTGATTCCCGTCTCGAACATTTCCAGCGTAGTGGACTGGTCTTCGAGCGATGGCGCCGGGCGGTGAATCGGATAGCGCTTGTCGGTTAGAATCGGGCCAAGCTTGTCCACGGGTTCGCCCAGCACGTTCATCACGCGGCCCAGCGTCGGGCGGCCCACCGGAACGGAAATCGGCTCGCCCAGATCTTCTGCCTTCATCCCGCGAACCATGCCTTCGGTAGGCTTCATGGCCACGGCCCGAACTCGTCCCTCGCCCAGGTGTTGCGCCACTTCCGCAATCAGGTCGATCGGCTCGGCCACGTCGAATCCTTCGCTGGTGATGTGCACGGCGTTGTGAATCAGCGGCAGGTGCCCCTCTTCGAACTGCACGTCCACCACCGGGCCGATCACCTCGATCACGTGCCCGATTTTTTTATCATCCGCTGCCATTTCTTGTCCCCCTAAGACCGTTAGTCGCGGCAGATCTACCCCGCTACGACATTGCCGACGCGGCGCCGCTCACAATCTCAATCAATTCCTTGGTAATGCTCGCCTGGCGAATCTTGTTCATTTCCAGCGTCAGGCGGTCGATCAATTCGGATGCATTGCGCGTAGCGGAATCCATGGCCGTCATGCGCGCCGCGTGTTCGGCCGCGGCAGACTCCAGTAAAATGCGAAAGACTTCGGCTTCCAAATAGCGCGGCACCAGGTGCTCGAAAATCTCGTTCACCGGCTCCTCGTAGATGTAATCAACCAGCGTGCCCTGGCCCGAGGGCGCCAAATCCCGAGGAAGCGACTCACCCGGTACGGGCGCTTCCGCTACGATTTCTTCCGCCTGCGATCCCAGCACGCCGGGATCGATCGGGAGCAGCTTTTCCACGCGAAGCCGCTGCACCAGTACGTTTTTAAATTCGTTGTACACCGCATAAACCGCATCGACGTCGCGGTTGGCGTACAGATCGGCAATCTTCGCGGAGATTTCCTTGGCTTTGGAGTACTCCACTTTGCTCGAGATGCCCAGATATTCCGATGCGAGCTTCCAACCGCGCTTGCGCAAGCTGTCGCGGCCCTTCTTGCCAATGGCCAAGCCTGTAATTTGCATCGACGACTTCTCGCGCGCAAATGCGATCGCGCGGCGCAATACGTTGGTATTGAATGCGCCCGCCAGGCTGCGGTCGCCTGTCAGCACCACGATCAGAATCTTTTCCTCTGGGCGCCGCTCCAACAGCGGATGGACCGCAGTTTCCATGCGCGCCGCCGCGGAGCGCAGCACGCGCACGATCTCATGCGCGTACGGCCGCGCTGCAAACACGCCTTCCTGCGCGCGGCGCAACTTCGCTGCGGCGACGAATTTCATCGCGCGGGTAATCTGCTGCGTGCTCCTCACGGAGCGGATGCGGCGGCGATAATCGAGCAGGGTGGCCATCGGTGATTCCTATCAATCCGCGGCGGCAGCGAGGCTGGCCTTGAATCGCTCCTTGAATGCATCGATGGCCTTGATCATTTCGGCCCGCAGCGCATCATCGATCGCTTTCTTGTCGCGCAGCGTCTTGAAAATATTCGGAAAATTCGTTTCCACGAAGGGATAAAGCTCGCGTTCAAAGCGCCCGATTTCGGAAACCTCCAAATCGTCCAGATAGCCCCGGCCGCCTGCGAAGATGATCAGCACCTGCTTTTCCACCGGCACAGGCTGGAACTGATCCTGTTTCAGGATTTCCACCAGCCGCTGCCCTCGCGCCAACTGCGCTTGCGTGGCTTTATCGAGCTGTTCGGAACCGAACTGCGCGAATGCCGCCAGCTCGCGGTACTGCGCCATGTCCAGGCGCAAAGTGCCGGCCACTTTCTTCATCGCTTTCGTCTGCGCGTTGCCGCCCACGCGGCTCACCGAAATGCCCGCGTTGATGGCGGGCCGGACGCCGGCGTTGAAAAGGTCGGCCTCCAGGTAAATCTGCCCGTCTGTAATTGAAATCACGTTGGTCGGAATGTACGCGGAAACGTCGCCCGCCTGCGTTTCAATTACCGGCAGCGCCGTCAGCGAGCCCGCACCCAGCTGGTCGTTTAATTTTGCGGCGCGTTCCAGCAATCGCGAGTGCAGGAAGAAGACGTCTCCCGGATATGCTTCGCGGCCCGGAGGGCGCCGCAACAACAGGGAAATTTCGCGATAGGACTGCGCGTGCTTCGAAAGATCGTCGTAGAAGCAGATGGCGTGGCGCTTGGTGTCGCGGAAATATTCGCCGATAGCGACGGCCGCGAAAGGTGCGATGTATTGCATAGTGGCCGGTTCCGAAGCGGACGCCGAAACCACGATGCTGTAGTCCATCGCGCCGTAATCGGTCAGCGTCTTCACCACTTGCGCTACCGTGGATCGCTTTTGCCCGATCGCGCAGTAGATGCAAATCAAGTCGCCACCGCGCTGATTCAGAATAGTGTCCAAAATAATCGCCGTCTTGCCGGTCTGGCGGTCGCCGATGATCAGCTCGCGCTGTCCCCGGCCAATCGGAATCATCGAATCGATGGCTTTAATCCCGGTCTGCATCGGTTCGCGCACCGGCTGGCGATCAACAACGCCGGGCGCTATCCGTTCCAGAGGATTGCGTTGCTCGGTGACGATGGGTCCCTTATCGTCGATGGGCTGCCCCAGCGGATTGACGATGCGGCCAATCAACGCGTCGCCCACCGGCACGGACATAATCTTCTTCGTGCGCTTCACCGTATCGCCTTCGCGAATTTCGGTGTAGTCGCCCAGCAGCACCGTGCCAACCTGATCTTCTTCCAGGTTTAGCGCGATGCCGAACACGCCATGCGGAAATTCCAGCATTTCGCCGGCCATGCAGCGATCCAGGCCGTGAATGCGCGCGATGCCGTCGCCTACGGAAATAACCGAGCCGACCTCTTCAACGGCTACCGTCTGCTGATAATTTTCAATCTGCTCGCGCAGAATGCTGGTGATTTCATCCGCTCTAATTGGGGCCATTCCCGCTCCTATTCCGTTTCGAGCTGCTCGCGCAACCGGGCCAGTTGCTCACGCACCGAGCCGTCGTACACCACGGATCCGACGCAAACCACGGCGCCGCCGAGCAGCGACGCATCGTGACGGAAACGTGCCTCGATCTTTTTGCCGGTGCGCCGCTCCAGAGCCGCGGTCAATTCCCGGCGCTCCTCATCGTTCAGTTCTCGCGCCGACGTCACTTCCGCATCGGCGATGCCTAGCCGCGAATTCAGCGCCTCGTGAAAAGCGCGCTGGATTTCCCGAAGCATTTCGATGCGGTTGTGATCCACCAGCAGGAACATGAAATTTCGCACCGCCGGCGCCAGATCCATGCGCTGTGCAAGCGCGCTGATTACTTTGTGCTTCAATTCCGGCGCAATAGACGGCGTTTCCAGCACGGTGCGCAATTCCGGCGACTCGTCGTATGCTCCCACGAACGCGCCCAGATCGGCTCGCACTCGCTGCGCGTTGCCCTGGTCCAGTGCCGCGTCCGCCAGAGCCGCCGCGTAGCGGGATGCAACCGCTTCGCTCAATTCGGGCTCCTTTCAAGTTCCGCCACGAACGTGCGAAAGAGAGCGGATTCGTCGCTGGCGGTGAGCTGCTCGCGAAGCATGGCTTCAGCACGCGCGACGGCTAACCGCGCGGCGGCGGCGCGCAGTTCCAGGCGCGACGCGCGTTCGGCTGCCGCAATTTCAGCTTTGGCGGCCCGATCAATCATTTCCGCCTCGGATTTCGCCAGCGCGCGAATGCGTTCGCCTTCAGCCTCGGCTCCGCGCTGGGCTTCCTCGCGCATCGTCACCACTTCGGCGTCAATGCCGGCCATTTTGGTGCGCACTTCGCGGCGCTGCTGCTCGGCGGCTTCGCGCGCACGGGCGCCCTCGGCGATTTTTCGGGAGATTTGCTCCGAATTTTCGAGGAATTTCGGGCCCAGCTTCGCGAAGCCATACGCCAGGATGGCGACCAGAACTCCAAAATTGATCCAGCGGAAGATCCATCCGCTCGTTGAATCGGTGATCGAGGAGCCGCTTTCCTGTGCCAGAGCCGGCGCCGCGGCGAAAAGCAGCGCCACCGCTACCACGGAAACACCGGAAATGCGCGCGCGAATGCGCGGCGAAATCATCTGGGATGGATAAATCATTGAGCAGCGCCTACCCGAGAGGGCGATGGACTTTTCAGAATCGTGCGGACAATTTCCTTCGCCAGCCCCGGCGTTTGCGCTTCCACCTCCGCAAGCGCCGCATTGAATTCATCCGCGATGCGCATCTTGGCGTTGGAAACTTCTTCTTCGGCGCGCGCGCGTATGGCTTTCAGCAGCTTTGCGCGGCTCTCCAATGCTGCCTGACGCGCTGCTTCCTGCTGTCCATAAATTTCGACGCGGGCGCGGCGCAGCGCCTCGTGATAGGTGTCGAGTTCGTGCCTGGCCTCCGCTTCCACTGCAGCCGCTTCGGAGCGGGCGCCCTCGATGCGCGCGGCGCGTTCCGCCATGGTCTTTTGCAGCGGAACGAAAAAGGCCCAGCGCATAAATGCATAAAACAAAAGGAAAAGAATGACTGTGGGCACAGCATCGAGGAACAAAATTGCGAGCTGGTGGAGGATTGTCATCGTCGAATAAGCGCGCTGCTACTGTGCTCCTGGCTTTATTGGTTATTTCCGGCGTGACGTCCGGCCTGCCGCACCCGCTTCGATAGGGCTGAGCAAAGCGAGAAATTATCGCATTGAGTGCTTACGCGCGTCAATCGGTTTGGTAGCTGAGGCAGGTTCGTTGCGCCAGGATCAGGTCGCGGCTGCGCCGGAGGCCGTCCCGGAAAGCACCGCGATAATCTGCGCCCGGTTGGCGATGGGCGGGTGGCATGTACTTCCCACGCAAACCATCGCTTGCGATTTAGTGGCATCGAGATGCGGCAAAGTTTCGCGAAGCGCCGCCGGAAGCGCGCCTTGTGAAAGGCGTTCAGGCGTGATGCGCAGGATAATCTTTCCGAAACGATAGACTCCGACCGCGCCCGATTCGAGATCGGAAGCCGCAGTATCACCCGCGTTCCCGGTGATGACGACTTGCAAAGGATGGCGCGAGTGCAGAAGGGCGGCGAGTGCGTAGTTCGCAGCGTAAAGGCCGTACTGTGGCATGGAGCCGATAAACGCTTCGAGAGTTTTTTCAGCGAATTCGCTGTAGAGCTTTTCGCCGGTAAGCGCGGCGAGGCGATCGAGCATCATCGCGGCCACGGAATTTGCGCCGGGAGTGGGTGAATCCTGCAGCGGCTTGCGGCGAACGTCCAGTCCGCCCAGCGGCGCGGCATCTTTGGCGCGATCGAAGAATCCGCCGCCATCGGGATCGGCGAATCGCTCAATGCACAAGCGCATGGCGCGGTCGGCGGTCTCGAAATAACGGCGATCGAGCGTGGTTTCCCAGGCATCGAGAAGCGCGCCAATGGCGAAAACCTGATCGTCGAGAATTCCTTCGAGGCGCGGGCCGCCGATGCGATGCAGGAAGCCCTTCGATTCGTCCCATGCTTCCACCCGGATACGGTCGAGAGTTTTCAGCGCGAATTCACGGCAATCGGCGCGATTCAAAACTCGCGCGGCTTCAAGATACGCGGAGACGAACATCGCGTTCCAACCAACATAGTGCGTGCGATCAACGGCAGGAACAGGCCGCCGTTCCATGCGCGCCGCCAACAACTTGCCGCGAGCGCGGGCTAGCAGCAGGGTCGCGCTTGCCGGGTCCAAGCCAAGCTTCTGCGCGAGGGCTTCGATGTGCGAAGCGACCCACAGGACGTTGCGGGCGGGATCGTGATGCATTTCGCCGTCTTCGGCGACGTCGTAGAAAATCTCGATCGCGCGCGCTTCATCGGGCGAAAGCGCGTTGCGAACTTCGGTAAGAGTCCAGGTGAAGTAGTCGCCGTCATCGTCGAGAGTTTGATCGGCGTCCTGACTTCCGTAGAATCCGCCGTGTTGCTGATCGGAGAGAACATCGGTGACCCACGAGATGATGCCTTCGGCTATGTCGCGATAGAGGGGCTTGGCGGTCACCTGATAGCCGTGCAGATAATTTTTGAGCAGCTCGGAATTGTCGTAGCTCATCTTCTCGAAGTGCGGCACGCACCAGCGCTCGTCCACCGAGTAGCGATGGAAGCCGCCGCCGAGCTGGTCGTAGACGCCGCCGAGGGCCATGCCTTCGAGCGTGCGTTCGGCGATGTGAAGGAGCCGCTCGTCTCGCGTGGCTTGATAGCGCTCGAGCAGGAAATCGATTGCGCCGGAGTGAGGAAATTTCGGCGCGTTGCCGAAGCCGCCATGGCGTTCGTCGAATTGCGAGATAGCAGATTCGACGATGTTGTGAATGATTCCGGGATCGAACACTCCGCGTGAATCTTGAAAAATTTCGGCTTTGGCGACGGCTTGTTCCAGCGCGCGCCAGGATTGGTCGATGTCGGCGCGACGATTTTTGAAGGCGTCGGAAATCGCCAGCAGGATACGCTTGAATCCAGGGCGGCCCATGCTGTCGTCGGGAGGAAAATAGGTGCCGCCGAAGAAAGGCTTTCCGTCGGGCGTGAGGAAGGCGGTGAGCGGCCAGCCGCCCTGTCCGGAAATGGCGCTGACCGCGGATTGGTAGCGGGCGTCCACATCGGGACGCTCGTCGCGGTCCACCTTCACCGGAATGTAGAGGCGATTGATGATCTCCGCGATTTCGGGATTTTCGTAGCTTTCGCGGTCGATCAC
>JBOGNC010000095.1:0-14281 GCA_050747045.1 Candidatus Acidiferrales bacterium | reverse complement strand
TCTCTGGGCCTTGGCGGCCATTCTCGGCCGAGAGAGCAAATCAACAGAGAAATCTTCGAAGGAGAAAGTAGCGTAAGATGACTCAGCCGCCGACCTACCAACCTTCAACTACGGCTGAGACATCCTCAATTCCTGCCGCTTCTGCGTAGCTGCCGGGACAAAATCGTCGATCTATTCATCGTCACCCCCGACCAGCGGCGCAAGTTCGCCTATCAAAAGCTCTTACAGAAAAGTCGGGCGATCCACAAGCTCGGCGTGGGTCCGTTTCTGGGTAGAGTCAAACCGTACTGTGTGCAACCGCCGGTGCCAACCATCATCGAGACAATCTGGCCTCGGACCGACAAGTACGATGACGCTGCCGACCTCATCGAATCCGACGATCTGAGCGATGGCCACTCCGGGCATAAGAGCGTCAGGCTGATCGGCGAGTGACGCACAGTCGGGCGGCTGCCCGACTTGTGCCGCCCGGGATGAACGCAGTATCCATAGCACAGCGGACACAAACCTCAGCGATCCAAAAAAAAAGAAATCAGAAACGCAAATTGTGACGTTTGTGATTTTCGTGACTTTGCCTTGGGCAGCGGTGGACGAAGCCACCGAATGGATTGTGGTAACCCACGAAACTCACAAAACTCAAGAACCTCAATGTTGAGGATTTTGAGTTTCTTGAGGAATGCTCGCACGACGGCGCAACCCGCCAAAGTCCAAGGCGCAGGCCACCAGCCACGATCCAGAACCAAGCAGAAATGGAACAAACGGAAATTCCATTTGTTCCATAACGGCGACGAACACATCCTGCCTGTTGCGGCGGCGCAGCCGCCGCAACAGGCGGCCCTTGCAGTCAACAGGGCGGAATCCATTCCTTTCACCCATTCCCATTTGGCCGTTCCCCTTAACCACTCCCCTTATCCACTCCAATCCTTTGTCCCTTGGAGTTCAGAATGGCGAATGGAATCGAGAGATCGGACGATTTGGATACGCCGAGCGGAAGCAGGTCCACTCCGCGAGCATCTCAACATGCTTCACCTGAATCAGCCGCGAAAGATCACGATGCGCACTTGGCCGCCGGTGCTATCATCCCTGGCGAAGGCCAACGATTCGACGGGCAAGGAGAAAGCATGGCCCGTCGTCGTTACCAGAAGGGAAGGGTAATCCTACGCGGCAAAGCCCATCCGGTTTGGGTCGGGCGATGGCGCGAGGACGTGATTGAAGCTGATGGCACGATCAAGCGAGTTGAACGTTCCGAGATTCTGGGGACGAAACGTGAGCTTCCAACAAAATGCCTGGCGATTCGCAGGTTGGAGTTGGAGCTTGCTCGCATCAATTCGCCAACCTATCGTGCTGGAAGAACAGCTACGCTGGCGGAATTCTCGGAGAAGTGGGAGCGCATCGTGCTGACGCAGCGCAAGCCTTCCACCATCCGAGCGGCGCAATCACATCTTCGCAGTCATGTCCTGCCCCAATTGGGTCGGTTGCGGTTAGATCAGATTGGTCGCGAGCAGCAGCAAATTTTCGTCTCCAAATTGTCCGAGACCGCTTCGCGTAAGACGGTGCTCAACGTTTTGGGGACTCTGTCCACGATGCTGCGCACGGCCAAGAAATGGGGTTACATCAGCGAGGTAGTGCATGCGGGAGACCTCGCATTGCCGGATGAGGGGCCGCAGGCGGAGGCCCGGTTCTTCACGCCAGATCAGGTGCGGCAGATCATCGATCTGGCGGAGGAACCGTTTCGCACGATGTTTGCGGTTCTCGCCATGACGGCAATGCGGGCCGGCGAACTATCGGCGCTCACCATAGATGATTTGGATTTCGACCGCCGAATCATTCAGGTGCGGCGCTCAGTTTGGCGAGGCCGAGTTCAAAGCTTAAAGAGCAGGGCCAGCCAAAAGCCGCTTCCCATGCCAAGTGTTCTCGTTGAAATATTGCGAGAGCACTTGAAAAGCTGGCGCGAGACCCCGGAGAGATGGCTCTTTAGCAACTCTCGCGGCAAG
This sequence comes from Candidatus Acidiferrales bacterium, assembly GCA_050747045.1. Lineage (GTDB taxonomy): Bacteria > Acidobacteriota > Terriglobia > Acidiferrales > UBA7541 > Palsa-295. Next base: position 12,290 of record JBOGNC010000095.1, on the reverse strand, counting down.
CCGTACAGTGCAAATAATGTCGTGCAGCGGAAGCTGTGGCCCATCCTCGATGCGCTCAAGATTCCGCGTTGCGGGCTGCATGCCTTTCGCCACACGCATTCCAGTTTGTTGCTCGAAACAGGAGCACCGCCTACGGTCGCACAGGCGCAACTTCGCCACGCCGATCCACGCATCACGCTGGGAATCTACGGTCACATCATCGGAGAGTCGCAGCGGATAGCGGCGGAGAAGGTGGCCGCGATTTTGCGCCCAAATGCGCCCAAATCGAGCCCGGTTGGGGAGTGGATTCAATAAGTTAGATGGGGTGAGCGATGGGATTTGAACCCACGACCCTCGGTGCCACAGACCGATGCTCTACCAGCTGAGCTACGCTCACCACCCCGCAAAAATCATAACATAGCGTAATGCGTGTGGATAGGCACTGCCGCAGGACTCAACGCGCGCCGCGAATCTACTGAGCAGCCCTGCAGGCCGGTGTCACCCGAGTACTTGTCTCGATCGCAGACAAAAGTGGGAATATTTGAATGCGGCGAAAAGCTATTCCGCACGGCTTCTGGCAGGGCTCCTGCTCAGAGGCTACGCTTTACGGGGGAAGGGAATTGGCGCGGCGAGTTTGCGGCGAGTTGCGTAGCGCTTCAAATGTGCACGGGCTTGATCCGCCCACGGACCATTGGGCGCGTGCCGGAGGTAGAGCGTCCACTGCTCGCGCGCAAGTCGCCGCTGGCCGCGCTTCTCGTATGCGAGAGCCAAGTTAAATCGCGAGTCGGCGTGATTCGGCAGGACGCGCGCCGCGCATCGCAGATGACGAATGGCTTCGTCAATCTCGCCTTGTTCTTCGAGTACGCATCCCAAATTGTAACGGCAGATTCCGTTCCATGGATCGAGCTGCACGGCTTTCAGAAACGCGGCACGCGCTGCCTCTGCGTCCCCAATCTGGTATAAAGCCACCCCGAGGTTGATGTGGGCTTCGATCCAGTCGGGCGAGATTTCCAGCGTTTGCCGGTAATAGGTGACTGCCTCTGGAAGCGTTTCTCGGTCAGCCTCGCATTCAAGAGCAGCGCGGAAAAGATCTTCAGCGGTTGGTCCGGCAAGCCTCCGCAGCTTGTGCTGTGGACTCGCCGATTGGAAAGAAAATCCCCATTGCTGCTTACGCGGATTAAAAGGCCGGCTATCGCCCGGAGGAATCACCATCACGTCGCGGCCCTGCTCGATGAATTGTAGTTGGTGAAGGGCGAGAGGCGCAGCGCCGAATTGCTCCTCCACCAAATTGACCGCGCGCAGGACGCGCCTCGCGGGAATGTGGCGGTCCGTCAGGCGCTTCATCGTGCGCAGCGAAACTAGATCGCCGAAGCTGTAAAATCGCTCGCCCCAGCGTGCCCGGGGACGAACCAGCCGCAGCCGCTCCCAATATTCCAGGCGGCTCGCATTGACTCCCAAAATTCGCCCAACTTCTCTGCGCGTATATCTCTGCGACAAGCCGGCGCCCCCGTCGGACTTGGACCTGCAATCGATTATGCACCCTGTGTCAAATGCACGACGAATTGCTTGCGCAGCCGTGTAGCGGAAAGCCTCGGGTGAAGCGGCTTTCGTGGAGCCGCTGAAAATACGGCCGTTTCGACCACTTGGGTGCTCGCAAGTCATTACCAAGAAGGCCACAGCATCTCGCACGCGAATTGCGGGAAAACTCCCGCTTGTTACACTTTTCTTGCACTTGCACGCGGGGGATTTCGCGTTGTCACGTAAATCGCTCTTTCTATGACTCTGGACAACACCGAGCGCCTCTATCTAGAGCGCCAAGTGACGCTGGCGCGCGCGGTCATCGCCGCGCTCTCGCTCGTCGCGCTGCTGGAGACGTCCGTCGCGTCCGTCCGTCGCGTCTCCGTCGTGCTCTTGCTCGCATATCTTTTGGTGGCGCTCGTCGGCATTTTTGCGGAGCGCTTCTTCCCGGATTGGCGCGTGCGCATACCGCTAGCCGTCGATTTCTCGGTGCTGGCGGCGTTCTTGTATCTCACTCCCTCGGTATCGGCATTCTGGTTCTTGTTTTTGTTCACCGTGTTCGCGCTGGCGACGCGCGGTAATACGCATGCGATGTTCGCCTTGGTGGGGCTGGCCACCGCCGGAATCATCCTGCGCGTCGCGGTGGAAGACTCATTTCGCTGGCAAAGCACCTGGCACTGGATCGCTCTCGGCCTCGGCACCATTGTCTCCGGGCTCGGCATGGGATTTCTGGGTGCTCGCGAAAGGGAACACCTTGGCCGCCAGCAGTTCCTCGAAAAAATCACCGGCGTTTTGCGTTTCGATCGCGGTTTGACGGAATCGATTCGCCAGGCGCTTGGTGAATTGACGCTGGCCTTCGATTGCGAGCAAGCCTGCCTCGCCGTGCGGGATGATGAAGTCGAGCGTTTGTTTGTCTGGAAAGTGCGCTCGGGCGAACGTGAACCGCGCGGTCCGGAAACGCTTCAGCTTTCGCGTTCCGACGCTTTCCTTATCGATTGCCTGGAAGTGTCCTTGGGTTGGGAGCAAAACGGTAGCCGGGGCGAGGGTTTCGGTTGGGACCGCCGCACCGGCCGGCGCTTCCGGCGCGTGCCTACGCTCTCCGAAGCGGTGCGGGAAGAGTTCAAGGTGCAGTCATTGCTCGCCGCCACAATGGAGGCGGACGGCCAGCCAGCCGGACGAGTGCTATTGATCAATGCAAATAGCGGACGCCGCCGATTTTCCGATGGCGACCTTCGCTGGCTTGAACGCATCGTCCGGCAAGTAGGCCCTCCGCTCGAAAACGTCTTCTTGCTGCGCAGCCTCCGCACCCGCGCGGTGGAATCGGAGCGCAGCCGCATCTCGCGCGATTTGCATGACGGCATCCTGCAAACTTTGCTGAGCCTGAACATCCAGCTCGACGTGCTTCGGCATAAGCCTCCGCAGACCCAGGAGGCTCTCTGTGCCGAACTCACCAGCCTAAAGCGGACGGTGAAGGAGCAAGGCGAGGAGCTACGCCGCATGGTCACCGAAATGCGCCCCCTGCGCGTCGATAGCGCCGATTTGAAAGAATTGATGTGCGGATTCGCAGAACGCTTCCGTAGCGAGCACGACTTAGCGGTGGAGCTTTTCATCGACGAGCGCAATTTGCGTATTCCGGATCGCATTTGCCGCGAGATTTTTCAGATATACAGGGAAGCACTACACAACGTAAAAAAGCATGCGCATGCCAGCCACGTCGTGGTAAAACTAACTCAAGACGACTCGAAAGTATTCTTGATCGTCGATGACAACGGTATGGGATTCAGCTTCTCCGGCCGCTATGCCAGCGAGGAGCTGGATCGGCTCCGGCTTGGGCCAATTTCCATTAAGGAAAGAACCAGAAGTGTGGCTGGAACGCTTACACTGGAGTCGAATCCTGGGCACGGGGCGCGTCTAACTATCGAGATTCCTGTTAATTAACCATGGCGAAATCTAAACAGGCGATTCGGGTCCTGGTTGCGGACGACCACGCAATCTTTCGCGATGGTCTGCGAAAACTCCTCGACGTGGATGATATTCAGATCATCGGCGAGGCTGCAAACGGTGTCGAATGCACCAAGCTGTTGACGAAATTGAAACCTGATATTTTGCTGCTCGATTTGCGTATGCCCGAAAAGGACGGCCTCGGCGTCCTCGAAGAAACCAACTTCGACTCCACGCCCACCCGCGTCATCGTCCTCACGGCGGCCGAAGACGACCGTGATGTCGTCCGCGCCATGCGACTCGGCGCACGCGGTGTCGTGTTGAAACAATCCGCCAGCGATCTACTGGCCAAAAGCATTCGGAAGGTGCACGAAGGCGAGATTTGGCTCGACAACCGCATGACTGCGGAAGTTATCGACGCGTTCAAGAAATCCGCGGAGTCGGGCCAGCGGCGCGAGAAGCCGTTACTCAGCGACCGCGAGAAGGAAATCGTGCAGCTCGTGGCACAGGGCTTTCGAAACCGTGAAATCGGCGAAAAGCTCTTCATCAGCGAACAGACCGTCAAGAATCATCTGCACAACATTTTTGACAAACTTGGCGTTTCTGACCGGCTTGAGCTGGCTCTGTACGCGATCCATCACCGCCTGATCGATTCAGCCTGAACATTAGGTTGTGCGATTCTCCTTCCCGTTTCGGATTCCATGCCCGCGTGTGTCCGCTCGGATTGTCGTAAGATTGTCGGTTGCCTATGGTTGATTTCGATCAGGACAAAATGTCGGCCGCAAAGCCTCCTGAGGGTAAAAGCCCCGTTCCGGAATCCGCTTCGCGCATGCCCGGAGTGTATGCTCGCGAGCGCATTTTGATCGCCTGCGTCGTTTTGCTTCTCGCCATGTTTGCTTTCACGGCTTTTGTCGCTCGCCAGTACAAACGGACACTTCACCAGCTCGGCGACCAATGGTTTGCCAACGGCGAAGCCGCTTTGAAAGCGGGCCAAACCGCCGCGGCCATCTCTGATTATCGCAATGCACTTGTCTACAAGCGTGATGACGAGAATTTCGAATTTCATCTGGCACTCGCCCTCGCCGGCGCCGGACGGGATGAGGAGGCGCGCTCCTACTTGCTTACGTTGCTTACCGAATCGCCCGGCAGCGGCTCCATCAATCTGGCGCTGGCTAGAATCGCCGTGAAACAAAAGCGCAGCTCCGACGCCATCCCGTACTATCAAAAAGCGATCTACGGTGTCTGGGACACGGATCCGCTGGCGCAGCGTTGGAAGGTTCGCCGCGAATTTTGCGAGTACTTGCTGAGTCAGCATGACCTTGGCGACGCCGAACCTGAACTAATTGCTTTGGCGCAGGAAACTCCTCCCACCGATGCTGGTCGCGAAAATATCGCAGGCGATTTGTTGCTGCGAGCGAGTCTTTGGAGCCGTGCCCTCGCTGCTTATCGATCCGCTCTGGCCGTTGATCATCGGGATGAAGACGCCCTCGCAGGGGCTGGGCGCGCGGCGTTTAAGCTGGCCATGTACTCGGACGCGGCTGAGTATTTGCAACGCTTGCCGGCCACCCGGCGCCGCACTGCCGATGTCGCCGATATACTTGCTCTGTCGCAAGCGGCAGCAACCATCAACGCGCTGCGCCCCGGACTGCGTGCTTCCGAAGGGGCGAAGAGGGCCGCCAAAGCCCTCAGCGTCGCGGAATCTCGCATTTCCTCTTGTGCGAAGACGCGCGGCGAAACGCTGCCCGCCAACCCGCGCGCCACCACTCCGCCCACCGATCTTCAAAATCTTTACGCTACGGCGCGGCAGAACCGCCAGCTTTGGATTGAAACAAATCTCGCGCACCATCCCGACCAGGTCGTCGCCGTCATGACCTTTGCAGTTCAGGCCGAAAGAACCGCCTCCGCCGAATGCGGCCCTCCGCAAAGCATCGCGGATCGAGTTCTGTCCTTGATTGCTACCACAGTCCCGAGGCCGCCCAGTGAGTGAGACTGTCTATCATCCGCAGCCAGCTCCCGACAACACGCCGGAAACGCCCCTTCGCGTTGTAGACCGCCTCCGCTCTCGTTGGCAGGCATGGATTCAGAAGATCTTTGGCGAACGGGAAGACCAGCTTTTCCTGGTCCTCGCTGTCATCATCGGCATTTTTTCCGGCCTCGCCGTCGTTTGCTTTCGAGTCGCCATCGACTGGGTGCAATTCATGATGCTGGGATCCTCTCTCTACCCAGGGTTCCCTCGCGTCGTGCTCGCACCAGTGATCGGCGGGCTCGGCGTCGCAGTCTTGGTCATTTACGCGTTCCCTAGATCGCGCGGCAGCGGCGTTAACCAAACCAAGGCCGCTGTCTACGTTTCGAACGGTTACATCCCGTTTGATACCGTCATCGGCAAATTTGTGGTTTGCGCGTTGGCCATCGGAAGCGGCCAATCGCTCGGTCCCGAGGACCCTTCGCTTCAAATGGGCGCGGGTATTGCCTCGAAGATCGGTCGCTACCTGCGGCTCTCGCAGGCGAAAATCCGGCTAATCGCGCCCGTTGGAGCGGCGGCCGGTCTGGCCGCCGCCTTCAATGCTCCGCTGTCGTCGGTATTGTTCGTCATCGAGGAAGTGATCGGCACTTGGACCGCCGGCGTGCTCGGCGCTATTGTTCTTGCCGCGGTTTCCAGCGCGATCACGATGCGCTTGTTTCTCGGAAGCGAATCGCTCTTTCGCGTGCCTGCCGTGCCCGCCGCTCGCCCTGCCGAATACCTGGCGTACGCCGTGCTTGGAATCGCCGGAGGTATCACTTCGCTCCTTTTCACAAAGTGGATTGCCTATGCCAGACCGAAGATCCAAGCCCTTCCTCGCTGGACGCATTACCTCCTGCCTGCCGCTGCTGGACTAATCGTCGGCGTGATGGGCATTTGGTTTCCGCAAGTGCTGGGCGCTGGCTACTCCATCATCGACCAGGCCTTGCACGGCGAGTTCACCTGGCAGTTGCTTCTGGTTCTGGCCGGTATGAAGCTGCTGGCCACCGGCGTGTCATTCCTCAGCGGAACTCCCGGCGGAATGTTTGCGCCTACTCTGTTCATCGGCGCGATGCTTGGCGGCGGCATCGGCGCCATTGAGCACCATTTCTTCCCAGGCATCACCACCTCCGTCGGCATGTTTGCGCTTGTCGGCATGGGGACGCTGTTCGGAGGCTTTCTCCGCGTCCCGATTACTTCCGTCTTCATGGTGATCGAGCTGTCCGGTAGCTATTCGGCGGCTCTGCCCGTGATGGTCTCAAGCCTGATCGCCTATCTTATTTCGCGCCAGTATCAGGAAGTCGCGCTGTTTGACATGCTGACGCGCCAAGACGGCCTGATCCTGCCGTCCGTCGAAGAGCGCCGCGAACAAGAGGCCTTCCTAGTCGAAGACGCCATGCGCGCGGACGGTGCCTTAGTCGCGCGTCCCGCTGATCTTTTATCCGATCTCATTCGTCAGACCAAGGAGCAAGCCGATATTCCCGTCCTCCTGAGGGTCCGCATGGGCGAATGGCGCCACCTCGATAGCGAGGACCTTCAGCGCCTGGCCAGCGACGGCGCGACCGCCCACACGGCTTCCGAGGTGAAATCCAAGGGTCCGCTCCCGCTTCTTTTCCCCGATGAATCTATCGAGGAGGCGATGCGTTGGCTGGGCGACTGGCCGGTGCTTCCCGTCGTCAATCGTGCCGATCTCGGCCAGCTGGCAGGTGTTCTTACATTCCCAACGGTATTAAAGGCTGTGCGCAAAGCCAAGGCAGAGTAGCGTCTCTCTGTTCGCTCCGCTCGCCGGCATTCATCTCAGCCCACACCCGGCCATAGTCGCTATAGTACCTTTGTACTGAGCGAGCCCCTTGGAATTGGCTCTATTGAGCTATTGGCTGAATTCGCTCTTCCTCTTATCCTGTCACCGTAATGATGGAGACAATACCAGTGTCCACGAAAGAACGCCGTACATCTCGCCGTTTCCTAATGCGCTTGCCCTTGACCGTCCGCTGGACGGATGAACTGGTGGTCGGCGAGGCCGCCACCGAGTCCCGCGAAGTAAGTTCGCGCGGCTTGTACTTTCATCTGCCCAAAGGCCTGAAAAGCGGCTCGCCCGTCGAGATCGTCATGACCCTTCCGCACGAGTTAACCCAGGCCGGCCCAGTCCGCGTCCGTTGTCTTGGCCGTGTTCTGCGCAGCAGCCAGGAAAACCCAGGCGAAGTTGGTGTGGCGGCGGCCATAGAGCGGTACGAATTTATGCGGAACGGTGATTCGGCCGCTTAACGAGTTCTTGCCCAGACCCTGCGGAGATGGGTAAGAAACGGCCGGGAGGCACGGGTCCCTCAGCCAGGCTTCCCGGCAACTTTTACCGCGCGCTCACATTGGCGATGGGCGCGCGGCGCCAATTTGCTTGGACTTCGCGCCGCGCTGCGGCCAGGGTCGGCACGCTCCGTTCGCCCGGCCTGCTGCCGTTCCACGTTCGCTTACCACCGTTTACCTGAAATTCGCCTGCTCGACCGAACGCTCGGCGTGAATTAGGACCGCGCCGAAATCTGCTACGAAGCTCACCGGAACGTGCAGCTGTCGTATACCGCCCTTATCGGACGCCCCTCAACTTCGGCAAGACCGCGCCGCGTGGGAGTTGTCTCGATCGCATGCAATTCAACGTGATCTACATATTCCGACGCGAATAATTGAATACCACGGGACGGAAAGCGAGAAGCGATCGAATGGCGCTTACTTCTGTCCGTTTTTTTCGGTTTCTTTTTCGTCGTCCGCGGACGTGCCGTTCTGGTGTACGGCCCGCCAGGTCATGCTTTTCAGGTTGATGCTGCGTTTGGTTCCATACGCGTGTTCGAACATCAGCACCGACACGCGCTGGCCCTCGCCGTTCTCCAGAGCCTGTACGATCGCATGATGCTGCCGGTGCGCGTACCACAACATGTCGTACATGCCCCGCAGGTCCACTCTGTCAAACGCAATCGCATGCGCCGCGGCAAACGGAATTCGGCTGTTGCGCTCGATCGCGTCGCTAATCACCTTGCTGCCGGCGCCCTGCACGATCTGCATGTGGAACTGCTTGTTCATGTCGCCGTAGCGCTCCTCGTCGGACTCCACCAGATGTCGCTTGGAAAAAATATCGTCGCCCTCGCGCAGGCATTCGTACAGCGCTTGCATCATCCGCCGCGCAGGTCCTTGTTCGGCCAGGATGCGCGCCGCCAATCCCTCCAGTACACCGCGCACGTCAATCGCGTCCATGATTTCTTGCGGGGTGAACTCGCGCACCACGAATCCGCGCGTATCCAGTTGCGTCAGCATGCCCTCTTGCGCCAGGATTGGCAGCGCTTCGCGCACCGGCGTACGCGACACGCCCAGCGCCGCGGCCAGCTCTACCTCGCGGACCCGTTGCCCCGGCACCAGATGCCCGTGCAGGATCATTTCCCGGATTCGCACGATCACTCGAGAATTCTTACCAGCCATAGTTCACTCAAGTACTTAAATGTCAGATGTGATGTGGCGCTTGCGTTCATCGCGGATGGTATCAACTCTGCTGTTGCTAGGCAATTATTCAATCACCTTGCTGGCGCATCTTGCGAAAACCGTGGAGCGCAGGTCGGCGTCTCCCGCCGTTAGTTTTTACATGCGGTAGCGTCACTGCGCGGCAATGTATACAACTTTCCCTTGACACTGCTTTCGCGCCTGTATTAACTAACCCTCTGCAACCAGGCGGAGACCGGCGACCGGTCGACAGCAGGGAACGGAAGTATCGAACCCATGATTTTGAATTTCCGTACAATCTCCAGCGGTGCGCCTGCATGTTCGGGCTGCACGGATTTGCTGTGCGCCGGTCCACTGGGCGTCAGTTCGAAGCATCTCACTGCGAAATAGCGAGGACACAGCCATGAATTACCCCGCAACCGGATATCATCACATCACCGCATGCGCCGGAGGCGCGCAGGAAGACGTCGAGTTCTTCACTGGCGTCGTCGGCCAGCGCCTGGTGAAGCAAACCGTTCTCATGGACGGCCGCTTCCCTCACTACCATCTCTACTACGCCAACGCCAACGCCGAGCCCGGCTCGGTGATGACAACGTTCCCTTATAGCCGCATCCTGGGCCGCCCTGGTTCCGGGCAGATACAGGCCACCGCCTACTCTGTCCCGAAGGACACGCTGTCCTTCTGGCAAGGGCATTTCAAGAAACACAAAGTCGAACACAGCCCCGTCGAGGAGCGCTTTGGCCAGCGCTTTATTCGCTTCAAACATCCCGCGGGGCTCTACTTTGAAATGCTCGAGGACAAAGACGACAATCGCGCGGCCTGGAGCACCGACGAGATCAAGCAAGCCGATGGCGTGCGCGGCTTCCACGGCGCAGTTCTTTCCGTTCGCGACATTCCCGAGCAGGAGCGCTTCCTCACCGAGGCTCTCGGCTTCCGCAAGACTGGAGCTGACGGCAAATACCACCGTTTCGAAATCGGCAGTGGCGGCGCCAATAAAACTCTCACCCTTGTGCACGAACCTGATCGCGCCCCTGGCAGTTGGACGTTCGGCGCCGGCACCGTGCACCATCTCGCGCTCTGGGTTGCCGATGACGACGCCATGCTCGCCCAGAAAGCCATCTACGAAGAGCTTGGCTACACCGATTGCTCCGAGATCAAAGATCGCTATTACTTCCACTCCATGTACGTCCGCTCGCCCGGCGGCATTCTCGTCGAGTGCTGCTGCAACGCGAATGGCGGCTTCCAACGCGACGAGACGCCGGAGCAGTTGGGCTCGCAGCTTCATCTGCCTCCATGGTTCGAGGATCGCCGCGACGAAATTCTCGCCACCCTCGAACCCATCAAGGCGCCTGCGATCGCCATTTCGCGCGCCTGAAGCCCATCGCAGCGTCTGCTTTTCATTCGGATGCGTAGCGCCGCCGCATGGCGCAGCTGCGTGCGTGGTATGCGATAATTCTCTCCTTCGTCACGAAAGCTTAATTCGCACTTAAAGAACGGAGCGAAATCCAAAGCCTATGAAACGCAGCGAAAATCGTATTCTCACCACGCACGTCGGCAGCATCGTTCGTCCCCAGCGCCTTCGCGAGCTCTCCGGGATGTCCATGACGTCTCCGTCGCAGGAAAACAAAAAGGAATTCGAGGATTCATTGGCGGAATCCGTCGCCGAAGTCGTCAAACTCCAGGCCAAGGCCGGCATCGACATCGTCAACGACGGTGAATTCGGGAAATCCAGTTGGTCGAACTACATCCTCGAGCGCATCTCTGGCTTTGAGCCGCGTCCCGAATTGAAAACCCCATTCGATTGGCTTGGGCGCGACCTCGACCGCTTCCCGGACGTGATGGCCGCGGAATTTCCCTGGGGCCTTGCCGGCGCGCCTGCGGATGTCTGCGTCGGGCCCGTCAAATACAGCAATCCCGCGCCCATGCAGCGCGATGTCCGCAACTTGAAAGCCGCGCTTCGTTCCGTGAACGTCGAAGAAGCATTTCTTCCCGTCGTCGCACCCGCTAGCGCCGTTTGGAATGGCGTCAACGAACACTATTCAACCGAGAAAGATTACGTCTACGCCATCGCGGACGCGCTCCGCGAGGATTATCGCGCGATCGTCGATGCAGGTTTCGTCGTCCAGGTTGACGACGCCGTCCTCGCTAACATGTACGACCACCTCGTGCAAAAAAGTCCGGAGAACTACCGCCGCTGGGCCGGTCTGCGCATCGAAGCACTGAACCACGCGCTACAAGGCATTCCCGAGGACCGCATCCGCTATCACGTCTGCTTCGGTAGTTGGCACGTGCCGCATCTTGCCGACGCGCCGCTCGAAGAAATTTTAGATTTCATTCTCAGCGTTCGCGCCGGAGCCTATTCCATCGAGGCCGCCAATCCACGCCACGAACACGAATGGCGCGTTTGGGAATCGACCAAGCTTCCTAAGGGCAAAATCCTGATTCCCGGGGTCGTCACGCACCACACCATCACCGTCGAGCATCCCCGGTTGGTTGCCGATCGCATCATCCGCTTCACGCGCCTGCTCGGCCGCGAAAACGTCATCGCTGGCACCGATTGCGGATTCGCGCAGGCGTCTTTCGTCGTTCGCCAGCAGCCGTCTGTCATGTGGGCCAAATTCCAGACCCTCGTCGAAGGCGCTCGCCTAGCCTCCTCCGAACTGTGGCCGAGGAAAACGAAAGCAGCCGCCCGCGCCAACGGTGCCAGGTCCGCTAAGGCCGCGAAGTCATCCAATAGGCGCAAACGCGCCCGTGACCGCGCTCGCTAACCGCTAAACCTTACCTGCGTCATTCCGAGGAGAGCGGCGACCGCGAATCTGCCATTCGTTTGGTTCGGGATCTTACTGATAGGCCGTTAACCGCGGACGGCGCAATTTTGTGGGTCGCGCCTGCGCAACGCTACTGCAACGGCACTCGATACAAGTTCCGGTGTATTTCCTCCCGCACAGTCGCTGTCAGGTCGGGCGTTGGCCCTAGGATCACGGGCCCGTTGAGCATTTTTGCGCCCTTCAGCACCTCCAGCTTCACGCCCTCCGCCGCCCGCGTATCGATTCCATCGTCCGGTAAACTCGGCATGCCGGAAGCCCGGTTTACCTGCAGTGCCACCGTTTTCAGCCCTCCTCCCATCCCCCAGACGATCACCGCGAACTCCGTGCCATTTGAGTTCCACCCCGACGCGCAGTACGTCGAGCAGATGATTTCCGGATTTCCGCCGTTAATTGGCGCGGCAAACTCGCGCGGTTCCAGATCGCGGCCCACCGTCTCGAAAACCGTCGCCCAGTGTCCGTCGGGAGAAATTGCGTGGAACTCCAGAATTGGATTCACCAGCACTTTGGACCGTCCGCTGCCGTCCTCCTTCATACGGTATAGGAAG
>JBOGNC010000094.1:0-14345 GCA_050747045.1 Candidatus Acidiferrales bacterium | reverse complement strand
GATGAGCGGTGAACAGCTGGAAAACTCCGAGGAAGCCGGCGATGTCCACGATTCCCGAGCTGAAGGTGAGGACTAGTGCGACCACTATCTTGGGCTTTTGCCTGCTGAAGGCGTCGCTGTGCGGCATCCCGCGAATTATGCCACGCTGGAGATTTGGACGAAGCTCTTTCGAGCGCCGTTTGTCCCGGTTGTCCCCAGCGAATGCGAGGGGAGCGGAGGCGAAAGGCGCTCTTGGCGTGGTCTCCCGGACCCAAGAAACGCTCTTGCGTATTGGGGTGGGGCGCGAGGCGCGAAGGGTGCGGAGGTTGCTTTTTTGATCGCGAGAGCGCGCAATCGAGCGCGAATTTAGCGCGCGAAATAGTGCCGAGCGTTTGCACCGCGACGTTCCGCCCTTGCATGTAGCCGGCTGTTTGTTTTCTATAACTTACGTGTGTTTGAGGTCGATTGACTGTTCCGCCCCTAGAGCAGTGCAAATCGGGCTGTGTTGGGCAGACATAAAGCGAACACGTAGACATCACCCGAACGAACAACGGCGGATCGACGCGAGGCGGGACAGGGCTGTCCCTTCGGCTGACAACAGCCGTATCGGCGACGAGTTTTTCGTCGGTACACATGACTACGGATCGAACATAGCAAATCTGAGCAGAAATCCTACTGGCCGTGGGTCCAGTTTAGGTACAGGTGACCGCAGCCTGTACCTCCTTGCGGTCGGGGTGCAGCGGGCCGACTGCTGGTCTCGAATGCGCTGACCGCCAGCCCTGGATGGACCGCTAAAGGCAGCAAGTCGGCAGGGGCGTTGACTTGGAGGGCAAAGGCGTTAGAAAGGGCGAGCTTCCTGTGATGGACGAGGAAGTTTCGCGCGAGTATCATTCCGAGATGCTCCGTCGGATGGCCAAGCGGCGAACGGCAGCGGTAGCGATTCTGCTGGTATTCGCCGTGTGCGCGTTCAGCACCGTGATGGTCGCCCACTCGCACGTGGACGGCAAAGAACACGCCAACTGCGAGCTCTGCCATGTGCAGCACACCGGCGTTCCGCAGCCCAGCGCGCCCGTGCACGTGGTAGTAGCGCTTCATGTGGTGCGCTGCATCTCCGAAGGGCAGCACCCTGCAATCGTAATTTCCGCTTTTATTCCCAGCGTTCCTCGTGGGCCTCCCGCCTAGCTTCGAATCCTAAAAACATGCTCTCCCAGCGTTCGCCATCCACGTGACGGCGCGCGCGCAATTCCACCTATCCACCACGGTTGCATAGGCAACACGTGGGTTGCACCTATTAGGGAGAAAACATGAAAGTGGGACGTTCGCTACTGCAATTCTTGGCGTTCGCAGTGTTTTTGTTTGGGATTACTGCGGTTGTATTCGCGCAGACAGGAAATTCCGGAACGATTACGGGGGCGGTGACCGATCCCACGGGAGCGGCGATTCCGGGCGCTTCCGTGACGATTCACAATCCAGTCAGTGGATACCAAGCTAGCACCACTACGGACGCCACAGGCACCTTCGACTTCGCGAATGTGCCGTTCAACCCGTATCACATGACGGTGACGGCCAAGGGATTTTCGGCAACCGCGCAAGATGTGGAGGTTCGCTCCGTGCTGCCGGTGAACGTCAAAGTCCCGCTGCAATTAGCGGGCGCCACCACGACGGTGACGGTGGAAAGCGGAGGGGATTTGGTGGAGAACACGCCTGTAACGCACACGGACGTATCACGGCAACTCTTCGAAAAGCTCCCTCTCGAAAGCGCGTCTTCGTCGCTCAGTTCGCTGGTTACGCTGGCAAGCCCGGGAATCGTGGCAGACTCGAATGGCCTTTTTCACGGCATGGGCGATCACGCGGAAAACTCCTTTTCGATGGATGGGCAGCCGATCACGGATCAGCAGAGCAAGGTCTTCTCGAACCAGATTCCGACGGATGCCGTTCAATCGCTTGAAGTGATCGAAGGAGCGCCGCCGGCGGAGTACGGCGACAAGACCAGCGTGATCATCGATGTCACCACGCGTTCGGGGCAGGGAGAGACCACACCCCATGGCAGCGCCTCGGTGGACTACGGCACGTTCGGGACGACGACAGGAGGTTTCGATTCCGGTTACGGCGGGCAGAAGTGGGGGAATTTTCTGGCCGTGCACGGACTCAACACCGGCCGGTTCCTTGATCCGCCGGAATTTGACGTGATGCATGACAGAGGAAACGAGGAGAGCGTTTTCGATCGCGCGGACTATCAGTTTTCGAGCGCGGACTCCGCGCATCTAGACTTGGAATTCACGCGTTCGTGGTTCCAGACGCCAAATTCTTTCGATTCGCAATTGGCAACGGGATGGAAAGGGGTCGCCGTCGACAACGCAGGTTTGGGTCCGGATGGTGTGCCCGTCGGCCCGACGGACCAGCGCTCTCAGATTCGAACCTTCAATGTCGGGCCAACCTGGACGCACCTCATCAACCCGAATACGGTGTTTACCGGCGGCGTGTGGGTTCGCCACGATCAGTACAATTACTACCCAAGTGGAGATCCATTCGCGGACTTTATTCCCGATCTGCAGTCGCAATCCGCTTCGCAGCTACGCTTCCTTACAAATGCCGGCGCGCGCGCAAGCGTTTCCTACGTAAAGGGCATTAACAACGTCAAGGCGGGCATCGATTACGAGCAAACGTTTTTGACGGAGCACGACGGTTACGGAATCGTCGATCCCAACTACAACGCGCCGTGCCTGGATGCCAGCGGCAATCCCGTCTTTGTGGGAAACCCGGGCGTAAACGATCCGTCCCTCTGCGGTGCGTCGGCATCAACGAACAACATTCTGTACCCGACGCCGTTCGTGGCAAATCCGGACTTCAGCCCGCTGCTCGGCTGCTACGACCTCACCCGAGCGGCCCCGCTTCCCGCCTCGGACGGTTGTCCGGCTGGACAGGCAACCAGCGCTCCTTACCGCTTTTTCGGGCACACGGACGTCAAAGAGCTAGCGCTGTACGTCCAAGATTCAATCTCCAAGGGGAACTGGAACTTCAATCTGGGCGTCCGCGGAGATTTGTACAACGGACTTACGGTGGCGCACCAAGCTGAACCGCGGATCGGAGTCGCTTACCACATCAAGCCCAGCAGCACCATTCTGCGGGTTTCGTACGCGCGAACTTTGGAAACGCCATTCAACGAGAACCTAGTGATCTCGAGCCTCGGATGCAGCAACCCAGTGCTGGGGCCCCTCAACGGAGTCTCCGGGACTGGATTTCTCCTCTGCAACGCCAACTCTTTCACGCCGTTATCGCCCGGCTATCGCAATGAATTTCACGCCGGACTCGGGCAAGCGTTCGGTAAGCACGTGGTGTTCGATGGCGAGTACGTCTGGAAATACACCCACAACGCCTACGACTTCAGCGTGGTGGGTAATACGCCGATCACTTACCCGATCGAATGGCACAACTCGAAAGTCACGGGATTCGCGGGCCGCGTCAACGTGACCAACTTCGGGGGTTTTACGGCGTACGTGGACATGGCGACAGTAGCCGCGCGCTTCTTCACTCCGCAAACCGGTGGAGCGGGTGCGGCGCCGTCGGGGATCTCAGTGTTCCGCATCGATCACGACGAGTCGTACGAACAAACCGCGCACCTCCAATACCAGCCGTGGGCACGTGGGCCGTGGCTCGGATTCAACTGGCGTTTCGATAGCGGGCTGGTGGCTGGACCGGTGCCATGCGCGGGAGGAGAAGATTGCGCCAATGGGCCGCTCGGGACCGATAGTGTTGTGGATGTCTCGGGACTTACGGCCGACCAGCAGGCCGAAGCTGGGTTTTTCTGCGGCACGGTGCACGCTGCTCCTCCGACGCCGTCGAATCCACTGGGCACGCCCATCAGTTCGCCATTGGGAGCGAATCTATGTCCGGGGTCGGAATACGGATCGAACCTGGTCCGGATACCGGCGCCAGGCACCGAAAACGATGATAAGAATCCGCCACGCATCGCCTGGAAAAATCTCTTCGACCTGGCCATCGGTGACGACAATTTGTTTCACGCCGATCGCTATCGGTGGAGCGCACGCTTGACGGTCGTCAACTTGGCCAATGATTATGCCGCGTACAACTTCCTGTCCACGTTCAGCGGCACGCATTACGTGACGCCTCGGACGGTGACGGCGCAAATCGGCTTCCACTTCTAAGGCGGCGGAGGGGCGCGACTCGCATTTTGCGGGCGTGCCCTTTCCATTCGATCAAAATTTGCGGTTCGTGTAAGGAGCAAATCATGGCGAGCATGACTCCGGCACGGGTGCGAAGGATTCGCAAAGCCCTGGGATTCACGCAGGAGGAGTTTGCGCGGACCATTTGGGTGACGTACACCACGCTAAACCGCTGGGAAGCCGGTCGCGCCTGCCCTACCGGAATGCACCTGCGAATCCTGCGGCTATTGGAGGAGAATATGACGAAGCCGACCTTTCAGGCTGTGCTGCGAGACCCACGCGCCAGTGATCCCATGTTTTTGCTGCAGCGGATGCTGGACCCGCTGTACGGAGACGCAGAACGGGGGCAGGGCGGTCGCTCGTACACTCTTGCAAAAGAACGGAGTCAGCGAGGGAGTTGACCTGGCGCGCGATAGAATGCTATCAATCCTGTTCAACTTTTTCGCCATGGTGCTGCGGGGGCAGGCATCCTCGGATTGCCGCTAAGGCTCTAAGTGCACATTGGCAGGGGCTATATAATCCGACGAAAATGCGGATGGGGCGGCGGGTTTCCCTGCCTAGCGCACGGGGACGCAAAAGGCGCGCCGCTGAAAGTTACGGGAGAAACGGTTTGACATCTTTGAGTTTCGTTGGGCGGTGGGTTCTGCCGGCGTCGATCGCCGGGCTTTTGCTGGCGCTGGCGGGTTGCGGAGGCAATAGCGCTCCGCCTTACAACCAGACGCCGGCCATTTCTCTGATCGTTCCCTCCAACATCACGGCAGGTAGCCAGGATTTCACGCTGATCATTTCCGGGACGGGATTTGTTTCCACCAACAAGGGGACTTCGTTCGCGTACTGGAACGGATCGGCGCGCTCGACGAATTACAACCTCACCACGGGACAACTGCAGGTGACGATCCCCGCGTCCGATGTGACGAACCCCGGCTCGGTGCAGGTCACGGTGATTAATCCGCCTCCTGGCGGAGGGCAAGCACAGGCGGCAGCCACTTTTCAGGTCGAGCCTGCGCAGACTAATGGCCCCACGATCTCTTCGATAATGCCTGCGAGTGCGCAGCTGAATGCGAAGCCTCCGCAGATTACGATTAATGGGTCGAACTTCGTATCCGGCGACGTGGTGACGTTCAACGGGCAATTGCGTCCAACCCCGGCCGCGATGTATGTAGACCAGGGCCAGATGACCTTGCAGCTTTCGCAAACGGATACAGCGTCGATTGGGAGCGCCGGCATCGCGGTGGGCGACTCCGGCTTGGTTTTGATGTCGCCCTCGGCGAAATTTGCGATCACCGCAGCGAGCGCGCCGAGTCCGACGGTTAGCTCGCTTTCGCCATCGAGCGCCGCGGCTGGGGCGGCTGATTTGCAGGTGCTGGTGAAAGGCTCAGGATACGAGCCGAATTCCACAGTGCTGTGGAACTCGGTGCCCGTGGCGACCGCGTATCTGAACGGCTCGGCCGTAATGGCGCTGGTCCCGGCCGCGGATCTCGCTACGCAGGGCACCGCGGATGTTTCGGTGATGACTCCCGCGCCGGGCGGAGGCACGTCCGGAAACTCCACGTTTACGGTTAACGCTCAATAGACTCGGTTCACGGCGCGCGGCTGTGGGCCGGGCCGATCCGCTGCGGCGCCGGCGGGTGCGTCGATTGTTGCAATGGGCGCAAAGCGGTTGCTGCGGCGTCTGGACTCGCTGCGGCAAATTCCTTATCCTCAAATTCAGCCCATGATGGATCGAATCCCGCGACCGATTAAGCCCGCCGCCCTGCGTCCTCACAATTCCGTTCGCGTGCTTTCGCTGGCGAGCCCGGTGAAACCGGAGTTGCTGCGAAAAGGCTGTGACGAGATCACACGGTTGGGGTATGTGGCCGAGGCGGACGCGGCTACAGTGCTGGCACGCGAAAGCTATTTCGCGGGCTCGGCGCGGTGCCGACGAGCGGCGCTAGAGCGCGCTCTGGCAGAGACGGAGACGCGCGCTATATTTTGTTCGCGCGGGGGATACGGATCGAATTATCTTCTGGACGAACTGAACATCGCAACGGATCACGCAAAGATTTTGCTGGGATCGAGTGACATTACTTCGCTGCAGATTTATCTGTGGCAGAAATTCGGCTGGGTGACATTTTACGGGCCGATGGTGGCGTCGAATTTTCACCATGGCGCCAGCGCGGCGCATGGGTACGATCGAGAGAGCTTGCTGCGGGCGCTGACCGAAACGGAGCGCGGGTGGGAGCTGGACTTGGAAGGCGAATCACTGATTGCGGGAGATGCGGAAGGCGTCCTGCTGGGTGGGTGCCTGACTTTGATTGAGGCGTCGCTGGGCACGCCGTGGGAACTGGACACATTTGATGAGGAAAAGGGCGGCTCGATTTTGGTTTTAGAAGATCGCGGGATGAAGCCGTATCAGGTGGATCGCGCGCTGATGCATTTGAGGCAAGCGGGGAAGTTTGAGGGACTGGCAGGAGTGGTCCTTGGAGATTTTCCAGAATGTGCGGCGGAAGGTGGAGAAACGGTGAGAGACGTAGCGCGACGGATTTTGGAGCCGATGGCCGTGCCGCTGGTGTGGGGCGCGCCGATTGGCCACACCGAGCGCGCGGCTCTGACGGTGCCGCTCGGCATACGAGCTCGGCTTTCGGTTCCGGCGGGCGCTGACGCGGCAGCGAAATTGCAGATTCTGGAACCGGCGTGCACCCGGTGAAACTCTCCGCGCAAAAGACGGCTATGCATCACGTTCACCTGCTTGGCATTGGCGGAGCGGCGATGGCGCCCGTGGCAGGAATGCTGAAGGAGCGCGGGTTTCATGTAACGGGCACTGATGCGCATGTCTATCCGCCGGCATCTACTTTGCTCCGGTCGCTCGGAATTACCTGGAACGAAGGATATCGGGAAGAGAATCTGGCGCCAGTTCCGGACTTGGCCGTGATCGGCAACGCGATTTCGCGCGGGAATCCGGAACTCGAGCGGATTCTGGAAGAGAAAATTCCGTACTGCTCGATGCCCCAGTTATTGGAGGACTATTTTCTTCCCGGTCACACTTCGGTAGTGATCGCCGGAACGCACGGGAAGACGACCACTACGGCGATGATCGCGTGGATTTTTCACACGGCGGGACGCCGTCCAGATTTTTTGGTTGGAGGTGTGGCGCCGAATTTTGGCGACCGCAGCTACGGGCTGGGCGGGGGCGATGAGTTCATCATCGAGGGCGACGAGTACGACACGGCTTTCTTCGACAAGGCCCCGAAATTTCTACACTACCATCCAGACGAGCTGATCCTTACTTCGCTTGAATACGACCACGCGGATATTTACCCGGACCTGGCGTCGATTGCACTGCAATTCCGGCGATTGGTGAATCTGGTGCCGCGAGGTGGTCGGATTTTATTCTGGGGCGAAAGCCGCGAGCTAAAGGAAGCGGTGGCGAAAGCGTTCTGCCGAGTGGAGACGTTCGGATTGACCGCAGACTGCGATTGGTTTGCTGGCGACATCGCATGGCAGGATTCCGCCACGGTGTTTCGCGTGGCATACCGCAGCCGTGAAATCGGTAAATTTCAGATTCCCATGGCCGGGCGGCACAACGTGATGGACGCGCTCGCGTCGATTGCACTGGCGCATGGGCGTGGCATTGGGCGCGAAGCGATTCAGCGCGCGCTGGCCACGTTCGAATCGGTGCGCAAGCGCATGGAGATCAAGGGCGACGTGGACGGCGTAGTGGTGGTGGAAGATTTCGCGCATCATCCCACGGCGATCCGGCTGACGCTGGAAGCAGCGCGAACGCGCTGGCCGGGCCGCAAAATCTGGGCAGCCGTGGAACCGCGGTCGAACACGATGCGCCGCAAGGTATTCCAGGATGCGCTGCCGGAATCGCTGGCGCTGGCGGATGCGATTTTCTTCGGTCCGGTGAGTCGCGCGCAAATGCTGGGCGAGGACGAGCGGCTTTCTCCGGAGTCGATTGCTGCATCGCTTAGCGCGCTGGGACGAGACAGTCGCGCGTTTGAATCCGCCGAGAAAATTGCGGAGCACCTTGCGTCCAACGCCGCTTCCGGCGACCTTGTGCTGGTGATGTCCAACGGCGGATTCGACGGACTCACCGCAAAGTTGCTGGAGAAGCTGAAGTCGCGCGCTGGTGTTCGCGCCTGATGAGTGCTTGGGGCGGACGTTTGCGAGCAGCACGTGACCGGTTGATGCTCAAGTCACTTTGTGCGATGGTTTTCGGTGTACTCACTCTTGCGTGCGTACCCGCTGCTTCGGCCACGATTCGCTATCAGGTTTCGATTAGCCAGCCGGAGCAGCATATCTTTCACGTGCAAATGGAAATTCCGCACGCTGCCGCGGGCGAGACGATCGCAATGCCCGCCTGGAATGCGCTCTACCAAATTCGCGACTTTGCCTATCGCGTGCGCGACGTTGAGGTGGAACACCTTTCGACAGGCGAAGCGACGCCGCGCTTCAGCGTCGCGTGGGAGTTGGATAAGCAGGACTGGTCGCTTGGCGAGATGCCCGGCCATGGAGATCCTGCGGTTAGGCCGACCGACGACATCGTGTCTTACTCGATCGCGTGGAATGATCCCGGGCCGTTTGATACCCAACTCACCGATCACCACGCATTCATCAACCTTGCGGAGATACTGATGTACGTACCCGACCGGCGCGACGAGAGTTCGGAAGTCGATTTTCAGAGCGTGCCTTCGGGATGGAAAGTAATTGCGCAGCTTGCCTCTGGACCGAGGCCGGACTCGTTTACTGCGTCAAGCTATGAAGCACTCGTGGATGCGCCGGTGGAGGCAGGGAACTCCGATGAGTTCGAATTCGATAACGATGGCGCGCATTTTCGCGTGGTGGTTGATTCGCGCGACTGGGACAAAGGGCTTTTACGCGAGGCGCTGCGCCGCATCACCGGGTACGAATTGAAGCTCATGGGCGGGCCGCCGTTTTCCGAATATACGTTCATCTTTCACATCGGGGCGTTTACCGACGTGGGCGGCGGGGGAATGGAGCACATGAATTCGACGGCCATTGCCGCGACTTCGACCGGCAGAGCGGCGGCGATTGCGGCTCACGAGTTTTTTCACGCGTGGAACGTGAAACGCATCCGGCCGCAGACGCTGCAGCCCGTTGACTATTCGAAGGAACAGTACACGCGCGCGTTGTGGTTCGCGGAAGGAGTGACGAGCGCGTACGCGTCGTACACCCTGGAGCGCACAAAGCTGTGGTCGAAAGAGAAGTTCTACGAGGACTTGGCATCACAGATCGCGGACTTGCAGTCACGGCCGGCGCGCAAGTGGCAGAGCGTTGAGGCATCGAGTCTGGATGCGTGGTTTGAGAAGTACGACGACTACAATCTGCCAAGCCGCAGCATCTCGTATTACGAAAAGGGGCAGATTCTGGGCGTGATGCTCGATTTGGCGATTCGCGACGCAACGGATAACCATAAGTCTCTCGACGACGTGATGCGGCGCATGAACGATGAATACGCGAAGGCTGGCCGGTATTACAACGACAGCGAGGGCGTGCTGCGAGTGGTCAACGAAGTGTCCGGAAAAGACTTCAGCGATTTCTTCCGGCGCTACGTTTCCGGAACCGACGAGATTCCTTACGACCAATTTCTTTCCGTGGCCGGATTGCGGGTGAACCTGAGCACCGCGAGCGACGGCGATCCAGCCGCGACGATTGAAGAAGTGCCGCATCCCAGCGCACGGCAGCGCCGCATCCGCGAAGGACTGCTTCGCGGCATCACGGAATGATTCGCACCATTGCCGTCGTACTTTTCTCCGCGGTTTCGATCGTGTTTTTCCTCCCGTGGCTGATCTTGTGGACGGCCATCGTTGGGAATCCGGAATTCATGTATTCAACCGCGATGAAATTCGTGCACATCTGCGTGCGTACGGGCGGGATTCGATTTCGCGTTGAGGGCATGGAGAACATTCCGGCGAAGGCGTGCGTGTTCGCGTGCAATCACGCGTCGAACGCTGACCCGCCGGTATTGGTGCTGGCCATCCCACGGCGCCTGAGCATTCTGATCAAGAAGGAACTGCTTCGGATCCCGATACTTTCGATCGGCATGCGTCAAGCGGGGTTCGTCCCGGTGGATCGCGGCGTGAAAGAAGGTTCGGTGGATCTGGACGAGGTGGCGAGACATTTGAAGGACGGGCTATCGCTCCTAGTTTTCGCCGAGGGCACGCGCAGCCCCGACGGGCGGTTGCGGAGATTCAAGAGAGGCGCTGCCCTGATGGCCATTCACGCCGGCGCGCCGGTCGTTCCGGTGGCGATCGTCGGGACTCCGGGAGTCATGCCCAAGGGAGACTGGCGTCTACATCCCGGAGAAGTGAGCGTTCGGTTCTGCCCGGCGATTGATGCCTCAAACTATACCGTCGAAGAACGATTGGAATTGACTGAACGCGTGCAGTCGGCCATTGCCGGTGCGCTCCCTCCCGATCAACGGCCGGTCGTTGGGTCTACGGACTCATCGGCCTCGTGAATTTACGGGAGCGGCTAAGACCGGCATAAGCCCACCTTGGCGGCTGCTATACTTGACGTCAATGGTCGCGAAACTTATTCACGAAATAATTCCCGTAGGATTATTGCAGTGCAATTGCTCGATTCTGGGCGATCCGGAATCGCGCGAAGCGATCGTGATCGATCCCGGCGACGAAGTGGACCGTATCTTGGACATCATTCGCCGGCACGGCCTGAAAGTGCGCGCAATTGTGAGCACCCATACGCACATCGATCACGTAGGCGGACTCGCGGCGCTGCATCGCGCCACCAGCGCGCCGGTGCTGATCCACGAAGACGATCTGGCGCTTTATCGCGCGCTCGATATGCAGGCGGAATGGTTGGGAGTTCCCACGCCGGAGGTCATCCGCTTGCCGGAATTTTTGAAAGAGGGCGATACGCTTCGCTGGGGCGATTTCGCCGCGCAGGTGCTCCATACGCCGGGGCACACGCCGGGAAGCATTAGTTTGGTGGTGAGTTCGGCCGCGGCCGCTCGTCATGACGCTGCGAGCGCGAATCAGCCGGCTGCCGGTGGCAACGCCTCCGAGGCTGAGCGGCTGATCGCCGGCGATACGCTTTTTCAGGGCAGCATTGGCCGCACCGATCTGCCCGGCGGCTCGTATCCCCAAATTATCGAGTCGATTCGCGAAAAGCTGCTGGTCTTGCCCGACGAGACGGTTGTAATTCCGGGTCACGGTGGCACGACGACCATCGTCGTCGAGCGGGCTCATAACCCCTTTTTGCGGTAGGGTCGCCCTAGCGACGTGTCTACCCCGACCCGACCGCGTCTAGTCCTAGGACTATCTATTGCCGCACTAGGAACAGCCAGCGCGGGCTTCCTTTACTTGCCACGCAGCACCACAAGATAATTACTACCGGATTAGGCGCAGTGCGGTTGGGAAATGTCGTCGGGTCCACGCCGGTACAGCTGGCTGCGGCAGGCGGGGAAACTCGAAGGAGCCGAATCTGCACAGTCCTGGCTGGAATATACCTTCGGGTTCAGCGTCGGGCCTGCCAAAAACTAGGCGACGATTCGAAACCAGGTTGCTGCGAGTACGAGTGCGGCCAGGAGCCGTGGGCCTTGTTGAGCTTGTGATCCGGAAAAGCGTTTGGGAGATAGAAACATGAGACGTTCAGATTTAGTGCGCAATTCCTCGAGAGGTAAGAGCGCACGCACTTCGCAGATCGTGTTTGGCGAAAGGCAGCACCTGCTCCGAGTGCTCGATTCAGTGGAGCGCAGCGCGCTGCCAGCGGCACGGCTCGAACAAGAGCGCCGCATTATCGAGCAATTGATTCACGCTCGCACGCAGGAGCTAAACCGCATCAATCCTGGATGGGACGAAAAAGTAGGCCAGGTGCTGAGCGCGGAAGTGAAACCCGAGGTGCTCGACCAGCTTTCGCGACAGGCCCCCAGGGAAGACTTTTACTTACTGCGTTTGATCAGCGAGCATCCAAAGGTTCCGGCAAAGACGCTCAACCGGCTTTCGCATCATCCCTACTCGGCGATTCGCGAAAACATTGCGCGGCATCCGAATAGCGACGCGGCGACGCTTTCGCGCTTGAGCCGCGACCGCACGCAGCCACTGTGGTATCTGGTGGCGTTCAATCCCAATGCGCCAGGTCCGCTACGCAAGAAATTGCAGGAGCGCATGCGGCGGCTGGGAGAACGCTCCGCCACGGCTGCACAATAAGCAACCCTCGCAGACAAAAAAATTGGAATTCTTGCGCGGGGACGCTGCCGCCTACCTGGATAATCTTTAATAGCGCAGACGCGACAGAAGCGCCTGCGGTCCACGTGCACGGCGGGACCCGCAGGCAAATTTCCGAGTTACCTTCCCGACGGCGGAGTGGCGGGATTCGCGGGCGGCCGGTTCCGGCTGGCTGGCGGAACGATGCCGTTATCACGCAGATATTCCACCATCTGGCCGTAGTGATCGTTCATGTGGACGCACGCGAAGATCGCGATCTGGGCGCGCGTTCTTAAAAACGGGACGGGCGCGTTGCTCAAGGGCTCGAACGCGTTTTCGTTGTTGATGCTCGCAATGGCCCTATGGCCCTCCGCGAACGATTCACGCAGATACTGCATGATCTGCGCCTTGGTCTTGATATTGTCCGGCCCGTTTTCCTGCTCGAAGCGATCCGGCGCAGTGGCGGGCGGATGGCCCAGAATTGCTCCAAAGAAGCGGTCGTTGGCGGTGGCGACGTGCTTAACCTCTTGGGCGAACGTGCGCACGCCTTTGAAATTGCCGTTCGTCGGCGCGAAATCGTATTTGTCAGCGGGCATGGCGTCGGCCGCGCCCTCGAACTCGCGTTCCTGGATCGTGAGTTGCATATCCAGCGTGGATTGGATCGTCGCCGGACCCTTGGGCATTCGCATAGCCTGGCGCTGCTGCGCCGCCGCGGGCATCGCACCCAACATGCTCATCAAAAAAATCGCCGCCGTTCCGAGCGCGGTTTTCATGGCCTTCCTCCTCTTCGCAAATTGGCTTCATCACTTGCCGTTAACCACCGGGATTTCCAGTGCGTACTTTCGAATGGCGTGAGCCACACCGTACTCCTCGTTGGAGAGCGTGGTTTCCCAGCCCATGTCCTTCAGCGCCGCCACGCTATTGCCCATGACGATCGGCAAACCGGCGTATTGTAGCATTTCGCGGTCGTTCCAGTTGTCGCCGATCGCCATCACTTCTTCGCGAGCGATTCCGCGCCGGGCAGCCCATTCGGCGAGCGCCGCGCCCTTGGAAACTCCGCGCTGCAGGACGTCGAGCATCGACAAATTGCGCGCTTGATACTCGGTCATGGCCAGGGTGTACTGCGACGATAGCGGAAATTCGCGGAGGATTTGCGCGACGCGCTGAATGGCCTCGCACTCGCCAAGGTACAGGATTTCGACGGGGTCCTCGTCATCCAGGCAATCCGTGAGCGGCTGCACTTCGGCCACCTGCTCCCGATGCCGCGAAAGATACGGCCCCACGTACGCTCCGTTCCAATCGATCTTCTCGAAGACTACTTGCCGCTCGTGCGGACGGTCAAATATAACGCCCGCGCACGCGCGAAATTCGGGAGTCGCTTGCAGAACCTGGCGAGCCACATCCGCGGAAAGCAGCCTGCGATAGTGCGTCTCGCCGGATCGCGATTTGATTAGTGCGCCGTTGCTGGAAATAAAATCAACGTTGCATGCAAGGCCTGCCGCGCTCAATCGCGCGGATTGGAAGCGGCGTCCAGTGACGATGAGAATTTCGATTCCACGATCCGCCGCCTCCGCGATTGCCTGGACGTTCTCATCGGGCAACTGCCCGCGCGAATCGAGCAGCGTCCCGTCCAAGTCCATGGCAATTAATTTTATCGGCATGGATCTATTGTACCTTGGCTCGCAAAATCTTCGGACTGATGGACTTTTAAGCTTTTATGGGAGATTCGTCTTCTGACGTGGTAAATGGAGAGGTACGCAATGCTGTCCCGCCCGGCCGTTGTTGCCCGCCTACTTTCTAAGGATTAAAATCGGCGATAGCGCGGAATTCTAAGCGCGCGGCCGCGCGAACGAGCGATTTTCGTGGCGGCACGCTGACAATGTCCGGTCTGAATGGGCTCCGTGGTTCCGATCGGCGGGCCCAATTCGAGGGTCTGGAGAACTTATGAACTCGAAATCATCCAAGCCGAGCGGCCGTCGCCACTCTGCTCGATCGAACGTGATTCCCATTGCCG
>JBOGNC010000093.1:0-14491 GCA_050747045.1 Candidatus Acidiferrales bacterium | reverse complement strand
TGGAATGCGCAGCGAGGCGACATGCGCAAAGCGCGCAGCGTGCTGGTGAAAGTTCGCGGCACAGAGAACGTGGACGTCGAGATGGCGGAAATCGAGGCGACGATGTCCAAGGCGCACGAGCGCGGTACACTTTCCGATTTGTGGTTGCCGGAAGTGCGTCTGGCGATGGTGATTGGGATAGGCCTGGCAATTTTTCAGCAGGTTACGGGAATCAATACGGTGATTTACTACGCGCCGAAGATCATTCAGTCGGCGGGAATATCGTCGGCATCAGGCGCGATTTTGGCGACCGCGGGAATCGGGTTGGTGAACGTGGTGATGACGGTCGTATCGATGTGGCTGATCGACCGCGTGGGACGGCGGCCGCTGCTGTTGGTCGGCATCGCCGGAATGATTATCAGCCTGGGAGTGCTCGGATATGCATTCCATTCACCCTCGCACAGCGGCAGTTTCGCGACGATCGCTGTGGTTACGCTGATGTTCTATGTGGCTTCGTTTGCAATCAGCCTGGGGCCGATTTTCTGGCTGCTGATCGCGGAAATTTATCCTCTCAAAATTCGAGGTAGCGCGGAGGGCGTGGCGGCGGGAGCGAACTGGGCGGCGAACTTCGTGGTTTCTCTCACATTTCTGACGCTGCTGCAGGTGATCGGGTCGAGCACGACTTTCTGGCTATACGCGCTGTTGGCCGTGGCTGCGTGGGTGTTTTCTTACGCGCTGGTGCCGGAGACGAAAGGCCGCACGCTGGAAGAGATCGAAGCAGCGTGGCGCACCAAGAAGCATGTGGCATAGCGCCGCGCGCGGCGAAACTATTCAGTTGTACCGATCATGCTGGGGCAGTCCGTTAGCGAGGCCGGCGGGCGACGATTTCGGCGCAGGCACGCTTGTGAACGGGATCGTTGGGTGCACCTTCCGCGCAGTGCAGGATTTCCCAATCACGAAAATAAACGATAAGTTCGCCGGGACGCAGGCGGTGGCCGGTGGGCTCTTCGCTGGGCTCGGTGATGTGAACGATGGCGATCAGAACGCCGCCGGGAACCACGCCGTTCTTCGCAGGCTCGAATAAATCGCGCTGCAGGTAATAACACATGGCAATCAGACCCCACGCGGAGGGCGCAATCGCGAATTCGTGTTTTTCGAGGTCGGCGGCGCGGGAATTAATGGCGAGATGGCGCGCGGCAGCGCGTTCGCGAAGAATTTCAATCGCGGTAGAGGACCCATCGACGGCGGTTACGCGCCAGCCATTCTCTGCGAGCCAGAGGGCGTTGCGCCCCACGCCGCAGGCGAGATCGAGAGCGTTGCCGGGCGGTAATTTAGACGCGATGGCGACGAGCAGGGGCGAAGGCTCGGTATTGAAATCGGAGGTGGCGTGCGCGCCGGAGCGGTAGCGTTCATCCCAGAGCGAAATCTCCATACGCTGATGATTCAATGCTCGCGGACGGATTGCAAGCGGCGCTTTGAACACGGCACAGTGCGCGAGATCTAATTTTGATGTGCGGTCCAGCGACGGATCGCCCGAGCGACGGCCACTTCCTTGCCGCTGAAACTGTGCGAAGCGCCGGGGACGATCCGGATGGCGGATTTCTTGGAGCGCAGGTTATTGCGAAACCACTCGACGATTTGCAGCGTATCGCGGTCGCGATATTCGTCGTCACCGGCGAACACGACGAGGAGCGGCGCGGTCACTTTGCGCAGCGTGCGCGGAATTGTTCGCGGCTGAGCGTACGTAAATATTTCTTCTTTGCTGCCGGGCGTGTAAAGGCTTAGGAAACGCTGCGCGTCAATCGGCCCACGCCACAAATGCGCGGACAGCAATTCGTGCGGCCTGTTTCGCCGGACCAGCTTTTTCGCCGCGACTTCCGCTTTCATTCGCTTTCGTTCATTCTGGTGATGCGCGTCGGCATAGTCGCTAATCGGGCAGAGCAGGACGGCTCCCGCGATCCGCTTGGCGTTCGTGACCCGGCTGAGATAAAAGGTGATCTTCTGGCAGCCGGTTGAATGGCCCACCAGGTATATGCGTCTCGCGCCCCGGCGGACGAGCAGATTTACGGCACCCTGAATATCGTCGACGCAATCGGTGAACACTTCATGCGCCACACCAGAAGATTCGTAGATGTAGCCTTTTTTTGCGCCGGGTTTTAATTTCTTTATCCCGGCAATGCCGTCGTGACCGCGATTGCTGAAGAACAACACGCCGGAATTGCCGGTGACAAGCGAAGTCAGATAATCATGATGAGCGAATGCGTTGGAGCCTAGGCCGTGAACAAAAATAATTGCCGCCTTTGGGCGTTCGGCGCCGAACCATAGGCCGTTGAGGAGATACCGCTTCGGCGTGGTGATCTGGACGCAGCGGCAGGACTTAGCGAGAGGCATCGTAGAAATTTATCACGCGTGCCGCGGTGCCAACAGGATACTTACAGAATTGGACTTGCCATTGATGCGCGGTATTGCGAAGGACCGTGGCTGCGGGGCCTACGACCTAGCCCGAGTTTCGTGCCTATCCCCAGCGTCACTGCTGTTGCCTCAGTGCTACTTGCCAATTCAGCACCGCGTTGAACGGAGCCTGTCGGGTTTGCTGTGGTCCTCGGCTTTGTACACCACACCCATACCGCCACCGCCGAGCATTGCGAGGATGTGATAGTGAATTACAGTGCGGCCAACGAAAGGATCGGATGCGGGCACGGGACTTTATCGTAGTCTGCAACACTGACCCAGTCAATAATTGCAAGTTTCGTCGGCGTCCCGATTGATTGATACTTTAAGGAGATATGGATTTATCCCCGTGACGTCAAGCGAAAGGAGGATTCTGATGAGTAAGGCGATTGAGAATCTACAGGCTGCCCAACAGCGAGCCATGACCATCCGCCCAAAGGTCGGCGGATTCCCGTATTTGGCTGAGACGTTGCGCCTCGCGGGAGTGACGCGAAACCTATGGTTCCTGCCCGCGTGCCAGAGCCTGTATCTCACCCAACATGGGCCGGTGGTGACCCAGGGAACGCCGTTGGTGTCCGGGACAGTGGATGTGCCGCCGTTTGACCGCGAGGCACTGGTCGTAGCTTTGCGAACCGATCAGGCTGGAAAGAGCACGCTTCCTGAGTTCCTCGCAGCCACTTGGCGCGCGGGTGTTATCCGCTATGAGGTCGATTTCACGAAGCGCCGAGTCGCATATTACGGTTCCCATGACGAGGAGTACATCGAAGACTACCCCACCGTTGAAGCGACCTAATTAATACGGAAAGCGGCGGTTCGATGCCGTCGCGATAGACGCCGAGGATTAATAGGATTAGTCCGTGCAATTGATTTCGGCCCTGCCGAGGGCTCCGGTTGACGCCGGAAACGGGGTCGCGCTGCGGAACGTCAAACAGAGAAAGGGCGGCAACAAGGCGACAAGTGGACCTTTGTGTGAATGTCAGCCGGACGCAGGAGTGCCTCGGAAACCTGCCGGGCCGGTGTATCCTGAGGGAAGCGGGTCCAGCGAGACTGGTGCCGAAAAGTAAAAAGTGGTGACCCAGGAGACATGGTCAAGATCCCGGCGGTTGTTTCACTATTGTTTGCGCTGATTCTCGCTGGCTGCACCGACAGCCCAGGGGCCCATCAGGCATCGCTTGCCAGCGGCGCCATCGAGAGACCCAGGGACACGTCTTCCGTGCCAGTGATCGTCGCGAAAGTCGAGCGTGGTTCAATCCCCGTGGAGTTACACGCTATCGGAACAGGCCAAGCTTTCAAAACGGTATCCGTGGAATCGCAGGCGGCCGCAATTGTCAAGGACGTGTATTACCGGCAGGGGCAGTTCGTTCGCAAGGGCGACCTATTAGCTAAACTTGACGATTCGCCGTTTGTTGCTGCCTTGGCGCAGGCTGAGGCGGGGCTAGCCCGGGACAAAGCGGAGGCGCAGCTCGATCAGGTCGAGTTGGAGCGTTATAGGCAGCTCTATCATGGAGGCATCGCTTCAAGGGAGCAGTCCGACCAATACCTCGCGACGTCCACGGCGGCCGAAGCCACCGTCCGCGCCGACGAAGCTGCCATCCAAACCGCCAAGATCCAGCTATCCTACTGCTCGATTTATGCGCCGATCAGCGGCGTCGCGGGAGCGCAGCTCGTTTACCCGGGCGCCACCGTAACGGCTAACAGTGCCCCCGTGCTTGTGGTTATCAATCAGGTTTCACCTATCTATGTGAATTTCTCGGTACCGCAGCAGTATCTCGAGCAGATCAAGAAGGTAATTGAGCGGACTCACTTGCCGGTCCAGGTTACCCCGCCGGGCGATTCCTCTCCCGAAGCGGGCTTTCTGACTTTTGTGAACAATACGGTGGATGCCGCTACCGGCACGATCGAACTGATCGCTTCTTTTCCCAATACGGATCATCGACTTTGGCCAGGACAATTCTCGAGCGTGACGCTGCGACTCGGCGAGCAGCGAAACGTCCTGGTAGTGCCGTCGCAGGCCGTGCAAGCAGGCCAGCAGGGTAGTTATGTCTTTGTGGTGAAACCAGACATGACGGTGACGGTTGAAGAAGTGAAAGTCGGGCAAACCGCCGAAAACGAAGCCGAGATTCTGCAGGGACTTTCCCCCGGCGACACGGTGGTCACCGACGGGCAAGTGCGTCTAGTGCCTGGGACAAAAGTCTACTTCGCGAAATCGTTATGACTCGCGCCGCGATGCCATGAATCTGAGCGAACTGTTTATTCGACGCCGGGTGATGACCAGCTTGGTGATGCTGGCGATCCTCGGCTTCGGCATCCTCGCCTACCGCGATCTGGCCGTCAGCGATCTGCCCAACGTGGATTTTCCGACCATTCAGGTTTCCGCAGGGCTGCCCGGCGCCAGCCCGGAAACGATGGCTTCGTCGGTAGCCACTCCGCTCGAGAAACAGTTCACCACCATCTCGGGCCTTGACTCGATGACGTCAACGAGCTCGCTGGGCAACACCGAAATTACTCTCCAGTTCGCGCTCAGCCGGGACATCAACTCCGCCGCCGTCGATGTGCAAACAGCCATTTCCGCCGCGGGCCATCAGTTGCCGGCCAATATGCCTTTCCCTCCCACATTTCGAAAGGTGAACCCTGCCGACCAGTCCATATTCCTACTTGCGGTCACCTCGCCGACGTTGCCGCTTTACGATGTAGACAAATACGCTGAAAACCTCATTGCCACGCAAATTTCCATGCTTCCCGGCGTCGCACAGGTCAGCGTCAACGGGCAGGCTACGTACGCGGTGCGGGTGGGATTAAATCCCGATGCGATGGCTAGCCGGCAAATTGGAATTGACGAAGTTGAGCAGGCTATTCAGAACGCCAACGTGAACCTCCCGATGGGCACGCTCTTCGGTGCGCACAAGGCCTACAACCTCGAATCGAATGGCCAGCTTTCCGACGCCTCCGCCTATCGCCCGCTCGTCGTCGCTTATCGGAACGGCGCCCCGGTGCGGCTCGATCAAATTGCGTCGGTCACCAACGGCGTGCAAGATCAGTACGTCACCAGCTGGATCAACAACATTCCGGGCATTTTGCTTGCGGTTCAGCGGCAGCCCGGAACGAACACGATCGAGATCGTTAACAGTGTCCGCAAGCTCATCCCAAGGTTCTACTCACAAGTTCCACCGTCAATCAACCTCTCGATCGAATACGATCGTTCGGTTCCGATCCGTGAATCTGTAAACGATGTGAAGTTCACGCTTTTACTGGCGGTTTGCCTGGTGGTTTTGGTTATTTTTCTTTTCCTGCGCAACATTTCCGCCACGATCATTCCGAGCCTAGCGCTGCCGATGGCGATCGTGGGCACATTCGCGGTGATGTACCTGCTCGGCTACACGATCGACACGTTGTCTCTTCTTGCCCTGACGCTATCGGTGGGTTTCGTAGTTGATGACGCTATCGTCATGCTCGAAAATATCGTCCGCCATATGGAGATGGGGAAAACCGCGGCGCAAGCCTCGCTGGATGGCTCGAAGGAAGTCGGGTTCACGATCCTCTCGATGACTCTTTCGCTAGCCGCTGTTTTTCTTCCGATATTTTTCATGGCTGGAGTTTTCGGGCGGCTGCTTCATGAGTTCGCCGTCGTTATCATCTCGGCGGTGCTTGTGTCCGGGCTCGTCTCGCTCACGCTCACGCCGATGATTTGCAGCCGCTATCTGCGTTCCGAGCATGAACGGCAGCATGGCTGGATGTACCGAAAACTCGAAGGCGTCCTCGACGGCGCGCTGCGCGGATATAGCACGAGCCTGCGCTGGTCGATGCGGCATAGGGTCTTGGTGATGCTTGTCGGTGTTGCCGTTTTGGTGGGGACCGTTTGGGAATTCTGGGTGATCCCAAAGGGCTTTTTACCAGAGGAGGATCTATCGGAAATCTCTGTCTCCACTGAAGCCAATCAGGGTATTTCGTTCGATGCCATGAAGGCGCATCAGGAGGCGGTCAATCACGTGTTAACCGCCGATCCCAACGTCGTCCAGTTTCACTCGAGTATCGCTGACTCGAATAGTACCGGCCTAAACAACGGCCGTGCGTTCTTGCATCTGAGGGATATTTCCGGCCGCCCTTGGACCGACAGCCCGACCTACGACCGACTGGTCGGGCGCTTTGGCCACGTGGCGTTGCTTGGCTCCATGGTCCGGTTCATTCGCCCCCTGTTCGAACACCATATGAACATCGACGACGTCATCCACGAGTTAGAACCGAAGCTGAAACGAATTCCGGGCATCAAGGTGTTTTTGGAGAATCCGCCGTCTATCCGTATCGGCGGGCAGCAGACCAAGAGCCTTTATCAGTTCACTCTTTCGAGCCCCGACGACAACCAGCTATACCAGTACGCGCAACGGCTTCAAGAGAAAATGACGGACCTCCCCGGACTGGCCAACGTCACGAGCGACCTGCAGTTGAAGAATCCGCAGGCGAATGTGGTTGTAGATCGGGACAAGGCGTCGGCGTTGGGAGTAACGCCAGCGCAGGTCGAAAATGCTCTCTACAGCGCTTACGGCCAGCGCTTGGTTTCTCCGATCTACACCTCCAACGATGAATATTGGGTTGTCCTTCAGGTGCAGCAGCAGTTTGAGCGAGATCCCACGATGCTGTCCGATCTGTACATCCATTCTTCTTCCGGGCAGCTCGTGCCGCTGAGCGCCGTTTCGAGATTCACCACCAACGTGGGACCGCTCACCGTCAACCACACAGGGCAGCTTCCTTCGGTGACGATTTCTTTTGATCTCGCGCCGGGAGTCGCCCTAGGCCAAGCGGTCGACGAAGTGCAGAAACTCTCCAATTCCATGCTGCCCATTTCGATCGAGACCAGTTTTCAGGGCAGCGCTCAAGCGTTCCAACAGTCACTTCGTGGGATGCCGATCTTGTTGATAATGGCGGTGCTTGTCATCTACCTCGTTCTGGGCATCCTCTATGAAAGCTTCGTTCACCCGATCACAATTCTTTCCGGCCTTCCCGCGGCGGCCTTCGGAGGTTTGGTCACTCTTTCGTTGTTTCACATGCAGCTGGACATCTACGGCTTCGTCGGGCTGATCATGCTGATCGGAATCGTGAAGAAGAACGCCATCATGATCGTCGATTTCGCGTTGGAGTTGGAGCGGCAAGGCGACATCCCGCCGGCCGAGTCGGCGTACCAAGGCGCAGTCATCCGCTTTCGCCCGATCATGATGACTACGGGGGCCGCTATCATGGGCACACTGCCCATCGCCATCGGGTTCGGAGCCAATGCGGACGCCCGACGACCTTTGGGCCTGTGCGTGGTCGGCGGGCTGATTTTCGCGCAGTTCGTGACACTGTATTTCACTCCAGTTTTCTATACCTATATGGATGGGTTCTTGAAATGGGGGAAAAAGGCCGAAGCGTCTCAGTCGGATCGAGAGGTGAGCGCGCTCCGTCAACCGTTTCTAGATCCGCAGCTGAAGCGCCTTTCCAAGAATTGACTTACGCCTGCCGGGGCTCGGCTTTAGAGGACAATGACATCAGGGAGCCGAAAATGATCTGGCGCGAAGCGCCGCGAAGAGCAGCTGTAAACGCTTGGGGCAAAATAAACCGGACCGTGCGCCGATAGCTCAGGTCGATAGAGCGACCGCTGTAAGGCCCCTTTGTAGTGTTCCTATTTTAGACGCTCAGAGCCTCATTTTTTAACTCGACTGCAAAACTCGAGAAGACCTCGTGAGAAGTGCGTTTTTCGCCTCCACTGCGTGAATTTCGTAGAACTCAGGGATAAGCCTCTCAATAAATACAGCTTAGTGAGTATGGATCATAGGAGATATAAACCCGAGACTTGGTGTGCGCCAGATCGCCATGAAACTCTGAGTGGCAAGGCAGCGATCTCCGCATCAGCGAGGCCCTCGCTGGACACCATCCAGCAACATGCCTGCTGACCAGTTCGGTTACCCCGCATCAACTCAGCGGGGTAACGCAAATTTTTGTCCCGCCCACATGAGTCACACAGCTTCAATCACAAATCGTCCCGCGACGCAGATGGCGGCTAAGGGTGCAGACTCCGCGCTACGAGGGATGTCTGTCTCGGCGTACACCGTTGCGACGGATTTACCCGAATCGGACGGGACTCTTCAGTGGGATAAGACAACGCTCGTGATGGTGCAGGCGCACGCGGCCGGCAAAGTCGGGATCGGTTACACCTATGCTGACGTAGCCACGGCGTTACTGATTAAGGACGTCCTGATTCCCCTTCTTCACGGCAAGAATGCACTTGACGTCCCGGCTTGCTGGTCCGCTATGAGGCATGCGATTCGTAATCTCGGCCGGCCGGGAATTTGTTCCATGGGCATCGCGGCGGTCGATACCGCATTGTGGGACCTGAAAGCGAGAGTGTTGAATCTTCCGTTGGTTTCGCTTCTTGGCGCCGCACAGCCCAGCGTGGAAATTTACGGCAGCGGAGGCTTCACGTCCTATTCGATCGAGCAACTGCAAACGCAGCTTGGCGGCTGGGCCGGACAAGGAATTGAAGCCGTAAAAATGAAGATTGGGCGCAATCCGAGCCTGGATGCCGCGCGGGTGAGGGCAGCACGCGAGGCAGTGGGGCCAAATACCGCGTTGTACGTCGATGCCAACGGCGCTTATTCGCGAAAGCAAGCTCTTTCGATGGCCGAGCAATTCGCAGAGTTGGGCGTGAGTTGGTTTGAAGAGCCTGTCACGTCGGACGATCTCGAAGGATTACGTCTGATTCGCGACCGCTGCCCGACCGGTATGGACATCGCTGCCGGCGAATACGGATATGACCTGCCTTACTTTAAACGAGTGATCGATGCGGGAGCGGTTGACGTGCAACAGGCGGACGCATCTCGCTGCGCGGGAATTAGCGAATTTCTGAGAGTGGGAGCCTTGTGCGACGCGGCTAACATGCCGATGTCTGCGCACACATCGCCGTCCCTGCATTTGCATCCGTGCTGCGCGCTGGCGCGACTCCGGAATATCGAATATTTTCACGACCACGTACGAATCGAATCGATGTTCTTTGACGGCGTCGTTAAACCAGTCGATGGGCGTCTTCATCCGGATCTGACGAGGCCTGGCATGGGCCTTGAGTTCAAGAAGGCTGATGCCGAGCGCTATGCAATCTAGTTCGCGAGAAACGGTGAAAGATTTCGAACGCAAACGCAGGATTCAGAAGGATCTGCGCCAAGCGGGACTTGCAGCCGTAGTGTGCGCCCTACCTTCCAATGTGCTCCTCCATTCGGGCTATTGGCCCGTGGTGGGCGCAAGCATAGCGATCGTAATTTGCGATGGCCCTACCGTCTTATTGGTTCCCAAGGACGAGGAGGAGCTTGCGCAGGCAGGCTTTGCAGACGCGATCGAAACGTTCGTTCCCGACAAATTGAACGAGGCGAAAACGGTCGCGGATGCCATAAAGCCTCGTCTTGCTGATCTTTTCCGACGGCAAAAACTCCGAGGCGAAGCTGTTGGCGTGGAATGCGATGAAAGCTCGGAGGCCGCTTCCTATCTGGCGATACATCTGTACGGCGATAATCTCCCGCGCATGGTTGCTGACCTGCTTCCAAAATCGAGGCTTGTTCCGATTAATGAATGGGCCGCAAATGCGAAGTGCGTCAAGACACCCATTGAAATAGACAAAATCCGCCAAGCTTGCGGTATCGCCAAGAACGCGTTTGAGATCGCGTCGGCGAAGCTTCATCCTGGGATTCGTGAGCCGGAAGCGGCGGCGCTCTTTCGCGGGCCGCTGAGCGCCATGGAGACGTTCCCGAGCTCGGTCCAAAGGTGCGACGGGTTTGCATTCTGCATGTCCGGCCCGAACTCGGCCACAGCATGCGCCGCGTATGCCCGTACTCGACAGCGCATGTTGGAACCCGCTGACCTGGTGATGATCCACTGCAATTCCTATGTGGACGGCTTCTGGACGGACATCACGCGCACGTACACTCTCGCGTCGCCCACCGAACGGCAAACCAGAATGCGCGAGGCGGTATTAGAAGCCCGCAAATCCGCTCTGGCCGCTATCAAGCCTGGTGTACGAGCCGCGGACGTGGATTCGGCGGCAAGGCAGGTCCTCCGCGATTTTGGGTTGGGGGAATATATCAAGCACGGCACGGGTCATGGAGTTGGCTTCACGCCTTTGAGCGCATACGGGTTTCCGCGCCTACAAGTCGATTCTCCGGATGTGCTGCAGGAGGGAATGGTCTTCAATGTCGAGCCAGCCGTCTACATTGAAGAACATGGAGGCATGCGTCACTGCGACATGGTTGCAGTGACAGGTTCATGTCACGAAGTGTTAACTGATTTTCAGTCCGACCCCGCGAGCCTTGCGATAACGAAACCTGAAATCGTGCGGGATGAAACAGCTCGACTTGCTGCAGGTTCGTAGAGTCGTTCAGCGGCATTTTCGATTTGAGGGAAATTTTGGGAGATAAAAGTCATGGCCAAGACGGTAGCCGACCTGTTGATAGAGCGCTTAATCGATTGGGACGTGGACACAATCTTCGGGTTTCCGGGTGATGGCGTAAATGGCATCTTCGAGGCCTTGCGCACTCATAAGGAAAAGATCAAGTTCATTCAGGTACGCCATGAGGAGGCGGCTGCCTTCGCGGCGTGCGGCTATGCCAAATATTCAGGCAGGCTCGGTGTGTGTATTGCAACCTCGGGCCCCGGCGGCATCCACCTGTTGAACGGGCTTTACGATGCAAAGTGCGATGGTCAACCGGTGCTCGCGATCACCGGACATACATTTCATGACTTGATTGGAACCCATTATCAGCAGGACGTTGATCTTGACAAGGTTTTCATGGATGTTGCCGAGTTCAACCAGCGGATCATGGGGCCAGGCCACGTGAATAATATTGTCGATGAGGCGATTAAAACGTCTCTTACGCGCCGCTGCGTGAGCCACATCACAATTCCCAAAGACATTCAGGATTGGACCTCTCGCGATGAAGAGCGCTCTAAGGCGAACGTGCCTAAGCACAGCGCCGACTTGTACGCGGCGTCTCATCCAGTTCCTTCGCGGGACTCGCTTGAAGCGGCCGCCGAACTGATCAATCGCGGTTCCAAGGTGGCTATTCTCGCTGGAGCGGGATGTTTAAAGGCGCGACGTGAGATTCTGCAGCTGGCGGAACTGGTCGCCGGACCCATCGTCAAGCCCCTTTTGGGAAAGGCTGTCGTGCCGGACGACAGTCCGTACACGACAGGCGGGATAGGCTTGCTTGGTACCGCACCATCACAAGAGGCCCTTCAGGAATGCGAAACGCTCATCATTGCCGGGAGCGGATTTCCTTATATGGAGTTTTATCCGAAACCTGGACGCGCCAAGACCGTACAGATTGACATCGATCCCGCTCGGATCGGCCTGCGGCACCCAGTGGACGTCGGTTTGACTGGTGAGTGCCGTACGGTGCTGCAGGCGCTTCTTCCGCTCATTAAGAAAAAGAAAGACCAAGCGTTCTTGAAAAGAGCGCAGAAGAACATGAAGAGCTGGAACAGGCTCATGGAGGTGCGGGGAACTCACAAAGACAAACCCATGAAGCCGCAAGTGGTGGCGTGGACCCTGAACAAACTGCTCGACGATGATGCAATCGTCTCCTCCGATAGCGGAACGATTGCCACCTGGAGCGCCCGATACATCGAAATGCGCGGGGATATGCGGTTCTCGCTTTCTGGATCGCTCGCGACCATGGCAAACGGCCTACCCTACAGTATCGGAGCTGCCGTTGCTTTCCCAAAAAGACAGGTGGTCTGCATTGTCGGCGACGGTGGGCTCACGATGTTAATGGGAGAAATCGCGACGCTTGTCAAATACAAGCTTCCCGTGAAAGTGATCGTAATCAAGAACAATGTGCTGGGACAAATTAAGTGGGAACAGATGGTCATGGAGGGGAATCCCGAGTACGGGGTGGAGCTTGAACCAATCGATTTTGCAGGCATCGCGAAAGCCTGCGGAGCCGCTGGTTACACGATCGAAGATCCGGGGCAGGCGAGGACCATACTGCGCGAGGCACTCGCGTGCAGGGGACCGGCTATCGTTCAGGCTGTAGTTGATCCGAACGAGCCTCCCGCCCCGGGCAACATCAGTTCCGAGCAAGCGATTAAATTCGCTGAATCGTTGGCGAGAGGTGAGAAGAACGGCTGGAAAATATTCAAGACGGTGCTGACAGACAAAGTTCGCGAAGTGATTTAGGGCCGCCATGGAGCAAATGCAGAGAATGAAACGAGGGGGAGCTTAGAGAGCCATGGTTTTGGCGACGCATTCTGCTGCCGGTGAGTCCGACGATCCGCGGGAGCACGAATCGCTAGCGCGAAGGGTCGAGGACACCGAAGCCCTCGTTGTGCACCACATCCGCGAAGGCAGATTTCAACGTGGCTTAGCGCTGGCGGCGGGGTTATCTAGTGCAATCGCAGGACTGGAAGTTACGTACGAACACTACAGGGGAAGCTATGGCCAGCGCGTTATGTATACCCCGGTCGTTCTCAGCGGCGTGCTTTTTGTCACTGGCATTTCCGCTGTTTTCAGCCGGCGTGCCGCGCGCACGCTGCTTCCTGCTGTTTCCGCAATTACGCTTGCGGACTGCGCTATCGGTTTCGGCTTTCATATTCGCGGAATTCAACGAAAGCCCGGCGGATGGCGGCTCCCCGTGTTCAACATCATCATGGGTCCGCCACTTTTCGCCCCTCTGTTGTTTGGCACAAGCGCCTATCTAGGCCTCGTGGCATCATTTCTCAGACGCGAAGATTCTTCGTCGCAAACGAAGCGCCTTTCCGCGGATTCGTGGACGAATCTGCTGCCGCAGAAATTGCGAAAAGATGAAATTACTCTCGGGCAAGAGTTGCGGGAGGGCAGGTTTCAAAAACATCTTGCTGCCGCCACCGCCGCCGCGGCGTTTTTCAGCGGTGTCGAGGCCCTCTACTCACATTACAAAAACAACTTTAAATACAAGGCTCAATGGAGCCCGGTGGTCATCGCCATATTGGTGATTGGAGCCGCCCTGGGCGCGTTTCGCAGTCGCAAAGCCGCGAAGAGGCTTTTGCCTGCGGCCTCCGCGTTGGCGATGGCGGACGGCGCGGTCGGCTTTCTTTATCACGCACGCGGCATCACGCGTCGCCCGGGTGGTCTAAAGCGTCCTCTGTACAACGTTATGTACGGCCCGCCGATCTTTGCTCCGCTGCTCTTCGCAGCCTGTGGATTTCTGGGAATACTCGCGAGCATGTTTGGAAGGGAGCGCTGAGTGGGTAGCTCCGAACGCGATGGCCGCCCGGTGGATCCCAGAACGGGTGAGCCCCTCGTTCCCCGCGCGCAACCTGGCTACTATCCCGGCTTCAGGACCATGAGTCAGAAGGCTTTTTGGGACGAAGCGACGCGCAAAGTCGTTGTCGCAAGAGTGGAGCATGTTCCACCGATACGGTTTTTTTCGCCAGCGGAGGTCAAATTAATGACGGCCGTGTGCGAGCGAATTCTGCCGCAAGATGACCGCGATGAACTTCACAAAATACCAATTGTGAATGCGATCGACGAGCGGTTGTTTGAGAACCGCCTGGATGGCTATCGATATGAAGATATGCCCTCCGATCAAGAAGCTTACCGGCTGGGCTTGCAAGGAATCGAGGCAGTTGCTCAACACATGTTGGGAAAGTCGTTCTTGGCCATCGGCCCTATCGAACAGGAATCCGTGCTGGAGACTCTTCACGATGCCCATCCGCCCGCGGGAGATCAGGTGTGGCGGCAAATGGATGTTGAGCGGTTCTGGCTGCTTCTCGTGCAGGACGTCGTCGGAGCGTACTACGCTCATCCCTATGCCTGGGACGAAATCGGTTTTGGCGGTCCGGCCTACCCGCGCGGATATATGCGCCTGGAACGGGGTGAACCGGAACCATGGGAAGTGAAAGAAAAGCGGTATCCGTGGGCTGCTCCTGAGGGGTCTCCCTCGGAGAAATTCACGAAAGTGGGAAGCTCTCTAGAGCACAAAGCCAGTCCGGGACAGGGAGGCACTCATTGAGAACGCCTCTTTTCGGCCCTTTTGGGCCTCCCGACGAAGCACACGCGCTCGGCGCG
>JBOGNC010000092.1:0-14505 GCA_050747045.1 Candidatus Acidiferrales bacterium | reverse complement strand
CGCTTGACACATTTTTCCGCGGACGCTACGCTGCGTTGCTCGCGACAAATTCCGGCGAGGCCGCTTGGCGCCATTTCGAAAACTACTTCGCAATCTGCCGTTTTACGGAGCGTACAAAGCGCTCGGACACTATCCCGACTACTGGTATTGGAAATTGCGCGGGCAACCGGTTCGTTCACCACATTTGGTGAAGCAGCGCGCGGTGCGCGAATACGCGAGGCGTTACGGATTGCGGACACTCATTGAAACAGGCACGTACTACGGCGAAATGGTGGCGGCGGTAAAAAATGATTTCGACCGCATCTTTTCGATCGAGTTCGATCCGGAATTGGCGCGCCGCGCCACGCGCAGGTTCGCAGACGATCCGCGAATTAACATTCTGGAGGGCGACAGCCAGAAAGTGCTGCCGGAGCTACTGAAGTCAATTTCGGAGCCAGCGCTTTTCTGGCTGGACGCGGGTTACTGGGGCTGGGTCAATTTGGCGCGCGATCCACAGAGGCTCTCCGCGGAGGTTGAAGCCGCGCTTTCATGCCCTGTGAGCGGGCATGTGGTGTTGATGGACGATGCGCGCATGCTCGACGGGCGCGATGGCGCTCCGACGTTTGACGAACTCCGCTCTCGAATCGCAGCGCGGTTTCCCGACCGGCGCGTGGGATTGCAGCACGACATCATCCGTATCACGCCGTTTTGACGTACGGCGATCAATGCCCATGGTTTTGTAGCTGGGACTGGGTTTCGGCATAGCGGGCGCATTGTCTGCCGTTACAAAACATGCCGGATCGTAAATTTTGCGGCAATGTAATCGTCGACCAGCGCGCGAAATGCGGCCGAAAGTTGATCGTAGTTGCCTTCAAGAGTAGTGAACTTTTGCCCGTCAACGTACACCGGGCAACGTGGTGACTCGCCCGTGCCGGGCAAACTTATGCCGATGTTCGCGGCTCTGGATTCTCCCGGGCCGTTCACGATGCAGCCCATCACCGCAACCTTCATTTCTTCCACGCCGTCGTAATTCCGCTTCCACTCCGGCATCGAATCGCGGATGTAGCTCTGGATGCTCTCGGCAAGCTC
Source organism: Candidatus Acidiferrales bacterium (assembly GCA_050747045.1). Lineage (GTDB taxonomy): Bacteria > Acidobacteriota > Terriglobia > Acidiferrales > UBA7541 > Palsa-295. Next base: position 13,437 of record JBOGNC010000092.1, on the reverse strand, counting down.
TTGGAAAGTCGTGCTGGTAGTACGCCCGCAGCCGGGGCACGCCGTCACGCTGGGAGCGAACGAGCGCAGGCCCAGCGCCTGCAGCAGTTCGCACGCTGCGTAAACTTCCTCGCGCCGGTCGCCTCCGGGCCTCGGCGTCAGCGAAACGCGAATCGTGTCGCCGATCCCTTCGTTCAGCAGAATGCCCATGGAAGTTGCCGACCAGATCAAGCCCTTCGCGCCCATCCCGGCTTCGGTCAAGCCAAGGTGCAGCGGCTGCTCGGTTTTTTTCGCGAGTTCTCTATAGATATCAAGCAAGTCGTTCGGGCGAGAAACTTTGCAGGAAATTATGATTTGGTCTTTGCGCAGACCGCATTCGAGCGCAAGATCGGTGGATTCGACAGCCGAAAGCACCATGCACTCGTTGAGAATTTCTTCGGACGTTTTCCCCAGCTCGCGGTCGGTATTTTCCTGCATCTTGCGCATCACGAGTTCCTGATTCAGCGAACCGCCATTCACGCCGATGCGCACCGGCTTGCCATTGTCCCGCGCCACGTTACAGATGGTCGAAAACTGCTCGTCGCGCCTCTTGCCGTGCCCCACGTTGCCGGGATTGATGCGGTATTTATCAAGAGAGCGCGCGCAATCGGGATACTTCGTCAGAAGTACGTGGCCATTGTAGTGGAAGTCGCCAATCAGCGGTGCTTCGCAGCCCGCATCCAACATGCGCTGCTTGATTTCAGGCACGGCCGCGGCGGCGTCCGGCACATTCACCGTCACGCGTACCATCTCCGAGCCGGCCTGCGCCAGTTCGATGCACTGCCGCGAAGTGCCCAGCGCATCGGCAGTGTCCGTGTTGGTCATCGACTGCACCGCCACAGGCGCGCCTCCGCCCACCATGACCTTGCCCACTTTTACGCCTACTGTGTTGTGCCGTTTGCGAAGCATGCTGCTTTATTGTAGCGAATCCGCGGAGCGGGGGCTAGCACGGGCAAGTGCGTTCGCGCGGATCGAATCCGCACCACGTCTCGTCTACGCGATTCGGCGGTCGCGGCGTGGGCTTAGTAGCCGGCGCGGTGGTTGGCGCCTTGCGTTTTAGCCGGGCGCACTTGCGGAACCACGGTGGCCATCTTGCGGATCATAGCCAGCACCAGCCGCTTGTCGTCGTCCGAAAGCGTCGTGGAATAGCGCTTGATCTCTGCTAGGAAGCGAATTTCCTCTTCGGAAAGCTCGCCGAGAATCTTGCGCGTTTCGCGGTCTTGCGGCGTATCGGTCCCAGGGAAAAAATCCGCGAGACTAATCTCCATGGCTTCGGCGATCTTTGCCAGCGTCTCGAGCGAAGGCACCGTGTGGCCGTTCTCGACGCGCGAAAGATAGCAGCGCAGAAGTCCGGTGCGCCGCTCGATATCGCCCTGCGAGAGCCCGCGGTCACTGCGGTAAGAGCGAATCACTTCCCCAATATTTACCTTTGGCTTTTCTTTTGGCATGATATCTCTTCGGACAACACCCCGTATCCTACGAGTCACCCTTCCGGGGCGCAAGAACAATTTAAAGAGCTTGTTCCTCACAGGAACGCGCCTGTTCCGTGCCCGAAAGTTCCACTTTATCGGCCGGCTTCGAAATTAGCGCAGTGTCAGCGTCGAGCGACGGTGCCGACGCAGCCGCATTGAGAAACTGGGCGCGAGGTCTTAGGAGATGACCTGTGCAAGAGGCGCGGGCCTGATGTCGCGCTGCTTCTTGCCCGCGCGCTTGTTTGCGTACAATGCATCGTCGGCACGTTTCAGCAATTGCGCGGACGTTTCACCTGGTTTGTAGTCCGTCCATCCGCGCGAAAATCGGCATGCAATCTTATTCCCATCGCATTCGAACTCAAGACCCTCTACGCGCGAAAGTACGTGCCGCACTTCTTCGGCGCGACATTCCGGCAGTAACACCATGAATTCGTCGCCGCCCAGCCTGACGGCTAAGTCCGAACCTCGGATGGCGCGCTGCAGACGTTCGGAAAAATTCTTCAACAGCAAGTCTCCGGCAGCATGGCCCAATTCGTCGTTGATTTGCTTAAGGCCGTCAATATCGATTAGCAACACCGTCAGCGGCCGCGTATGCCGCATGGCCCGGCCAATTTCTTCCGAAAGCCGCTGTTCTCCCGAGCGGCGATTGTAAAGACCCGTGAGTTGGTCGAGCGCCGCCAGCTTGTAAACCTCATTCGTTAAATTCTCCACCTTCGTCAGAGCGTCAAGCTGATCAGCCATCTGGTTGCGTATGCGCATGATCATGGTTTGCTGATAGACCAGGTAGACGCTGAAAAGCAGCACGACTCCCACGAGCGCGCGAACCGCTAAATTCAGATAAATCGAATAGGTATTCTGGTCTCGCGAGAGCATGGCAGGAAACGCAAAGGAGGCTACCGCGATCGTCAGCAAAATCAGGACGAGCACGGTCGATGACCACAGCCACCATTGCCGTCGATCCAAACTTCGCAATCGCTCGCGAAACACGCGCGGCTCCAGATTCTTCTCGTCTTTGAAAGGAGGCGTTTCAGCCATAAGGAAATCAGCCCATGCCCGACTGATCCAATGTAGTACCTCATACCGTCGTCTAACTCCATACGTAACTTCCGCAGAGTTTCCAAATTGGTCATACCGTATTTCTGCACTTCTGTAGGGAGGCATTTGGCCACCGTCTCGGCCGTGCTCGCAATCACACGCACGCAAACGCTGCAACCACAGTACTTACAATTACACTCCCTAGTTCTAATCCTTCGCCGCTCGGCCACCGAAGCGACCTGCGTCCACCAGAAACGGCTCCGCGCTATCCGTTAATCTGCGCGCCAGTAGGCGCTGGCTAATTTCCAAACGACTGAATCTCTCGGAGGGGAACAGCATGAAATCGATCAAGTCTGCCTTGCTCGTGTTCGCGGCATGTGCACTGATGGCGGTTCCGGTTGCCCAGTCTGGTCGCGTGATTCACAAGGTGAATGCAACGGACATCGGAGAACCCGGCCCGTTCGCTGATATCGGAGAACCCGGCCCGTTCGCCGACATCGGAGAACCCGGCCCGTTCGCCGATATCGGAGAACCCGGCCCGTTCGCCGACATCGGAGAACCCGGCCCGTTCGCCGATATCGGAGAACCCGGCCCGTTCGCCGATATCGGAGAACCCGGCCCGTTCGCTCACGCGATGCCAGCAATCGTTTAACTCAAGCCATCACGCACTGAAAGAGAGTTGCCGCGGGGGAATCTGCCGACTCCCCCGCGAGGCCATGCTAGTATCGGCACCGGTGGTCGGCCGGATGCAACGACTGATGCTTTTATGGATCGGCAGCGGGATCAGCAAGGGATTCGCGTTCTGTATTCTCTGGCGCGCTCTCCGTACGTCTACAATCAGGAAATACCCGTACTTTTATGCGTACATCGCGTCGACACTGACCTCCATCCTCCTGCCGATCGTCTATCTAGTTGATCGTCCATCGTACGACCGTTGGTATTGGCCGATCCAGTTCGGCACTCTTGTGCTCGGATGCGGAGTGATCGTCGAAATCTTCCAGCAGGTTCTGTCTCCATATCCGGGCGCGAAGCGATTTGCCAAACTAACTGCGTTTACTGCCTTCGGTGGTCTTTTTTGCCTGGCGATCGCATATGCCCTTTTTCACTTGGATCCCTCGACCGCAGCCGCGGGTATCGAACTCGAGCGAAATGTTCGCGCTCTACAGGCGATTTTTCTATTCGCCGTGCTGGGCATCATTTTCGGCTACGCGATCCCCGTGGGCAGAAACATTCGTGGAATGATCGTTGGTTACGGCGGCTACATCGGGGTCAGTCTGATCAGTCGCGCGGTGGAGGTCTACGCGGCTCAGTGGCTCAGGCTCGTCTGGCTCTACGTTCAGGCGTTTTCGTTCGAAGTATCTCTTGCGATTTGGCTCGTAGCTCTCTGGTCGTATCAGCCCAATCCAGCTCCCGATCCCTCAGTTCAGATCGAATCCGACTACGAAGCACTTGCCTCTCGCACACGCAGGGCCTTGAATGCCACGAGGTCCTATCTCGGCAGAGCTTCTCGCATCTGAGTGAAAACATCTGGCCAGGAATTCGTGTCCGTTTTTATGGTTTTGTTATATACCATCCAATGCAATGGCCGAGACGATCATTTGGACCAGGATCGCTCTTCTCGCGCTGATCTTGTGGCGTGGCTTCCGCCAGGCGCTTTTCACGAAATTTGTCATCTTCTATTCGTACGTGATGGCAGCCTTCGTCGGCTCAGTAATAGCTTTTTGTAGTTACCGCAGACCAGCGCATTACGCACACTGGTATTGGGTTATCGAATTTGTTACTTTATTCCTTGGGAGTGGCGTCATTTGGGAGATGTTTGCAAGGATTTGGCTTCCGGCTCAGGGATTGAGGCGGACGGCCCGAATAGGCCAAGCCGCTCTCCTCGCGCTACTTGCCGCCGCTGTTTCAGTTTTCGTATTCATCGAGGCGAAAACATCGGTCAACAACGAGGCGTTCAGACATCTCGAGCGAGACTGCCGGGCGGGGCAAGCGATCATCTTTGTAGCAATCGTCTCGGGAATCTTCTATTACGCGATTCCGGTCGGAAGGAACCTTGAGGCCATCTGCGTGGGATACGGCTTCTACGTGTTTGGGAGTCTCGTGGCGCTTGCCGCATGGTTGTATGCGGGCGACAAGGTTGCCGTCCTCTGCGACGACTTGCAACTGGCGTGTTTTGATATAGCTGCGGCTATTTGGCTGGCAGGCATGTGGAACCCGGGCCGAAAGCTAGCTATGCTTTCCGAGCAAGAAGCAGATTCCGAAGAACGACGCTCCGGTTCCGGAGTAGGATTCGAGTTAACCTAGGGCGAGAGGTTGACGTGAGGGCCGAGCTGGCGTGATTCAACTGATTCTATTCCTGGCCATCGGGGCGCTGCTGTTTGTGTCGCTCCTGGTCCTTGCCAGGAGGGGTTCGCGCCCAGAGGGCGGTGCCGAGGCTTTGGTCGAGGCTCGCCAGGCGCTCACCCATCTTCAAACCGACCTGTTGCCTCCCGAATTGATCGCCCGTTTCCTTGCGGCCGAAGACTTCGAGTACGTGGCCTCCGCCGCCCCTCGCGCCGCCCATGCACTTTTTTATTATCAACGCAGAAAGATCGTAATTGCCTGGCTCGGCGCAGTCCGACAGCAGATCAAAACTCTGAGACGATTTCATCTCGGGGCGGCGCGCTTTTACGCGCGAATGGGGCTCCGTTCCGAAATTGCCTTGGCAATGGACTTTGCAAGCATTCTGGTGACATGCCGCGCGCTGCAGATCCTTGTTTACTTTGGAGGGCCGCGCGTTGCCCCGCGAATGGTTGGCGTCACGGTGGCTACGGGGCTGCGAATCTGCGATGCCTACGATGGCGCCCTGGCGTTCCTTACCGCTCCGGCCCCTGTAGCGGACCGCTCGATCGCTTCCTAGGAACGAGATGGCTGGCCGACCTTCCAATCCCCGGCGAGTAGATGTCCAACATGCAGCTGATGACTTGCGTAGGCGCACACTCGCCGGAATCGAGCGTCCGCTCGACCGCCTGATCTATCTGGCTTCTACAAGGGACTACAACACCGGTATTTATCATCATGACGGGTTGGCAGCCCGTTATACCCCGGCCGTCGCTTGCGAGGCTCTGGCCGATTGCCATCGCGAGGTCTTTCGGGAACTGCTAGCTTGCTCGGTACAAGACCTGGTCCGCCAGATCGAAGGGTACATGCGTTCCGCGGGGATTAGTACAGGCGATTTCCTTACGTCGTGGAAAAGACTGGAGCCTTATCGAGTGGCAGTGCCAATTCAGACGGAGCCGCTTTCTGGGGACTTCCTCTTCTGCAACCTTAAGACCGCCTTGGCAATTTTGGAAGCTCGGGAGGGTCCGAATCAGCCAGCACCAGTCGCATGGCAACGCCAGTCACCTGCCCGATGACCTCAGCTTCCGAAGGATAGGCGAACTGCCTGATCGTGCACCCGGAAAGCGGGTGAGGAATTAAGGTCAGTCGCGATCCGCGCATCTCGCACCACGAGCAGGCGTACCCGTCCCGCAGCTCAATGAAGTAAATTGGCCGGTCGAATTCCGCACGCCATTGGGAGGCCTGCAAGCGCGTCGGGGAATTCTCTATTTGCACGAAGGAACCGGGACGCAACAACGGATACATCGAGAAGTCGTCGGTGCCTACGTACCCGTATTGGCAGTGCCGGACGTCCAGTCTCTGCAGTAATGCTACCGGCACCTCGCCCCAAACTTCCACCATCCTCGATATTAAGCTGGTCGCCTCCAGGCTGAATCCCTTGTCGAATTGCACTGGGAAAGTCACCGCTTTGGTGGGTTCCGACTCTTCGAACGTCACCAGATGCGTATTCTCCAGGGGTAAGGCTAGCTGGTATCTGGATGTGTCGTTCAGGTCGATGCCGAAAACCTTCAACAGGTCGGAAAACCGCGTGCGATAGATCACGCTCAAGCTGTACAGCTTGTAGATGCTCGGAATGGAGTTCTTATTTTCGAGCTGCGTGAGCCAGGCGTTTGAAATGTAAAATTCTTCGTTGTTCCGGTCCTCGGCTATCGCTCGACTAAACTCCTCCACCTCTCGAGTCGTGATGCCCAAACGATTGCGAAGTTCCCTGAGTTGCTCTCCTGCACGCATGCTAACCCCATTTCGCTGTTTCAAAACGGAACGTATCCCCGGCGAATCCAACACGGTGGATGCACAATATGACTTTTCTGATTTTGAAGCAACTGGTTTTAAGCGCTGCCGCACGAGTCGGTATCAAAATGGGAAACCGTCTCTAGTACCCTATTGCTTGCAATTGAAAGCAGACGGGGAAATGTTTTTTGAAGATGTCCACCACACAGGAAACTGAAATTTTCTTTTCGTGCTGGCCAAATCGCGTTTCTTGCGGCTCCCCAAAAGCCGCTCCGAGCCTAGCTGCCGCCGACTAGCAGTGCGCTTGAACGCAAGTTTCAAGCTCCGCAATCCTAATTACTTATCGTACAACAAGCGTGGCATAAAATGCCCCCTTCCCTTGCCAAGAGAGTTTCCCTTTTGGCACCATGCGGCGTCAAAAATTCAGCGGTCTTTCCGGTCATGTGCGAATCTACTGTGCATAAGGACAAATCCATGACCGAGGCTTTCGGCAATTCCGTGAATCCTCCGGGCGAATATAGTGAAAGGCGATCCGTTCCCAGGTTCAACTTGATCGCCACCGCCGAAATTATCGAACCGGCGAGCGGCGTCCACATTTCGGGCCGCATTTCCGAAATCAGCCGCAAAGGATGTTACCTCGACGTACTGAATACGCTCCCGATCGGAACTCGGCTCCGGCTGGATATTTCCCGTGACCAAGGTACGTTCTCAACGGAATCCAAAATCATTTACATACAAGAAGGAATGGGGATGGGCATCGCGTTCCTGAACGTTCCGCCTGATCAGTTGAAGATTCTGGACGCATGGTTGATGGATATGGCGAGCTAGCAACGCCGGATCCCAGGTTCAAGTCCCCGCATTCCAATTCGCAGGCGGCGAATCCATTTGCCAAAATTCGGGAGCCGGCTTCGCAAATTCCACCGCAACCTGCGCCAGGCCGGCATGCATGGCGCCCTTGTATGCGACTCTCGCTTCCTGTTCGTCCCAATTTTTCGGATTCAGAACCAGCAACTTCTGCCCCAACGACACGTTCGCCTCTAGCATCAGAAGCGCCCCATGCGCGCTCACCGTGACCGTGAACGTCTCTTCTTGAAATACACGGTTGCCGGTTTCGCCCCGCACCACCACTGGAATATCAAGTAACACGCGCTCGCTTCGGCGCTGCGCCGTCAATGCCACGGATGCTTCGCCCCCTTTCGATGAAGCCGCATCTACTATGCGCCACCGGACCGGAGGCGGCAGATAATTTTCGCGCGGGATACCAGCAGAGTTACCTCCGCCCCGATGGCATCGCAAAGTTCCGCTAAACCGCTTTCGCGGCCGATATCTTTTCAGACTAGCTATGTGACAAGACAGATGTAAAATAGGGGCTTATGAACTCCGCCCTTCGCAAACGCGGGGCCTCGGCGGGCGACCAGGCTAGCTCGGAGCAACGCCGCCGCAGCATACTTGAATTCATTCGAACGAGTAGCGGCCCCATCTCGGGCGCTGAACTCGCCAAACGAGCGCGCGTAAGCCGCCAATGTTTGGTGCAGGACATCGCTATCTTGCGCGCCGCTGGCGAAGAAATCGTGGCCACTCCGCGCGGCTATCGGTTCCCGGAAGCGAGCAATCATGCGCACCGCGCGGTGCTGGCCTGCCGTCACTCGCCGGAGCGCACCGAGGAGGAACTACAAATTCTCGTCGATCACGGTGTAAGAATTCTGGACGTTATCGTCGAGCATCCTTTGTACGGCGAGCTGCGCGGATCGTTGATGCTCGAATCCCGCGCCGACGTGCGGGATTTCTTGACGCGCGTGAAGGCGACGCATGCTTCCCTGCTCTCTTCGCTCACCGGCGGAATCCACTTGCATACCGTGGAGGCCTCCCGTGCGGAAGTGATTTCGCGGGCTCGCGCACGGCTGCGCGAAAGAGGATTTCTGCTCAAATAGAGTGGCGAATGATGCTCACACGCATAAGTCGGGAAGAACGAGTAAAGCAGGCGTTTTTTCGCGGCGGCCATCTGACGCTCGATAACGAAGCATATCGCCATGCCGTCCGTTCGCTTACCGACGCGCTTTTGCAGGAAGATCTGGCCAGCGGAGATTTAACCGCCGCGGCCATCGAATTGAAGTCGACTCGCGTTTCCGCGGTGGCTATCGCGCGCGAATCCGGAATTATTGCCGGCCTGCAGGAAATCGCTTTGCTCTATCGCGGGAATGGAATTGATACAGTGTTGGAAAAACGCGGCGGCGATGCGATTCGCCCTGGCGATGTCTTGTTGCTGGCGCAAGGCGAGCAGGCCAAGCTGCTCGCGCTGGAACGCGTGGGACTGAATCTGTTGCAGCGCATGAGCGGGATCGCCAGCGCCGCGCATCGGGTACAGGCCCGCGTGCGCGAGAGCGGGTCGGAAACACAAATCGTCGGCACGAGAAAAACCGCGTGGGGCCTTCTCGATAAACGCGCGCTGCATCTCGGTGGCGTTGGCACGCACCGCTTGAGCCTCGGCGACGCAATTCTTATTAAAAACAATCATCTCAAGCTGCTCGCCGACCGCGAAGAAGAAGCCGCGCCGCTGGCGATAGAACGAACGTGGAAGATGCGCGGCAAGTCCGCGTTCATCGAAGTGGAGGTTCGCGGCGAAGCGGCCGCACGCGCCGCAGCAGCGAGTTTTGCGAAGCTGCTGGAACAATCCGGCGAAGAATATCCTTGCGTCCTGATGCTCGACAATATGACTCCGGTTCAAATCAGCGCGATTCTTGAAACGCTGCGCCGGGAAAACCTTTTGGATTACGTGCTCGTGGAAGCGAGCGGTGGTATTTCGGAAGCTAATGTAGTGGAGTACGCGGCCAGCGGCGTGGATGCGATTTCCATCGGCGCGCTCACGCACTCGGTCCGCGCGCTCGATCTTTGCCAGAGAATTTCATAACGCCATTAACGATCAAAGGAGAAAGGACCCCTTCATGTCCAGCGCAACAGCTCCAGCGGTACCAATTTTCGAGGACCGCTACACATTACCTGTGGTCGAGACCATCACGGACTCGCCGGAAGAGATCCGGCGCAAGCAAGAGCGCGTCCGCGCGCTCGTGGCCGAGCGAAACGCGATTTTGCTGGCGCATCATTATCAGCGGCCCGAAGTGCAGGAAGTGGCCGATGCGGTAGCTGATTCGCTGAAGCTTTCGCAGCAAGCGGCGAAAACCAGCGCGGACGTGATCGTTTTTTGCGGCGTGCACTTCATGGCGGAAACCGCGTCGATCATTTGCCCGGAGAAAACCGTATTGCTGCCCGATTTGCGGGCGGGCTGCTCGCTGGCCGCGGCGGTCACTCCCGAAGAACTTCGCGAGTGGAAAGCGAAGCTGCCGGACGCAGTAGTCGTCTCGTACATCAATACGTCCGCGGCGGTGAAAGCAGAGAGCGATTATTGCTGCACATCGGCGAACGCGTCGAAGGTCGTTGCGTCGATTCCGGCCGACCGCACGATTTTATTTTTGCCTGACAAATTTCTTGCGACGGTCGTCGCGCGTCAAACGGGGCGAAGCAACATCGTCGCCTATCCAGGCTACTGCCACGTGCACAAGACGATCCAACCGGAGCAAGTGGCCGCGCTGCTCGACGAGCATCCGGACATCGAACTGCTGCTGCATCCGGAATGCGGGTGCGTGAGCTCGTGCATGGCGAAAGCGATGGACGGAACGCTGCCGCAGGACCGCACCTTCTTCCTTTCTACCGAAGGAATGTTGCGGCACATTGCCGCTTCGAATGCCACGGAATTCGCCGTCGGGACCGAACTCGGAATCCTGCACCAGTTGAACAAGAGATTCCCCGAGAAGACGTTCCATCCGGTGAATCCGCACGCGGTGTGCGGGTTCATGAAGACGATCACGCTCGACCGCGTGATTCGTTCGCTCGAAACCATGACGCCGGAAGTGCGTGTACCGGCGGAAATCGCCAACAAAGCGCGGCGAGCCATCGACCGCATGCTGGCGCTGGCGTAGGCGGCGACCATGCTGAAAATCGGACTGCTGGGCGCCGGCGCCATCGGCCGGATCATCGCAACCGCACTCGACCCGACACGCAATGACAGGAAATCGATCGATGCGCAGATCGTAGCGATTTGCGATCAGGACCACGAACGCGCGGAGAAACTTTCTTCGGAAATCTCGACGCATCCGCCGGTCGTTTCGATTGAAGAGATGATCGAGAAATGCGAACTCGCCGTCGAGGCGGCGAGCCAGGGCGCGTTGCCCACGTTTGTTCCCAAGGCTCTCGAACGCCGTCGCGACATGCTGACCATGAGCGTTGGCGGATTGCTCGGCCATGACGACTGGTTCCGGCAAGCGGCGGAGCGAGGCTGCCGGATTTACGTTCCGTCGGGCGCGATTGCCGGGCTGGACGGAATCAAGTCCGCGTCCATTGGGAAACTGGAATCGGCGGTACTGACGAGCCGCAAGCCGGTGGCGGCGCTGAAGGGCACAAAATTCGTGGTGGAGCGCGGGATTGCGGTGGAAACTTTTAAAACCGAGACCGCGATCTTCGAAGGAACGGCGGAAGAAGCAGCGAAGGCTTTTCCGACCACTTCGAATGTGGCGGCATCGCTGCGGCTGGCCACCGATCCCGGTGTGCCGGTGCAGGTGCGCGTGATGGCCGTGCCGGGCGGAACGCAAAACGTGCACGAAATTCGCGTTCAGGGCGAATTTGGCTGCCTGACGGTGATCGTGCAGAACGTGCCGTCGAAGCAAAATCCACGGACGTCGCAACTCGCGGCGTATTCCGCGATTGCGACGCTCGCGAATCTGACGCGCGCGCTGCGCGTCGGAACGTAGCGGGCTTTTGAAAGATTCGAGCGGCCTTTCTTCCGGGGTTGAAACCCCGGAAGGGGGCGCCGCTTATTGCGGGCTTAAAAGCGCGCCGTTGCACCCGAGGCATCTGACGCGGCGTCTTGCGGCACCTAACTTGCGTCGCTGGACTACATTCAGTTTTCAAAGAGCACCGGCCCTCGTCAAGAGGGCCTTGCTTTTAAGCCTTCGGTTGCCAGCACTTCGTGGCCTCGCGCGTTAGATCCGCAGCCGGCTTTGATGTGGGAAACCGGTGATTTGCGACGCAGCGGGACGTTCCGCCCTTCGATTTTCATGTGTTTTATTTTTAGCGACCTACGTGCGTCAAAGGTCGATTGGCTGTTCCGCCCTTGCAGAACCGCACAGAAAGGTGACCCAACGTGTAACGCACGGTTGACGGAGCACGTCATTTAATATACATAGTATATTAAATTGGCTGTCCGAACGGGAACAGCGGAACGCGGATTGGATGGCCGAGAGGTTCCGATGGCGAAAGGAGATCGACATGCGAATGGTTCTGGTCGTGGTGACGAGCATGCTGGTAGCAACTGTAGCTGTCGCACAGCAACAAGGAGCGGTGCAAAACAAGAAGCAAACGCCACAAGCGGCTCCGTTTCATCTGGTGGTGAATACGCCGAAAAACGCCCCTGATTTCGCGCTGCGTGACTCGCAAGGGAAGCTGATACGTCTCTCTGATTACAAAGGGAAGGTGGTGCTGGTGGATTTTTGGGCAACGTGGTGCGGCGGATGCAAGGAAGAAATTCCGTGGTACATCGATTTCGAGAAGAAGTACGGCAAGAAGGGTTTTCTCGCGATCGGGATTGCGGAGGATCGCGGTTTCGACGTCGTAAGACCATTTATGGCCGAGCATAAGATGAATTATCCCGTCGCGATCGACAACATGAGCTTGCTCGCGAAATATGGGGACAACGGCGCGATGCCGGCGACATATCTCGTCGCGCCGGATGGAAGAATCGTGGATTACACGGTTGGAATCGTGAATCGAGCGGAGTTTGAGCGGAAGATTCAGGCCATGCTGGGGCGGCAGGACGGGGAGAAAGCTGATTAGGGGCTGCTGCTTGCGCGGGCTGGCAGCGGAGTCGCGGGAGGTTCTTCGGGTCTTAAGGCCCGGGCAAGAGTCAGAGCTTTTCCGCAGGGTTAAGCCCCGCGCCTCCACCCAGGACAGCTTTCGATCAAGACGGACGGATTCAGAACGAGAGGGTGCGGCCGCCAGCCGGATTACATTTCGTTGGCAATTAGCCTTGGCGCAAGCTAGGCAGCGCCACGGCAGAGCACCGAGGATTGTCTGAGGTTTCGGACGGTGATGCCAGCGACGAGCGGCAAGAGCAACGTTGTGAGGGGTGAAATGAAGAGGAGAGCAAGAGCTCCGATGCCGCCGTAGTGGTAGCTCTCCGGAATTGTGACTCGAATATAGGCGGAGTCCGCAGGCACGTGTGTCAGATACTGACCGAAGCGCATATCGTACACGATCACAAAAAACAGGGTGAGAAGCGGGGTACCGACGAACTGGAAGAGGCTGAACATGGCGGTGGCGACGATTTCTCTCCCCTTGGCGACGACGGCAATGAGGCAGCCTAGGGCGACGACAAGTATCCAGGTTACGGCGGGAATTCCGTAGTTCAGGCAGAACTGCCAGCTAGAAAAATGGTTCATGTAGAAGCTGGAGTAGCGGTCAATGACGGCGCAGACCAGACGGGTGGGGAGCTGGAGCTGATTTTGCGCATACCAAAGAATGAAAAAACCGACGAGCGCCGTGGAAGCGATCCGCCAAGGCGCGGTGCGCAAACCGGTCCAGAACAAGTGTGCGGAGGTTTTCAGGCTTTGCTTCCAATACCAGCAGCGGGCCGCGCCCGCACTTTTGCTGGATGCGACTTCCGAGAACTCTTCGAGGAGATCGCCCTGGATGGGCTCAGCCTCATTTTCCGGGGCGACTAGCCCAGTGAGCCAGCGAGCGATCGCAGGGGGCC
>JBOGNC010000091.1:0-14531 GCA_050747045.1 Candidatus Acidiferrales bacterium | reverse complement strand
CCACATACTCGCCCACGGTGCTTCTCGCCCGTCGCATCGGCTTACAGCGCACTAATATGAATCGATCCGCCGCTGGTGTGCATTTGCAGCGTGTCGCCGCCGGAACCAAGCGTTCCGTGCAAATGCGTCTTTCTGTGCCGCCCACCGCCGTTTGACCAGTCGTCGCCTGCTTGGTGCACCGGCAAATCCGACCGCACTACTCCTCCTGACGTGGACGCCTCGATGTCCAAATTCGCCGCTGGATCGACTTTGACGTTGATCGATCCTCCCGACGTGCTCAGCGATCCGCCGCTCGAGTCGCCTTTGTTGAAAACCGCGTCGATTGATCCCCCTGACGTATGCGCGTCCACCCGACCGGCAACGCCGTTGATGCGAACCCATCCGCCGCTGGTGTACGCGCGCAGCGGGCCATCGATCGCGTCCGCTTCGATTCCTCCGCCGGAGGTGGACAATTGCGTATCGCCGTGGATCACCTCGGCGTGAATGTTTCCTCCGGAGCTGCTCGCGCGCAAATTGCCGGCCACCTGCGACGCCTCAATCGATCCGCCAGACGTGTGCAACTCCGTATCACCCGCAAGAGCGAATACCTTAATGCCACCGCCGCTCGTCCGGATCACCACCTGCGTATTCTTCGGGACGCGAATGTCGTAGTGCAGCCACCCCTGGTAGAAGCCGCCAAAGAAGAAACTCCACGGATCGCGGCGCACCGCTTTGATATCCACTTCTCCCGGATTCTGTTCGAAATCGAAATCCACGTCGCGCTGGATGTCGTCGCGAGGGCTGGTGATCACCACGTCCGCGCCGCTCTCGTTGCTGCCCATGACGTTTACTGTTCCCGCGAACGTCTCCAGCACGAATCGACCGCCCGGCTCCAGCTTCATCGCCCTGTTGATCTGCGTCCCCGCCCGCGCTGGCACAGCTAGCGCGCACGCCGCGAGAAAGAAAGCCGCTGTCGCCAGGGCAGCACGGTTATTTGCCATCGTGTTCCGTTTCATGCGTCCCCCACGGAGCACAGGTCTCGCCCAAAGCACACGCATCCTGTCGCTCCAACTGTACATACGCAGGCGGGCGAAAATTTGTTCCAGGGGTGCGCGCGTTCGGTCAGGCCCGCCCCGTGACGGGTAGAGGTATGCGCGGCTGTTTGTTTTCCATGACTTACGCGCGTTTCTACTTGGCAGACAGACGATTAGCTGCCCCAAAACGCGAGCGTTTCGGGGAATCGAAGTCGTCCGCGGTTCGGCAGACGGCCGAGGACGAACGGTCACTTGCGAATTGCGCGTTTCGCATGCACCGGGACGTTCCGCCCTTGCCTGTGCCCGAGCGTGTATTTTCAGTGAGTTACGCGCGCGAAAGGTCGATTGACCGTTCCGCCCTTTGTCGGCGAGCGAAAGCGAAACGGAGGCGAAGGGTTCGCGGATTTTCCGCCGCGTGCGCGATGCCCGTGCTATTGCGCTCATCTCCGAATTCATGGCGTCCTCCGGGGCCGCAAGAGCCATAACCGCTTCAAAATCATCTTGCCTGTCCTCGGCTGCTTCCGAGCAGGCAAGGAAAACAACTCAGGGTAGCATAGATTTGACGCAAAGTCAACACACAAATTTAGAATTTGCGAAGAAAAAGGCTGCCGCGCTGAAGGCCGCGGCGCTACGTCTAAGTCCTCAGAAGGAAATGGCAAGCGGGATTTCCCGTTTTGGGAAATGACACCCTGAGCGGCTATCGGCGTGGACGTTGACCGCTAAGTTCGGGCCATCGGCCGGTCGGCGGGGCTTTTCGCAGATGTTTTTGTCCGCTTCCTCTTGGCGGGGGCGATTAGCGGAGCGATTAGCTTCTCGTATAACGAAAATAGATATTCGATTCGCTGACGCTCACTTTGAAACGGCTGAGGGCGGTAAGAAAGGTCGACGGCCCGGTCCAGCTCGGAGTGTGCTTTTACGAGGTTAGGCGGCATGGCAACGGGGTCGTACAGGTCGGCAAGGCTCGCGTCTGGGAACGCCGCGCGAGCGTCGAGCACGGCTTGTGCGGCGAATTTGATTGCCGCTCGCTGCTTGGCTGAGGGTTCTGGCCAGGGGAACGTGTTGTACACCATGCTTCCTGAGTATTGGTAGTCCGACTTAAGTCGCCCTCCGACCTCGCGGACCCACGCCATGTGCATAGCTGAAGATAGGACCCCCAGCAGAAAGGGGCTTGGCGTGGCGATGATATAGAGTTTATTACTGGCGATAACCGACTGGTCGAGGATGCCGATCGGGATGTACCTCCGCCTTTCCGATGAAACCTCCGGGATTGCGATGTAGCCACCCGTTGGCTGGGATATAAAGAAGAACCGGCCAGGCGTGAGCGCCGCCTCGCGGGTAGGCGCTGCGGTGCTCCGCTCGCGGAACTGCTTTACGCGGAGAAGCCGCTCCCTTACGAGCGGGAGCTGCCGAAGGTCCGCCGGGCTCGCTCCGACCAGCCATAAGCACCAGCGCATATGGCCATTGATAAATTCTTCGGAGCCTGTAAAGCGGCGTAGGAATTTTTTGGCGTGGGGTTCCTTCCGAAGAAGTTCGTCTCGCTCGGCATTGGTTAAGATCAGAGCCCCTCCGTCAGAGGGCTTGTTTCCGCAACGCATGGAGGGCACATCACAGAGCGGACGCTGCCGTTTTGTTACGCAAACATCGGAGCCTGGCGTGAGATACGGGCTGATATTCGCGACTTCAGACACCGTGGGGTGTTCTGCGTCTGGCTCATAATCGAGGATGTATTTTCGGTCAGTATCGAAGATTGCGAATCCGATTATGACTACGTGGACATGTGCCTTTCTTCGTGCCTCGCTTTCCCATGCGAAAGTGCGGTGAGCGAAGTGTATTTTTACCCGGAATCTTCCGAAGAGCATTCCCCAAAGGAGCGGCACCTGCTCTCCTTGTGTTATTGAGTTTGTGGCGACGAAGGCAACTTCGATCTTTGTGTTCTGGATATACTCCGCAGCGCGGTAGAACCACGCGGCGACATAATCGATGTCTCCGACGTTTCTGAAGCCTTGAAACACGTGGAGCATATCCGCTTTCTGTTCTTGGTTTTGATAATGCTTTCCGACAAATGGCGGATTCCCAAGAATGTAGCTGCACCGTTCCGGCGGGAGGACATCCCTCCATTTGCGTCGGAGCGCGTTTTCGCAGACGATCGTCGGTGACTTTTTGAGAGGAAGCCTGACGAAGTATTGGCCGAAGGCCTCAGAGAGTCGGATGTTCATCTGGTGGTCCATGAGCCACATGGCTACTTCAGCGATGCGGACGGGCCACTCGCTGATCTCGATGCCGTAAAAGGCATCCACGTCCACCAGCGATAGTCGCTGGACATCAAGTTCTTGCTCCTTGTTCGGGAATAGGAGTTTAAGAATCTCGATCTCCATCGACCGGAGTTCCCTGTACGTGATGACGAGGAAGTTTCCGCATCCACAGGCGGGGTCAAGGAACCGGAGAGACGCGACTTTTTCGTGGAAGCGCTCAAGCTCAACTTTGGTGCGTTTAGCCCGCTCGAACTCGGCGCGAAGTTCGTCGAGGAAGAGGGAGCGGATCAGTTTGAGGATATCGCGCTCGCTGGTGTAGTGACCTCCAATTTGACGACGCTCGCGTGGCTCCATCACTGCCTGAAATAGCGAACCGAATATGGCAGGAGATATCCGCGACCAATCAAATCGCGCGCACGCGAGTAGCGCGCTTCGCATCTCGCGATTAAAATCGGCGAATCCAAGGCTTTCTGCGAAGAGATCGCCGTTGACGTAGCGAAAGGCAGCGAGCAGCTCGTCCAGATTTTTTTGGCGGCGTTCCTCTGGGGTGTTAAGGACGTCGAAGAGGCGTGCGAGGTGGAGGCCGAGATCGGAGCCATCTTCGGCGGTGCGATTTAGTAGATATAGGGTGAAGGATTCGGGCTCGAAAATGCCGGTGTCTTGCCCGAAGAGGCAAAACAAGACGCGAACAAGGAAACGCTCCAGCTGGTGCCCTGAGTAGCCGCCGTCTTCGAGAGTGTCGTGGAGCCGGCCCATGATCTCGACGGCTTTAATGTTGATTGGATCATGTTCTTCAAGCTTGTGCTGCTTGTATCCCGGAATGAATGCGAATGCGTGGATGTATTGATGAAGGTCGGCGAGTGCGAATTCCGTTGTCTCCACCCGTCGATTGTCGAATAGCGGCAACTCTCGCTGGTCTTCGGGTTCGAGGTCGTGGAGAGCAATGCGTTCGAAATCCGAAACGATTACGTATCGGGGAATTTCATCGTTGCGTCCCTCGTCAACGAGGTCGCGAATGTAGCGGAAGGCTTGGGACTCTGCCTTCCCTAGATCACCTCCGCGGCTCTTGTGCTCGACGAGAACTCTGCCGGGCCAAAACAGGTCTATATAGCCGTACTGTCCGGAGATTTTTTGGACTGGTTCTTCAAAGCTGGCGACCGCGCGACGACGCACACCAAAAACACTGAAGAACTCGTTCCAGAACGTTTGCTTCTCGGCCCGCTCGCTGCGTGCACCGGACCATTCTTTTGAGAAGGCTATCGCGCGGTGACGTATTTCATTCCAGGATAATGGCACGGACGGATACTAGCAGAGGAGCGACCTACGGCGAGCTATGTTATTGGAGTTGGATGTGCGAGGTTTGTATAGCGTTCGCTGCTGAGCTGGCGGGAGGAAGCCAATTCATGCCGCGCTGAAGGCCGCAGCGCTTAATTCCTTGAGCCAACAGCGGAGCTGCGGGCGAAAGTCAATTGTCGGGGCTGTGGGGTTCCACCGGCGCGCGGCGGCAGGCGTCGCGGGCTGCGGCGGCCGCGAAGGCTTTGAGAGGCAGGGCGTTGCAAATGGCGGTGACCAAGCCGCGGCCATCGAGCTTTTCCACCACGCCTTGAAATCCGGCCTCATGGGCAGCGGGTTCGAGATACACGGCTGGAGTGGCTGTATAGATCAGCATGACGGCGTTGGGCAGCAGCTTCCTGATAGCGCGGCCTGCCTCCAGGCCGTTGAGATTCGGCATGCGCCAGTCCAGAATCACCAGATCGGGTTTCCAGGAGCCGGCAATCTCAAGGGCCGCCCGGCCGTCGATAGCTTCGTAGATTTCCCAAGCTCGGTCGATCATGCGAACCGTTTGGGAGAGGGCGTCGCGCATACCTTGATGATCGTCTGCGATCAGCACCCGCGTAGCCATCGGAAGCCGCGGACCTCCTTTGCTGTACGGCTCGATTAGGGGCCGGCCTCCGGAGCTCACGAAGTTCCGGATTGTAACGGAGGTTATTCATATCGGGAGATGCGAACCATAGGGCCGAAGCCCTATTTTTCGAGGGAGCAAAATACCCCCTGGGGCGGTACCAGTAAGGGATTTGCGTCGATACGGCTATTTCGGCTGCTGGAAAATGTCCTTAGCGAGAAGCATGGCGGACACGGCGGGGGGCCAGCCGGAGTAGAACGCCAAGTGAGTGATGGCCTCGACGATCTCGTCCTTGGTGAGGCCATTCTCGAGCGCGAGCTTGAGGTGAAAGTCCAACTGTTGCGTGCGATTGAGGGCGACGAGAGCAGCGACGGTGATGAGGCTGCGGTCGCGCTTGGACAGTGCGGGGCGCTCCCAAACATCGTCGAAAAGAACTTGATCGGTAAGTTCCGCAAATTTTGGGGCGAGATCTCCAATCATATCGCGTGCGGACGGCTTGCGCGGCTGCGATGCCATTATTCCTCCTTGGACTTCCGTGGACTTTGGACTGCGGACGACCGCTCGATAAAACCGGTACATTCTATGCGATTTGCCAGCTCTACGCGATTCTTCGCCGGACGGCAATTTCCGGCTGAGACCCGATAGCCAGTCGAGGCAAAAGCTCCCTAGAATTAATAGCTTGCCCATCTGCTCCTTTCGAAAAGATAAGGTTGCGCCGCCATGTCGAAGCGCATGTGGATCCTAGGAGGCGTTGCCTTAACTGCGCTGAGCGTGTTGCTGACGCTCGGAGCGCTTTATTTTGCGCGGGGACCAATCCGAACTTTGATCCGGCATCGAACTGAGGCGTATCTGAGCGCGCGGTTCCAGAGCCAAGTGCGTTTTCGCAGTTTTGACGTATCGTTGCGGCATGGGCTGGACATGGACGTAACGGTGAACCAGCTCACGCTGCGTTATAGGGGCAGGACCGACCTGCCTCCACTGATCGAAATCCGCAGTGCCAGTTTTGAAGCCAGCTTCATTGGAATTTTGCGTAAAAAGATCCACGTTCGCCGCGTGCAGCTTGAGGGCTTGCAGATTCACACTCCGCCGCGTCAGCCGGGGGCCGAGCGGGCCGAGAGTGGCACGGATGAAGAGCTGGCGAAAAAATATCCGGTAGTGATCGACGCGATCGTGGCCGACGACGCCGTCCTTGAGCCGCTGCCCAAAGATCCCAGCCATACGCCACGGCCATTTTTCATTCATCACGTGGAGATGCACGATTTTCAATTCGACCGTCCGGCGCAATTCGAAGCGCAATTGACCAATCCCGTGCCGCGCGGCGAGATTGCGTGCGTGGGGCAGTTCGGCCCGTGGCACGCCGAAGATCCGAGCACTACTCCGGTGACGGGGCAATTCACGTTTGAGCACGCCGATCTTGGGACGTTAAAGGGCGTGTCCGGGACGCTATCGTCCCGGGGGAATTTCACAGGGCCGCTGGACGAGCTGCAAGTGGACGGCGAAACGGATACGCCGAACTTCGCGGTGAGGACTTCGAGCGCTCCAGTTGACCTGCACACGAAGTATTCGGCGATCGTGGACGGCACGAATGGGGACGTGATTCTGAAAAAGGTGACGGCAACTTTTTTGGGCACGACGCTGATCGTGCGAGGGCGAGTGGTGGATTTGACGCCGCAAAAGGGGCGCACGATCGAATTGGACGCCGTGGCTCAAAAGGCGCCGGTCCAGGATTTACTGCAACTAGCCGCTCACACGGAAAAGCCAGTGATGACGGGCGATGCGCGGCTGCACGTGAAGATTGACATTCCAGAGAAAAACGAGGATTTGATCGAACGGATGCGGCTGGACGGACGTTTCCATGTGGGCGATGTGGTGTTCACGAACCACAAAATTCAGGGCCGCATCAACACGCTGAGTCACAAGGCGCAAGGCGATCCGCAGCTGGGGTCCAAAGGGCGCGAGGAGTCCAAGGTGCGCGGGACCTTCAGCATGAAGAACGGCGTGTTACACTTCGCGCGACTGAATTTTGGCGTGGAGGGCGCGGCGATGTCCGCTGCGGGCACTTACAGCATGGACACGGGGCAGTTGGATTTTCGCGGGAAGCTGCGCCTGGAAGCGAGCCTATCGCAAACTACCACGGGGATGAAATCACTTTTCCTGAAAGTGGTCGACCCATTTTTCCGGGGGAAAAATGGGGGAGCAGTGCTGCCCATCAAGATTACCGGAACGAAGGACCAGCCAAAGTACGGACTCGACTTATTCGACTCGCATAAGGAAAAGAGCGCCGCACCGGCCGCGGCCGACGCGAAATCGGAAGGCGGCGCTGTCCTCGACGCAGCGACTTCAGCCGAAGCAGCGCGCTGACGCAGGCGGCGTCAGGCGTTGGCGCGAATTCGCTTGGCGAGCGCTGGCATTCGCCTGGGGCGACTCGCCACGCCGTTACGACCGTTGCCGCGAGCCTGCAACGACCAAAATAATTCCACCGAGAAGGATCAGCCCGCCGACCACGGGAGGTATGTCGATGTGCTTGTGCTCGGTGTGGGTGATGTGCACCGAGCCCACGTCGGCCACGTTTTTCCTGCTGTGGTAGCTGATGCCCTGGTAGATGAGCGCCAGCGCGCCCAGCACGATTAGTACGAGTCCGGCCAACGAAAGTGGCTTCATGTGTCGCTCCTAGGGATACAGTTCGCCGCGCGACGCGGTTACGCGCAAAGGCGGGCAGCACGATGTGTCGAGGAATGCTGATTGTTAAGATGCATGGAATACTGCCGGTGTCGCGGGCCTCGTCGAGGAAGGAGCGGCAGAGTTGGAAGCGGCAGGCTGAGGCGCGGAGCTTTTTAGCTCGCGCAGCTCGGCCTGCACCCTGGTCCACCTCTTGCGATTCTTGCTGAACGCGTAATTCGCGTTGGGATCGGAGAAATACTTCAGCAGGTAGGCGCGAATCTCAGGTGATGCTCCGCGCCAATTCTGTTTGGCTAAATCATCAAGCAGTTGCGCGTGTGCCTGGTCGTTGAGCTTGTATTGGCCGGGGGCGGAAAGCTCGCCGGTGTCGAAATTGACGTTGGGCAAAACCAGATCGTTTGCGCCGACCTGTCCGAGAAGCTGCCGATAGCGAGTCATGGTGGCGTTGAAGCTGGCCTCGAACATGCGTTCTGTAGCGGGTGTGGGAGTTTTCAGTTGGAGCACTTTCAGCGGACCGAACTTTGGGATGATGCGGTAAATGAACGCGAGGATGCGGTCGGCAAAGCTGGGCGCTTTGTAATCCTTGCCCCAGAATTTGCGGTAGCCGGAGCGAGAGATGTTGTAGAGAAACTTTTTCTTGGTCATGCTCGGTCGATCTTTCCGGATCTGGTCTTTCTTCAGACTCCAGGCGATGCGGGTGGCCTTGGGAATCAGCTGGCTGACGTCATGGCGGTACGAGCCGAGCACTTCGTTTTCATTGGTGAGTACGGACTGCATAGGGATGCCGTAAGTTTCCTGAAACGCCTGCGAGAGAAGCGGGACGGAGACTTCGAAACCGATGAAGTCGTGATAGCTCTGCGGCGCGTAGCGGCCCTGTGCGACTTCGAGGACGTCAAACCCAAATTCGGTTTTGATGTGCGCGAGAGGATCTTGTTCGTAGGTGATCCACTTGCCGAATTTTCGCTTCAGCTTGGGATAGAGGACAGGCTCGGCGCGATTGGTTCCCAGCGAGTGGCCTACGGTGTCTCCGCAGTAATGCGACAGCGCGCCGAGAGCGAAGGCGTAGCCGTCGATATCGTTTGAATCACGGACGAGCGCGACGATGAAATCGCCGCTGCGAACGTAGTGCGTGAGGTTACTGAAGAACTGGTTCCCGTGCGGATAGTAGCCCATGTCCTGAATGATGGCGCCGCCGTAGGCGTAGGCATGGGCTTCCTTGAGTTGCTGCGGAGTGGCGTTGGGAAAGCGCTTAAGGAGGAGGGGGCGAATCGTGGTTACCCAGGCGCTATCGACGATGGCTTCATGCGCCAGGACTGAATACGCCGAGACTTCGCCGGGCCAGACAGCCGAAATGGCCAGGGCGAGAACTAAAACGAATGCCTCCAATAGATGATCGAGGCGCGGCTTCACAGGCATGTTGTGGAGATAAAAGCCATCCTGGCACCCTAGTGCAGGCCGATACTCGGTCGGTACCCGCCCGTGCAGATTACCACTTTGAGCCGTTGTTTCGATTGGCGAAGAGAAAACCGGCTCCGAGGCCCGCGGCGATGCCAAGGCCTACAGAAATGGGAAGCCGATGCAGGTCGGCCCAGAGCTGGAGGCTGGAAGTATGGGCGCGATTGTTGAAAGAGCCGTGCGCGCCGTGGTCTTCGTGCGCGTCCAGGGGCGCCCAGAGGTTATCCGGGCGCGAAGGATCGTCGGGCTCGGAAGTCTGCTGCGATTTGTAGCCAGTGCGGCCGAGATAGTGATCGAGGGCGCCCGGAGCGATTTTGTTTCCGACGATTGCACCAACCGTGGGAGCGCCGACGTAAATTTCGCGGCGATCATGGTGGGCGGCCCAATAAACGGCGCGCGCTCCGACTTCGGGCTGGTAGATGGGTGGAACGGGCTGCGGTTTTTTGTCCAGCTTGTTGCGCACCCAGCTGAATTGCGCCGTGTTCATGGCCGGCATATGAACCACGGTCACGCGAACGTGGCTCTGGTCGTGGATAAGTTCGCAGCGGAGTGAATCGGTGAAGCCGACGATGGCGTGTTTCGCGGCGCAATAGGCGGATTGCAGGGGGATGCTGCGATAGGCGAGGGCGGAACCGACTTGCACGATCGTTCCGCGGTCGCGAGGCAACATGCGCTTTAGCGCCGCAAGCGTGCCGTGGACGACGCCGAGATAGGTGACTTCGGTGGCACGCTTGTATTCCTCCGGCTTCATTTCTTTCACCGGCGCGAAAACGCTGGCCATAGCGTTGTTTACCCAGATGTCGATGGGACCGAATTTTTGCTCCGCGGCTTCGGCAGCGGCTTCGACGGCTTGCGGGTCTGCGACATCCGTGGGCAGAGCGAGGGCCTTGCCGCCAGCCGCTTCGATCTCCGCCGCGGCGGCATCCAGGCCCTGCTGGCCGCGCGCGAGTAGTGCAACGTGAGCGCCTCGCTTTCCAAATACCTTAGCGATCGCACGGCCAAGTCCGGCTGATGCGCCGGTTACGACGACAGTTTCGGTTGGCATGGCAGACTTCCTCCTAGAAGAGTGAATTTGTTTTTGATGGCGAAATCACGCGGCACTCGACTTGCCATGCGGCAAAATGCTGGAGATGGCGTCCTTCACTCGCTCCGCCCAGCCGGAGGTGAACGACCACGGGCTTGGCTGGCGAACGATGTGGAGCTGTCCTTGCAGATCGACAACTTTGTAGTCAGATTCGCCATCGGATTTGCGGAAGAATTGCAGCGAAACCACGGATTTTCCGATGCGCAATCGCTCGACATTGATTTGCGGCAGCCACTCCGGCAAATGCGGATCGAGAATCAAAACGTTTAGCGGAGCGTAACCGTAAAGGCCAGTCAGCGCCTGGATGACGGTGAACGGGGCGGAAGCGGTCCAAGCCTGCGGATAATTCGCCGGAGTGTATAGGCCGGGAAACGGAGCGTCGGCCGTGCGTTGATGGCCGCCGAAAACTTCCGGCGGGCGATCGTCGTCAAAAAGCTGGGCGGCCTCGAAAGTGGCCTGCGCCAGGCGGTGCATTTCACCATGCAATCCATAACGAGCGAAAGCGAGGACAAAGCTTGCGTCGGTGACGGGCCAGACCGATCCGCGATGATAGGAAAATGGATTATAGGCAGGATGAAGTGCTGAAAGGGTGCGAATGCCCCAGCCAGAGAACATATCGTCGCGCATCATGCGGAACGCAACCCGCTTGACGCGAGAGTCGTCCACGATTCCTGACAGCAGGCAATGGCCGGGATCGGACGCCACGGAGCGGACGAGCTTGCCGTCCGGGCCGATAGCCATTGCGAAGTAGCCTTCGTCTTCCATCCAAAATTTATCGTTGAAGCGCTTCCGCAACTCGCTGGCCTCACGGTAATAACGCGCGGCAAGATCCTTTTCGCCCAGCCACCAAAGGACTTCGGAGAATTGCTGTTTGGCGGCGAACATGAAAGCCTGCATTTCGCAAGTGCCGATGGGCGCTTCGACTTGCGATCCATCAGAATGGACGATGGCATCGCCGGAGTCCTTCCATGCTTGATTTTTCACACCTTGCTCGGAGCGCGTCTCGTAACGGTAGAAGTTTGTGGAATCGAGGCTGTAAGTGTCCGCCCAGTTGATCGCGCGAATCGCAGGTTCGATATGCTTTCGAACTAAATCTTTGTCGCCAGTCCAATGCCAAAGTTCTGCGACGGAGATGGGATAGAGCGAGCAGCCAGAGACGGAGCCGTAATAGATGGCCTGCGGGCTGTATTGCAGCACGGAGAGGGGATCGGAATGCACTTCGTGCGCGATGCGCCCCGGTTGGGCGTCGCGCCAGTCGTCTTTTTCGTTGGCTTGATAATGCGAAAGGGTATTGAGGGCACCTTCGAGAAGCTCCGGAGTGAGCACCGATGCCTGCCACGCGGAGGCGAGCAGATCGCGGCCATAAATTTCCATGTACATGGGAATGCCTGCAGCGATGGAGGCTCCTCCAAACTTATCGAGATCGTGGAGGCGGAGATCGGCCAGATCGATTCGCGAACGGTGGAGCACCCGTCCAACCGTAGTCGAAAGATCTTGCGAGTGCGGAACCTCAATATCCGCAGCGGCATTCAGGAACATGATGCGCCTGTGATCCCAGTCGCTGGCGTGCTCGCGAGAGCATGCGCCGGAGAGTGGAAGCAGTTCACCTTGCACGGAGGCGAGCCAGCTCAAGCAAGCGTGCCAATGCTCGTGCGGCTCGAGTACGACGGAGAAAGAGATGCGATTGGACGCGTATTTAGGCTGCGAAGACGTACTTTCGATGCGTAATCTGGTGCCCCGGCTCATTTCGGCGACGCCTTTATCGCCCTGATGGCTGTATTCGTGGACGGCGTTGTAACTGGTGACGAGCTCCCACAGGCCGGGCTGCAGTTGCGACCAGGTTGAGTTGAGATCGCCTTGTTGCTCGCGGCCTTTCTTAATTTCCTTGCGGGAAGCGAATTCGTGTTCGAATTCGAGGGCAAGGTCGACGGTGGTGGAAATCTGCGTGTGGTTTGTGAGATCTATATCTTCGTGCATGCCTTCGCCGACGCTGCGCGTGAGCCGAAGCTCAACGGCTTCTTGCATCGGATCGCATTCGTGCGCCGGTGTTTCCTTGCAGTTCGCTGGCGTCTGAACGTAGTAACCCATCCAGGAAAACTGGTCGATATTCGAGCCACAGCTGAAATTCGGGCGCTTGCCGTTCATCAGCCAGACGTAGCGGCGTAGGACTCTCGCCTCGTAGATCCACAGCCCTTCGAAAAGCTCGTCCGATTCCATGTTTCCGTCTAGCTGGGAGATGATGACGGTGCGGCCGCGGCTCACTTGAACGGTTTCAACCCGTGGGCGAATTTTGACTAAGCCGCCGATAACTGGGTTCTTGTTCAGCATCGTGAGTTGACCTCCGGGAAAGTGGTCAAATGTGCGCAACGCCGAAGTGGCGCAAAACTTCGCGACCGCAATGAGGCCATTGTCCGGTCATCGCGATCTTGCGATCCGACCGGTCATCCGGCCTGCCCAGAGCCAAATCCTGGGGGGATGCCGGAGACTGTGCCTGCAGGCTCGTCATTGGCGTCGTCCGCGGCTTTATCGTGGCGATTGGGCTGGGTCGATCGCCCCGTTGACGAGCGGCGAGGTTTTTTCGAGGTTGGGCGCTCTCCGTCGCCGGATTTGGCGATGGCGATTGCGCCAGCAACGATCGCGGAGATGCCACCGAGAACGGCCAACGTCTGCACCTTCGAATTTTGAATCTCGCGCTTGTGGCGCTCGACGAAGATTTTTTCCGGAGGATGCTCGTCCGCGCCGGCCGGTTCGGGGTGAATCGCGAGCTGCAGCACTTCGGCCATGTGCAGGCCGTGGCGATCGGACATTTGGGAGATTTGCTCGCGGCAACTGAAGCCGTCCGCGATGATCAGTTCGTCGAGTCCTGCTTTACGAATGGCGGGAAGCATGCCGTGTTCGCCCACTTTGGCCGAAACGTCGAAGTGATGTTCTTCGAAACCAAAGGAGCCGGCCATTCCGCAGCAAGCGTCCGCTAGGACGCGCACCTTGACCTGCATTTCGTCGAGGAGTTTCTTTTCGTGCTCGACGCCGTGAATGATCGCTTTGTGATGGCAATGGCCGTGGACGATGGCGCTGCGGTTGAGCCGCGAAGGGTGATAGTGCGCCTTTTCCACCAGGAACTGAGAAAGCAGAAACGTATTTTTCTTGATGAGATCGGTTTCTTTGCGGTTCGGGAACATGTTGCGCATTTCGTCCTGGAAAACGGACCAGCAGCTCGGCTCAAGCACGATGATAGGCGTTCCGGCAGCGGCATAAGGGGTGAGTACGTCGAACATCCTCCGCAAATACTCTTTGGCGAGATCGAGAAAGCCGTAATCGTAGAGCGGGCGGCCGCAGCAGACGTGTCCCTGCGGAACTTCCACCTCGTAGCCGGCGTCCTGGAGAACGTCCACAGCAGCTTTGGCGGTGCGGGGGAAGAAATGATTGTTGAACGTGTCCGGGAAGAGCACCACCTTCCCGACGGTGCGGCGCCGGGAACCGCTAGGGCGCTGTTTCGAGAACCACGACTGGAACGTTTGCGGCGCAAATTCCGGAATGGAGCGACGCGTGGAAATTCCGGCGGCTGATTTCATGAAATCGCGGACGCCAGGAGTGGAAGCGGCAAGATTCACCAGACCCGGCCAGATAGAGGCGACTTCCGCCCATTTATCGATCAAACCAAATGCGTAGGCGTAGCGAGGGCGTATGCGTCCCTTATAGTAATGCGACAAGAATTCGGCTTTGTAGGTGGGAATGTCCACATTTACCGGGCAATCGCCCTTGCAGCCCTTGCAGGCGAGGCAGAGATCGAGGGCGTCTTTCACGTGCTCGTCGCGCCAGCCATTCTTGATCACGTCGCCATGCAGCATTTCCCAGAGGAGATGGGCGCGGCCGCGCGTGGTGTCTTTTTCCTCGTGCGTGACCATAAAGCTAGGGCACATCGTCTGATTTTCGGGATCGTCGGAACTGGAGCGCCGGCATTTGCCCACACCCACGCAGCGCAGAGTCGCTTTCGCGAAACTGCCGTCATCATCGGGGAATTTGAAATGCGTCGTAGGCTCGACGGGATTGTAATTGGCGCCCAGGCGAAGATTGGAATCGAGCGGAAATGGATCGACGACTTTGCCAGGATTCATTTTCCAGTCGGGATCCCAAATCTGTTTGTA
>JBOGNC010000090.1:0-14585 GCA_050747045.1 Candidatus Acidiferrales bacterium | reverse complement strand
CGCCGCGCGAATGCGCTTGGGAGGCGTTGCGTGGGGAATTTTCTGCAGGATGTACGTTACGCGTTCCGCATGTTGCGGAGGAGCCCGGTCTACACGGCGATTGCCGTGGCGACGCTGGCGCTGGGCATCGGCGCGAACACCACAATCTTCAGCTGGATTAATTCAACGCTGCTGAATCCGGTGCCAGGGCTCGCGGCGCCAGACCAGGTGGTGGCGCTATCGCTCGGTAAATCACTCCAAAATCCCTTCCCTTTCAGTTATCCCGACTACGTGGCCATACGCGATGGGCAGCAGAGCTTCACGGGCCTCACAGCGTTCAGCGTGGAGGCGATGAGCTTGACAGGCAGCGGGAAACCGCAACGTGTGTGGGGCATGGTGGCGACCGCGAATTATTTTGCCGTGCTGGGAGTGCGGCCGGTGATGGGGCGCGGGTTTCTGCCAGAGGAGGGCGATAAACCAAACGGCGCGCCGGTAGTGGTGATCAGCTACCGTTTGTGGAAGGCGCATTTCGGCGGAGATCCGGAAGTGATTGGCCGGACGATGGACATCAACCGGCATCCGTACACGATTGTGGGAGTGACGCCGCCGGTTTTTCAGGGTAGCCAGACGGGACTCCGGGCGAACCTGTGGGTGCCGATGATGATGCAGGCGGACGTGATGCCACAGGGAGATTTGCTGAACGACCACCACTATTTCTGGGCCGATGTGCTGGGCCGGCTAAAGCCGGGCGTGACGGCGGCGCAGGCGCAGCAGGAAATGACCGCGCGGATTCAGCGAGTGGCGAAGGACTATCCGGAGGAGCACAAGGGACACGATACAGTGACCGTTTATCCGCTGTGGCGCGCGCCCTTTTCTGCAAATCAGTTTTTTTCGCTGTTGCTGCCGATGTTGATGGCCATCGCCGGCTTGGTGCTGCTGCTGGCGTGCGCGAATGTTGCGAACCTGATGCTGGTGAGGTCCATTACGCGGCGGAGGGAGATCGCGATTCGGATATCGCTGGGAGCGAGCCGCTGGCGATTGGTGCGTCAATTGATGGTGGAGAGCTTAGTGCTGGCGCTGGCGGGCGGGGCGATCGCGATGCTGATCACGCTGTGGACGGCAGGATTGATGGCGCGGTTTATTCCGCCGATGGATTTTCCAGTGGCGCTCAACGTACACATCGACCGCGGCGTATTGCTGGCGGCGCTAGTAATATCGGTGATCACTGGCTTGATCTTCGGAATTCTGCCGGCGTTGCGCGCTTCGGGAGACGCGCCGGTTTCCGTGTTGAAAGAAGAGAGCGGAAGCTCGTCCGGAAGCCGGGGAAAAGCGCGGCTGGCGAGCGGATTGGTGGTGGCGCAAGTTGGGCTGTCGCTGCTGCTGCTGATTTGCGCGGGGCTCTTCATTCGGAGCTTCGCGAGCGCGCAACTGATCGATCCGGGATTCAATCCGCGCGATGTGCTGCTTACTTCGTTCGACCTCTTTCAGGCGGGGTACACGCCGGATAACGGAATCGAATTTGACCGCCAACTGATTGCCAAGCTGGAAGCGCTTCCGGGAGTGAAGTCAGTGGCGCTATCGAATCGCGTGCCGCTGACGCTGGGCGGAGGATCGACGAGCGTGAACCCGGAAGGATACGTGCAGCAGTCGAACGAGTCGATGGAAGTGCAGGACGCGATCGTTTCGCCCAACTTCCTGAGGACACTGCAGAATCCGCTGCTGAGCGGGCGCGACTTCACGGCGGAGGACACTCGGAAGAGCCAGCGCGTCTGCATGGTGAACGAATATTTCGCGGCGCGCTATTGGCCAAATCAGGAAGCGCTGGGAAAGAAAGTGCATTCGGATTTGACGAATGAGTGGTTCACGGTGGTGGGAGTGGTGCGGAACAGCAAGGTGAACAGCCTGAACGAGGCGCCGACGCCTTTTATATACCTGCCGCTCTATCAGGTGTACAACGCGACCATAGTGATCTATACGCGGGTGGGCGGCAACAATCCGCTGCGATATTCGGCGAGTGTGGCGAATGCGATCCACGACATCAATGCGGATGTGGCGCCTTTTGACGTGACCACGCTGCAGGAGCGCGAAGAGCTGGCGAGCTTCGTGCAGCGGATTGCGGGGACGTTCGTAGGCGCGTTCGGGCTGCTAGCGCTGGTGCTGGCGGCGGTGGGAATTTACGGCGTGACGTCGTACACGACGCGGCAGCGCACGCACGAAATCGCTATTCGTATGGCACTGGGCGCCACGCGGGACGACGTTCTGAAGCTGGTGCTGGGGCGGGCGGTGCGGCTGACGCTGATCGGGATTTGTCTGGGCTTGGCGGCTGCGTTTGCGGTAACGCGATTTTTGAGCAGCGAGCTATTGGGTGTGACCAGCACGGACGCGCTGACGTTTTCAAGCGTGGCGCTGCTGCTCTGCGCCGTGACGTTGATTGCTTGCTACATTCCCGCACGTCGCGCGATGCAGGTGAATCCGATGAAGGCGCTGCGGCATGAATGATTGCGAGCAGGTCAGAGCAATGGATTTCAACGCACCGAGCTAATCTGGGAGCGAATCGCGCCAGGCAAGCATTGCCTCAGAGGTGTCGCGCGCGGCGCCGAGGCGATCGCGCGCAGCGGCCCAGCGTTCGCGAATCAGCCGCGACATGGGTGCGTCGACGCGGACGGCTTCGCCGAGGTCGGCGGCAATTTTCACGTCCTTGGCCATCAGGCCGAGAGCAAAGCCGGTAGCGAACTGTCCGCTGAGGATCTGCTGCTTGATCATATTTTCGGTGGTGAAGTTGCGGCCGGTGGACGCGTTCAAAATATCGACCATCACGGATTGATCCAGCCCGAATTTTTCTCCGATCATCAATCCTTCGACGACAGCGGTGTATCCGGCGGCGGCGATGAAGTTATTGAGCGCCTTCATGGCGTGGCCGGAGCCGAGCGGGCCGGTGTCGAATAGGCGGTCGCCCATGGCGGAAAGCAGCGGCTTGGCGCGGGCGATCGCGGCTTTGTCTTCGCCGCCGATCATGATGGCGAGCTTGCCCGTGATGGCGCGAGGGACGGCGCCGGAGACGGGCGCGTCGAGGAGAATGGCACCGTGGCGCGCGAGCTCGGGACCGAGCGTGCGCGTGGCCACCGGATCGGATGAGCTCATGTCAATCACGATCGCGCCGGGGCGAAGGGATTTTGCGAAGGCGCCGTTTTCGTCGGAGAGAAGAGCGTCGCGAACGTGCTGGCTGGTGGGCAGCATGGTGATGACGAATTCATTCTGCGCGATTTCGCCGACGCTCGCGGCGGTGCGGCAGTTGTGTTCTGCGGCGAAGCGGGAGACGCGCTCGCGGTCGAGATCATAGACGGCGAGATCGTGGCCAGCCTTGGCGATGTTGGCAGCCATCGGCCAGCCCATGTTTCCGATTCCGATAAATCCGATGCGAGTGGGCATGGGGGTTGTTCTCCTGACTGCACAATTTGCGACGGGCGGTCTCCAACAATCAAGCTAATGAAACGGCGAGCGCCTCGATCCGTGGCTCTTATGGCTTTATTGCGGGGGACAAGCGCCGATCGCGGGTTTGAGGTCGGACCAGTAACGGCTAGAACTGAGCTGCTTACAGAACGCCGCGGCGAATTTGCCCTTACCTTTCTGCCTGTCGGGCCAACTCTCGTCAAAGAGTCGCCACGCGAGATCGGCGTGTCCCGTATACATCAAGTGGAGCATGTTCTTCCACAGTGGCACAGGAACGCCGCATTCTTTGTCACAGACTTCTGTCGGCTGATCGGAAGACCACTCCCGGTCGGCTCGGACGCGTCGTACCAAGGCCGCGAATTCCGCGGCGGTCGGGCGGGGATCTTTCATCATGTCCAGTGCGAGGCGAAAACATCCTTGCCGATACTTCAACACGATTCGCGGTGCCGGCGAATAGAGAAAGGAAGTGTTCCAGTAAGCGAACGCCCAATCGTACCCAACGAATTCCAAGGTGCCGTCGTGATTTAAATCCCTGAAGTCGGCTTCGTCTGAATCTTCGGCCTTGATCTGCCCAATTTGCCTTAACTTCTCGCCAAGCTCGAAGACATGAAGCGTGTAACAACAGTGAGCGCCGCCGGACCACTCGCCGACGATTGCATCGGGTGTGCCCGTGCCCGTGATATCTGTCCCAATCGGAACGCTCACGCCGCTCTCAAAATTTCCCCCGATCTTGAAATCGGCGCTTTCCAGGGAGTAGACAACACGGCCTCGCTTGAATATCTGAAGGCAGCCCTCGGGTTCTGGCCATCGATAGGTACGGATCTCGTAGTCTTTGAAGCGAGCTTCGCTTGTTTGATTTCGGTCCTGCGGGCAAGGCAAATCCTCGTCGGAGTTGGCGCCGGGCCCCACAGGCGGACTGACCTTACCGTTCGATTGTGACGGAGTCGCAGACTTCTCAGGAGGTCTCTGCTGAGCCTTGGCGCGGATCCCGGAGCCCGCCAGTGCGAACAAGATTAAAAGGAGTGCAGTAAATACGCCCACACAGCACATCCTAAACGTTGATTGGCGTTCCGGCAACGAGGGAATGCTCGCTTCGTGCGTTGTCGTTCGATATAGGCGACCCAATCTTGTCGAGCGTAACGGCGGCGGGAACTTGCATGCTAAAATAGGACTGCGTTTGCCGCCCTTGTAATACTTCGCAAATATTGGGCTTTCCGGTGCAACCGGCGCCCCGCGTTCCTGGGATCGCAGCGCTGACCGAACAAGACAAGCCCGAGCTGGTCACGACGACTGCGACTTAACAACGACGAATTTGATTTAACTACGACGACCGAGATCTGAATACGAAAGCGTTGATCTTACGACGACAAGTTCAAACCCAAAATGACGAAATCGATACGCAATATCGCCATCATCGCGCACGTGGACCACGGCAAGACGACGCTAGTGGACGCCATGCTGCAGCAGAGCGGTGTGTTTCGCCAAAACCAGGAAGTGGTGAAGCGCGTGATGGACTCGAACGAGCTGGAGCGCGAGCGCGGCATCACCATCCTGGCGAAAAACACGGCGGTGACGTATCACGACACGAAAATCAATATCGTGGATACGCCGGGGCACAGCGATTTCGGCGGCGAAGTGGAACGCGCGCTGCGGATGGTGGATGGCGTATTGGTGCTGGTGGACGCGAGCGAAGGGCCGCTGCCGCAGACGCGCTACGTGCTGCAAAAGGCGCTGGCCGCGAAGCTGCCGCCGATCATGGTGCTGAATAAGATCGACCGGCCGGACGCGCGAGCCGCGGAAGTGCTGGATGAAATTTACGATCTTTTCATCGATCTTGACGCGACGGAGGACCAGCTCGATTTTCCGGTGATCTATACGAATGCCAAGACCGGCGTGGCGCACCGGAAGATCGGCGACGATTCCACGAACCTGCAGCCGCTCTTCGAGCAGATCGTGGCGTCGATTCCGGCGCCAGCCGGCGATCCGGCAGGAGCGCTGCAAATTCAGGTGACCAACCTCGATTACAGCGATTTTCTGGGGCGCGTGGCCATCGCGCGCGTGTTTCAAGGAACTCTCAAGCGCGGCACGGAGGTGGGCATCGCCAAGCTGAACGGAACCATCCAGCCCACGAAGATCACTAAGCTCTTCACCTTTCGCGGGCTGGAGCGCGATGAGGCCGAAGAAGTGACCGCGGGCGAAATCGTGGCCATCGCCGGCGTGGAGGGCATTCAGATCGGGGAGACGATCACCGATCTGGAAAATCCCGCGCCGCTCGAGCCTCTCACCATCGACGAACCCACGCTGGCCATGGTGTTCACCATCAATACTTCGCCTTTCGCCGGGCGAGAAGGCCAGTTCGTCACGTCACGCGATCTGCGCGCGCGTCTGGATAAAGAGCTGCTGACCAATGTTTCCCTGCGCGTGGAAGATATCGGCGCGACGGATGCGTTTCGCGTGCTGGGCCGCGGCGAATTGCAACTGGCCATCTTGATTGAGACGATGCGCCGCGAAGGTTACGAGCTGATGGTGGGCAAGCCGGAAATCGTGGTGCGCGAGGAAAACGGGCGCCGCCTGGAGCCTCTGGAATTGCTGGTGGTGGATTGCCCGGAAACTTTTATCGGCATCGTGATGGAATCGCTGGGCACGCGGCGCGGCGAAATGAAAAAAATGGTGAACCATCATTCGGGGCGCGTGCGTATGGAGTTCAGCATTCCATCGCGGGGATTGATCGGGCTGCGCGGGCAGTTGCTGACGGACACGCGCGGCACGGCGCTAATTCATTCGTTGCTTGAGGGCTGGACGGAGTACGCCGGAGACATGGCCATGCGTCCAACGGGCGCGCTGGTGGCAGACCGCGCGGGCGTGTCGGTGGCCTACGCCATCTGGGGCATACAGGAACGCGGAGAAATGTTCATCGGACCGGGCGTGGAAGTATACGAGGGTATGCTTATGGGCGAAAATTCACGCGAAGACGACATGAACGTGAATATCACCAAGGAAAAAAAGCAGACCAACATGCGCTCGTCATCCGCCGACGAGGCCATTCGCCTGATTCCACCGCGCGAGATGACGCTCGAAAAAGCGATTGAGTTCATCGCCGACGATGAATTCGTGGAAGTAACGCCCAAGTCCATCCGGCTGCGCAAGAAAGTGCTGGATGCCAAGAGGCGCCCCAAGCGCTGGCAGGAAATTCGCGCCTCCGCGGAAGCATCCTCCTGATTTCCGCTTGATCTCCCTCCGTTTCCATGTTCGGGATGGTTCCCTAGCAGTCCTATTGCATACCCATATGTGCTAGTGTCATTCTGCTGCGGCTAATCGGATGCAACCCGTGCAGGCCGGACGCGTTCTATCCGAGCACGTGGTTCGCCGCAGCGTTGCACAGGGATCGCCCGGATTTGAATGGAACATAAGTAACTAAGCTTACGTACTACCTTTCCGAAAGGATGAGCGCCAATGAATAGAAGCATTACGGGCTTCGCAGCGATAGGTTTATTGAGTTGTCTGATTGCGATTCCTCGGGCGTACGCACAAGGCCAAAAACCGGCCGCTCCGGCGGCGAACGCGCCGGAGACAGAGTTCCGGCTGCCAACTCCGCCGCCGCAGTATCATCCGCCGACGGAAGTTGAAGGCGCACCACTCGCGCCAACGCGCCATTTGTCTTTTGCGCCGAACTATTCGGTGGCGCGGCGATGGATTCCCAACGTGATCGGGCCTTATGAAGGGCGTCGCGTCGTCCAGCCGGATCTGAAGAACACGCCACGAGTTGACCAGCTCATTCAAGGCGGCAAGCTGATGCTCAGCCTGGAGGACGCCATTTCATTGGCGCTGGAGAACAATCTCAATATCGAAGTCGAGCGGTACACGCCTTGGATCGACCAGGCCGCTCTGCTGTACGCGAAATCGGGGGCGACCGGCCTCACGCCGTTCGATCCCATAGTCACCAGCGCTCTTTCCGTGGAACATTCGGATATTCCCTATAACGAACCGTTCCTGGCGGGCGCGCAAACCGGAGTCAATACTCCGACCGACCTGGAGAGCGCCGCGGCGACCGAGAATTTCGGCTACACGCAAGGGTTCGCGACCGGAACGCAAGCGCAGGTAACTTTCGATAATTCGCGCGGTTCCACCAATTTCGGCGAGTTCTACATATTCAATCCGTATTTCGAATCCACTCTCACCGTCGAGCTGACGCAGCCGCTCTTGCGCGGCTTCGGAAGGCTGCCAAACACGCGGTACATCATCGAGGCGAAAAACGACGTAAAAGTTGGCGAATCGCAGTTCAAGCAGGAGGCGATCGCCATCATCACGCAGGTGGAGACGGATTATTGGAACCTGGTCTATGCGCGCGAATACGTGAAGATCGAACAGGTGACCGTGGCGGCCGATGGGCAACTCTATCAGAACAATCGCGCGGAAGTCCGGGTCGGCACGATGCCGCCGACCGACGTTGTCACCGCGCAATCGCAACTGGCGACCGATCAGCAATATTTGGTTCTGGCGCAGAATAGCGAGATGCAGCAAAACGCCGTCCTGCTGGCCGCGATTACGAAGGATATGCGGCAGTTGGCGCAGCAAGGCGTGGAGATCGATCCTACAAGCGCCATTTACGATCCGGCGCCGGAGACGCTCAGCCTGAAGGATGCGATCGACGAAGCGCTTCGGAACCGGCCGGAAATGGCGCAGGCCGCGCTAACCTTGAAAAATGCTGGTGTGGAAGTGAAGGCGACCAAGAACCTGTTGTTGCCGAGCCTGAACCTTTTTGCTGAATACCAAGGCGCAGGACTTTCGGGAGTCGCCCATCCGACGGTAACTACGGGCGCCTTTGTGGGCACCTCTCCGGTGTTTTCCACCGGTGGCGCGATCCCGTCCGGCACCACTCCGACCGGGTATGTCGGCAGCGAAGTGACCGTTCCGGGCGCCGCGATCCCCGAAGGGGTTGTCAGCGACTGGAACCAGATGATTCATGCCGATTACCCGACGTTCGAAGCGGGCCTGAACCTCACACTCCCGATTCGCAACCGCGCGGCGCAGGCGCAATATGCCGAAGCACAACTGACCGAGCGGCAGCAGCGGGTGAATTACCAAGGCGCGCAGCAGAACGTGACTCTGAACGTGCAGCAAAGCATGGTCGCGATTGACGAAGGGCGCGCCGCCGTGGCCGCCGCCAAGGAGGCGAGGATTTACAACCAGCAAAGCTATAACGATTCGCTGAAGGAGTTGCAGCTCGGTTCCGCGACGGCATTCACCGTGGTGCAAAAACAGGTTCTGCTTACCCAAGCCGAGGCCGCGGAGCTGCAGGACCGCATTCAACTGATCCTGGCGGAGATCAATCTCGATCAAGCGCTCGGACGGACGCTGGAGGTCCATAACATCAGCATCGCGGACGCGATGTCCGGCAAACATTTGGGCAAAACGGCGCGGTCACCCGAAATTCCGGGAACGCCGGACGCGATCGTTGAAAACTAACGGCGCCCCCAGCTTCACGAACGTGACGCGGAGGGCGCAAAGTCAGTCGAGCGTGGAGGTCCGGAAACTCCTATTGCATCCCAATATGGCTTGTGGCATGGTGGGCGCATGCTTCTATGGCTTACCTATAGAAGCAGCGGAGGGTCGCGGCAATGACCAGCGGGAAAACGGATGTTTGGCAGGGAACACTGGCGCTGATGGTGCTGAAAACGCTCGAAGCCATGGGGTCGATGCACGGTTACGGGATCGCGCGGCGCATCGAGCAGACTAGCGGAGACCGGCTGGCGGTGAACTACGGCACGCTGTATCCGGCGCTGCTCAAGCTGGAGCAGGAAGGTTACGTGGAGTCCGAATGGGGCGTTTCGGACAACAATCGCAAAGCTAAGTTCTACAAACTGACGCGTGCGGGGCGCAAACAAGTGGCGCGAGAAACGCACGAGTGGGAAGAAACCACGGCTATCCTGGCGCGGTTTCTTGCGCCGGAGAAGCAATCGTGAGCGAATGCGCGGCAGATCACGACAAAAGCAGATCCGTCGCCTCCATTGGCAAACCAGCTGTGACCGAACTCGGGGTGCCACCGCTAAAGGCGAATTGAAGCGGCAGAGCCCACGATGTTGGGCTTAGGAGTCGAACAGCTCATGACTGAACTTTTTGGTTGCCGCGTCCGTATCACATGTCGGATGGGAGATTTTCGATGAGGCCGCTGCGGGCGTGGTTGATTCGAGCAGGCGAACTATTTGGTAAGCGGCGGCGCGACGTCGAGCTGGCGGCGGAGCTTGAATCGCACTTGCAGATGCATATTGACGACAACCTGCGCGCGGGGATGAGTGCAGAAGAAGCGCGGCGGCAGGCGTTGATTAAGCTCGGCGGCGTGGAGCAAACGAAAGAGAGCTATCGCGAGCGGCGCGGGCTGCCTTGGCTCGAATCGTTGCTGCAAGATATGCGCTTCGGCGTGCGGATGCTGCGCAAGAATCCAGGATTTACCACGGTCGCGGTGCTGACCCTCGCCCTTGGGATCGGCGCGAACACTGCGATCTTCTCCGTCATAAATGCGCTTTTTCTCCACCCGCCCGGCATTTCGAATCCGGCACAAGTCGTGGCCCTGCGCACTCGAGTTGACAAGCTTGGTCTGAAAAACATTATGGTCTCGGCGCCGGATTTTGCACAAATCCGTGACAACAGGCAAATCTTCGCATCTGCTGCGCTGACGCGTCCGGCGACTTTCAATTATGTCGCTGCGGATTATCCGCAGACCCTCCGAGGCGCCCTTGTTTCGTGGCAATGGTTCAATGTTTTCGAGGCGAGGCCTTTTCTTGGCAGGGTCTTCTCCGCGGAAGAAGACCAACCGGGCGCCGACCACGAAATTGTGCTGTCCTACCACGCATGGCAGCGTTGGTTTGAAGGCGCTCCAAGCGCCATCGGCAGAACGATTCAATTGAACGAACAGCCATACAAGATTATCGGAGTCATGGGGCCGCAATTCCGCTGGCCTGATGTAGAGCTATGGGCGCCTATCGGTCTTCCTGCGGGGAGCTTCGCCGTCAACAAGGAGTTCAACGAAAGCTACCTCGCTGTGGCGCGGCTCCAGCCAGGGGTTTCTTTTCCCCGTGCGCGCGCGTACCTCGGAGTCCTCTCAAGGAGAGACCTCGAAACCCCGGCGTTTAGCTTCGGTAAGGCCAACGGCTGGAGCCTCTTCGTAATGCATTTTACGGACCTCGTGTACGGGAACCTACGCATGCCGGTTAAGATTCTGGCCCTTGCTGTGGCGTTCGTCTTGCTCATCGCGTGCGCGAATATCAGCGCTCTATTGCTGGCAAAAGCCGCCGGTCGTTCGAGAGAAATTGCTGTGCGTGCGGCGCTAGGAGCCACGCGCATACGGCTCCTCAGGCAAACACTGGTTGAAAGCGCGCTCCTCGGGCTGGCGGGCCTGCTAGTCGGCGTGGCGTTTGGACGAGAAGGGGTAAGGGCGCTGTTACTTGTGGCGCCCAAAGATCTCGTGGATCGAGCGAGTTTCCCGCTGGATGTCCATGTAATGCTCTACACTGCACTGATCGGATGCGCAGCAGTGCTGATTTTCGGCGTGGTTCCCGCCTGGCACGTCTCGCAAGCCGATCCTTACACCACTCTACGCGATTCGGGCCGGTCAGCGACGAGTGGGCGCAACCAGCAGGCATTTCGTTCATTTCTGGTTGTCGGCGAAATCGCCTTGGGATTTGTGCTGCTGATAGGCACCGGTCTCCTACTGAAAACTCTAGCGCGGATGGCCGAGGTGAATCCTGGGTTCCGGCCCGAAGGGGTTGTGACAGCCGCTCTCTCCCTGCCCCGAACCCAATACGACACGCCGCAAAAGCAGATCGCTGTTTTCCGGAGCATTCTCGGCAACGCATCGCGGAAGCCAGGAATCACCGCCGTCGGCGCCGGCCTCCCCATTCCGTTTGGCGGGGGTGGTTGGTCGGCCTCGTTTGAAATTGAGGGGAAGCCGACCAGCCCCGGCAGCCCGGGCCCGCACGGCGATTTTCGGCTAGCAACGCGCGGTTACTTCACTGCTCTTGGGATACCGCTGCTTCAAGGGCGCCTTTTTACCGATGAGGACCGACTGGGCTCGCAGCCGGTCGCAATCGTGGACGAGAATCTGGCGCGTCAGTATTGGCCGAATCGGAGCCCTATCGGCCGGAAAATTCGCCAACTTAACCCTAAAAACCCGTGGGCCACGATCGTTGGCGTGGTTGGCCACATCCGCTTCGGCTCGCTTGTTGGAGAGGAGTCTTCTACCGCTGGTTCTGAGAGTTCCAGCAAGGGCGCTTATTACTTCCCGATGTACCAGGCGGGAGCGTCCTATGGATCCCTTATTGCGAAAGGAACAGCCGGGCCGGCGGTACTGGCTGGCTTTCTCAGAGATGCTGTTCGC
Source organism: Candidatus Acidiferrales bacterium (assembly GCA_050747045.1). Classification (GTDB taxonomy): domain Bacteria; phylum Acidobacteriota; class Terriglobia; order Acidiferrales; family UBA7541; genus Palsa-295. The sequence goes on along the minus strand of JBOGNC010000090.1, from coordinate 2,782 downwards.
GCGGTGGACTCGAACTTACCGGTTCAGAATATTCAGACAATGGATTCGCTTATCGCGAATTCCCTCGGGCCGCGGCGTTTCGCCGCCGACCTCCTGATGGTCCTTGCGGCTCTGGCGATGCTATTAGCGGCAGTTGGCTTGTACGGGTTAATTAGTTACAGCGTCGCGCAGCGCACCAATGAGATCGGAATTCGGGTCGCGCTGGGAGCGCAAAGATCGGACGTCATGCAGATGGTCTTGCGACAGGGATTCCAACTGGCTATTGCGGGCATCGTGGTTGGGATCGGTATGGGAGCGGCGCTCGCGCGAGCGGTGCAAAGTCTTCTATATAGGGTGGGTCCTTTGGACCCGATCTCGTTCATCAGCGCTGCCGGGCTCTTGCTTTTGGTGACTCTCGTCGCCTGCTGGATTCCGGCGCGGCGGGCCATGCACGTGGATCCGATGGTGGCGCTGCGCCATGAGTAGCGGGAGGGGAGTGATGCGAAAGCCGCGGGCGTGGTTGATGCGAGCTGGCGAACTATTTGGTAAGCGGCGGCGCGACCGCGAGCTGGCGGCAGAGCTTGAGTCGCATGTACAGATGCACATCGAGGACAACCTGCGCGCGCGGATGAGTGCGGAGGAGGCGCGGCGGCAGGCGCTGATTAAGCTTGGAGGAGTGGAGCAAACGAAAGAGAGCTATCGCGAGCGGCGCGGGCTGCCTTGGCTCGAATCGCTGATGCAAGATGTGCGCTTTGGCCTGCGCATGTTGCGCAAGAATCCGGGTTTTACGGCTGTCGCGGTGCTGACGCTGGCGCTCGGAATCGGCGCGAACACGGCGATATTTTCCGTTGTGAGCAAAGTGCTGATCGATCCGATGCCGTATCCGCACGCGGATCGTATCGTGACGCTCAGGCGCACGGTCCCACAGAACTCGAACTTTTACATTACGAGCTCGATACCCGAGTTCATGGTGTGGCGACGGCAATCGCGCGTCTTCCAGTCAACCGCTTTATTCGACTCTGGCCCTTCCGGCTTGAATGTCACAGGGGGGAATCGTCCCGAACAAGTTCCCGGAATTCGCGCTTCCGCTGGCTACTTCAAGGTTTTCGAGGTGCCGATGGCTCTTGGCCGCGCGTACACCGCCGAGGAGGACAAGCCCGGAGGACCGAACGTGGCGGTAATCAGTTACGGATTGTGGCGCGGGCGATTTGGAGGCGATCCGCACATTATCGGGAAAGCGATCGAAGTCGGCGGAAACGCGGATGAAGTGATCGGCGTGGCGAATTTTACCGCCCGATTTTCCACGGACATTTGGCTGCCGCTGCAGGCCGATCCCAATAGCAGCGATCAAGCGCACGATTATCTAGCGGTTGCGCGGTTGAGGCCGGGCGTGACGCTAGCTCAAGCGCGCATCGCCATGAAGCTCGCGGCGGAGCAGTTCCGCCGAAAGTTTCCCGGCGCGTCGTACATGATGCCGGGCGAGAGCGTGACGGCGCAGCTCTTTCGAGACTCGGTGACCGGCAGCGTCCGGCCGGCGCTGTTGATCTTGCTCGGAGCGGTCGGATTCGTGCTGCTGCTGGCGTGCGCAAATGTGGCCAATCTGCTGCTGGCGCGGGCGACGGTCCGGAAGCGCGAGATCGCGATCCGGAGCGCGTTGGGCGCGGGACGCAAGCGGGTCATCCGGCAACTGCTCACCGAAAGCCTGATGCTCTCTTTCGCCGGCGGAATATTGGGACTGGCGATGGGATTTGCGGGAATCCGCGTGCTGCTGGCGCAATACCCGAATAACGGCGGCGGTTTCGACGTTCCCCTGATCGGCTCGCATGGTTCGGCCGTGACGCTCGACTGGCGCGTTCTGCTGTTCACCATTGGCGTTTGCCTGTTCACCGCAATTCTGTTCGGGCTGGTCCCGGCCATTCAGGCATCGCAGACGCCGCTCTCGCAAAGCTTGAACGAAGGCGGCAGCCGGGGAGGCACGCACCGCAGCGCGGCCCGATCCGCGCTGGTGATAAGCGAAGTGGCTATCGCCGTGATTTTGCTCGCGGGCGCCGCACTGCTGATCCGCACGCTATCGGCGCTTCGCGCCTTGCGGCCGGGATTCGATCCGCACAACGTGCTGGTAATGGGCATGACGTTCTCCGGCCCGCAATACGATACATCCGCCGGAATGTCCACTGCGATCCAGGAAGCCGAGCGGAGAGTGGGCGCACTACCGGGAGTGCAAGCTGTCGCGCTTGGTTGCTGCGTCCCGTTGGAGGGAGGCTCCGATCTCCCGTTCAGCATCGAGGGCCGCGCGCCGACGATAGGTCCATTCAGCGGAGACGAACAGTGGCGGTTTATTTCTCCCGAGTTCTTTGACGTGATGCGCGTGCCGTTGCTTCGCGGGCGCGTATTCACCGATCAAGACGTTCTAGGCTCCGAACTAGTGGTCGTAATTAACAAGGCGATGGCGAAGCGCTATTGGCCCAAGGGAGATGCTATCGGCCAGCACCTTCTGATTGGCCACGGGCTGGGACCGGAATTCGAGGAGCCGCCCAGGACTATCGTCGGAATCGTCAGCAATACGAGACAAATGTTTGGCGGGATGACGGGCAGCGAAATCGAGCCGGTCATGTACGTCCCCACGGAGCAACTAGGTGATCCGTTCATGCGTTGGGTTCGAGGAGCGCTTCCGGCAACTTGGTTTGTTCGAACCAAGACTGCGCCGCTCGCATTCGCCGGGCCGGTTCAGAATGCGTTGCGTGAAGCGACCGGCGGGCTTCCGGTGGCCGACGTCCGCTCGATGGACCGGGTCGTAGCGGGG
>JBOGNC010000089.1:0-14591 GCA_050747045.1 Candidatus Acidiferrales bacterium | reverse complement strand
GATAGGACTTCGCTTCGATGAGTTTGTTCTCGTCAAAAGGAGTGCTGCCCATGTTGTACAGAAGCGAACCGATCCCGTCGATGGCCGAAAGGTTATTCGGATTCTGCTGGAGAATTTGCTTATACACCTGAATTGCGGAATCGGCATTGCGAAGATTCTCGGGTGAAGGCGCGCCGGGGATGTATTGGTTGGCATAAGCAGCCGCGAGATACAATTGCGCGTTCGTCAACGTTGGATCAAGCGCCTGGGCGTTCTTGAAGTCCTCAATGGCAATGTCGAACTGCGCGTTCTTGTAAGCTTGGACGCCCTTATTTAGCTGGTCTCTTGCCCGCAACTTATTGCAGCCGGCGCCCGCCCCGACTGCGGCGAGCAGAATCGCCGCGACAAACCAAACCTCAATCCTCCGTCGCATCCTAATTCTCCTTGTGATCGCCGCACCGCGCCCACGCAAGCCCTCGCCGGATCGGCCGTCCAGAGCCGTAGTAGCTACTGCCCCGCCTCTATTTTCGCCGTGATCAGGCCGACGTGGTCGATGCCCGACCCGCGCATGATGTCGATCGCATGCGCCACTTGAGCGAACTCGACGTTGTCGTCACCTTTAACAAAGGCGATCCGATCAGCACGTTCCTTGAAAATATCGAAGAGGCGCGGCCCCAAATCGTTCCAGCTGACCTCGTCCTGATTGATCTTCACCTGGCCGTTGGACAGTACTTGCACGACGATGGTCCTGCTATCCGGCTGCTGCTGCTTTTGATTGGGCGGCGTCGGCTGAGGCACGAGCGTTTTTAAGCCGGTCGGTGTCCGTGGCGTGATCACCATAAAAATGATAATGAGCACCAACAAAACGTCGATCAACGGAACTACGTTCGGCTCCGACATGGTGCCTTGTTTTCCACCAACACTCATTGCCATACGATTGCTCCTTCGCCTTGTTCCTGCCTGCGCCTATTCGGCGGGGCCGGTGCTCAGCGGCGGCGGGGGCGGAGCGGTCTGGTTCGGAGGAAGTTTCTCGGTCAACAGTCCCAAGTCTTCCACACCAGCCGAGCGCACCGCGTCCACTGCCTTGACCACGTCGCCATACTTTGCCCGGGCATCCGCGCGAATGTACACGGTTTTATCGAGGCGATTGGAGATCAAGTCCTTCACCTGGTCGGTGATCTGATCGAGGGTGATCTCGTTATTGCCCAGATAGGTGTTGCCATCGCGCGTGACCGCCACGATGATAGCGTCGTCCTTATCGGCCGCCTGCATCTTGTCGACGTTTTGCGCCGCCGCCATATCCACGGAAACGCCCTTGTGCAACATGGGCGTGATCACCATGAAGATGATCAGCAACACCAGCATGATGTCCGCCATCGGAATCACGTTTGGCGAGGACATCACCGGCGGTGCTTTTGGTTTGTAAGCCATGACTTACTTCTTTCCGCTCCGGCGCGTGATGAAGTAGTTGATCAACTCCATCGAGGAGTTGTCCATCTCCACGTCGAAAGCTTCCACGCGGTTTGTGAAGTAGTTGAAGGTCCACACCGCCGGCACGGCCACCAGCAAGCCAAGCGCGGTGGTAACCAACGCTTCCGCGATACCGCCGGCGACGGCCGCGAGTCCCGTCATCTTCGTGTTGGCGATACCTTTAAACGCGTTGATGATGCCCATCACAGTGCCGAATAGCCCGACGAACGGCGCCGTGGAGCCGATTGTGGCGAGGCCGGAAAGGCCGCGCTTCATTTCCGCGTGGACGATGGCGACAGAGCGCTCCAAACCACGCTTGGCGGCTTCAATCACTTCTTCGTCGTTCACCTGGGCCGATGCCGCCTGGAACTCCGAAAGGCCCGTGGCAACCACCTTGGCGATATGGCTCTTTTTGTTACGCTCGGCGATGGAAATGGCTTCGTCGAGTTTGTTGTCCTTCAGCGCGCCGGCAACCTGCTGCACGAAAACACGAGATTGTTTTCGAGCTGCGCTGTACATCAGCCAGCGGTCAATCATGATGCCCACCGACCAGGCTGACATAATAAACAAAATGATCACCACGGCGCGTGCCGGCCAGCCCATGCTGTGCCACATGTCAATGATGTTCCAGCTGATCCCGGCATTACCGCCTTGATCCTGTAAGAGAAATGCCCATACCAAATTCGCAAGCATAAAGTTCACTCCTCCTCGTCACCGCCATCGATCGCGGCAGTCAGATTCTGCCGGTCGCAAATCCCAGCCCCAGCGAACCGGGCCCACGAAGCGGGTCCGGCGTTTCTTAATCACCGCCCAGCGTATACACAACCTGAATCGTCGTATCCACTTCCACCGGCTGTCCATTCAGCTCTGTCGGCGCATAGTGCCACTGGCGCACCGCGTCCATTGCCGAACGCATTAGCAATGCGGGACCGGAGACGTACGTGAGTGCTTGGATCGAACCATCCTTCGCAATCACCGCGTGCAACACAACGGTCCCTTGGATATGTGCCGTCTTTGCAATTTGCGGATAGATCGGCTGAATTTGACGCTCCAGCTTCGCCGCTTCCACGTTGCCGCCGACGCGAATCCGCTGCGGAGTCACCGGCTTCGGAGGCGGAGGAGGCGGAGCCCCCATTCCAGCAATGATTCCTCCCGGTACACCTGTTCCGCCCGCGACGCCCGTGCCGCCAACCATACCGATGTCGGGCGCCTGGTCCTTTACGATCTCAATCTTTTTCGGAATCACGGTCGGCGCAACCATCCTCTGCGGCTGAATGATCGGAACCCTGCGCACTACGACCTCTTTGGGGGCGGGTGGGGGGGGCGGAGGGGGCGGAGGAGGAGCGACTAGAAACGTGCTCAACATCGCACTCGGCAGGGCCTCCGTGTAAATCAACGGAATAAGAATCAAAACGCCCACGACCAACACCTGAATGAACGCCGAGAGCGCCACGGCCCAAGGCTTGTTGGTCTTGCTTCCATGGACGCTTGAAACCACCATTTGATCGAACATAGACTACCTCCTTGCGGCGGCTGGCACGCGCTTTCCGGCTGCGGATCCGGCGCGAACCGCCACTCCCTTCCCCCCGCTGAACCTGTTCCAAACCACCACGATCGGTGCCGCAATGCCAAAACTGGAGTACGTTCCTACCACAACTCCTACCACCATGGCAAAGGAGAATGATCGCAGCACTTCCCCTCCGAGGAGGTACAGAACCAAGACCGTCAGAAGTGTCAGACCGCTCGTCAGAATCGTGCGGGAAAGTGTCTGGTTGATGGATTTATTGATGATCTCCGTGAACGATTCGCGCCTCATCAATCGCAGGTTTTCTCGAACACGATCGAAAATCACGATGGTATCGTTCATCGAATACCCGACGAGAGTCAGAAGGGCGGCGATCACCGTCAACGAAATTTCGTAATGAAACAAAGAGAAAAATCCCAGAGTAATCAGCACATCATGAAATACCGCGATTACCGCCGCAGCGCCATAGACCCACTCGAATCGAAACGCAACGTACACCAGCATACCTGCCAAGGCGTACAGGGTTGCCCACAGCGCTTGACGCCGCAGTTGCGCGCCTACTGTGGGCCCAACCGTTTCGGCGTTGCGTACGGTAAAGTCGCTGAGGGAGTAATCGTGCTGCAGTGTTCGGATGACCGCTGGAGTAACGCCCGGGACGTTGCCCAGCTCGTCAAAATTCCTCACGATGCCATCATGTTGAGAATCTCGCGCCGAAGTGATCGCATTGCCCAGTTGCGTGTAGCGGCTCCCAGCATTCACGCCCAGCGAGAGCGGGTCCTTCTGCAGTAGGTTAGCGGCCAGAGCCGAGGAGCTCGCGGCGTTAAAATCGGGATGCCCCGAAGCCTCGGTGCCAAAAGTCTTCTGCAGGACGTCCAGAATCTTCTGCTTGCCGGCGTCCAGCGTATCCTCGTTGCCCGACTGCGCGAGGCCAATCACAACATCGTCACGCGATCCAACGTCGCTCGAATCGCTGATCGTCTGGATGGTGCTGTTTTTAAGCCCCGCGTCCTGGAGCCCGTTGCGAATCTTTTGGACCGGCGGCGGCCCCGCGAAGCGCACATACACGAGTGTGCCGCCGCGGAAATCGATCCCGTACCGCATCCCGCCATTCCGAAGGATGGAGATCCAACCCACTGCCAAAAGTGTTAAAGAGAGGGCAACGAAGTACTTCGCCTTGCCCATCCAGTCGATATTTACGTCGTGAAAGAATTCCATGCCGAGTTCTATCCGCCTAGTTTTGACACCGCTGGATACCTATTTGTTCCCGAAACAACTCTCCTCTACAAACCTCGTCCGATGCGCGGCCGGTTCGACTCAGATGCTCAGTTCCGCCTGCCGATCCATATGCGCCAGATGGTAATCAAAGATCGCCCGGGAGACGTAAATCGATGTAAACAGGTTGGCTATCAAGCCGATCACCAACGTAACGGCAAAACCGCGTACCGCGCCCGTCCCGAACACGAAGAGAAATGCGCACGACACCATCGTGGTTACGTGCGTATCGATGATTGTCAAGAACGCCCGGTCAAAGCCGATATCGACCGCAGGCGCAGGCGCCTTCCCCGCGCGCAGTTCTTCCCTGATGCGCTCAAAAACCAGCACGTTGGAGTCCACGCCCATGCCGATCGTTAATATGACTCCGGCGATGCCCGGCAACGTCAGGACCGCGCCAGCATAGGCCATGAAGGCAACCAGCCCCACCAAGTTCAGCAGCAAAGCCACTACGGCGTTCACTCCCGAGAGCCGGTAGTAGATCACAAGGAAGATCATCACTACAATCAGGCTGCCAACCGACGCGCGCACCCCTTCGCGAATTGAGTCCGCGCCGAGCGACGGCCCAACCGTCGACTCTTCGAGATATCGGATGGGCGCAGGCAGAGCTCCGGCGCGCAAAACAAGCGCCAGGTCTTGTGCCGACTGCTGGCTGAAGTTACCGGTGATCTGGCCACGATCATCAATGCGTCCATTGATGGTAGGTGCCTCATAAACTTTGTTGTCTAGAACGATGGCTAGCCTTTTCCCGATATTCGATTCCGTGAAGGGTCCGAACCTTGCCGCCGACGCGGACGATAATTGGAAGTCGACTTCGAATTGCCCAGGATTATCAGTGCTAGGTTGGGGAGTGGCCCCGCGAAGGTCTTGTCCGGTTACGACGGGAGCCCGCGTTACGAGGTAGTAGACCTCCGATTGGCTGTTTGACGAGGAGCCTTCCGGGTTACCCGGGATGATTTCCGTGTCCGGTGGCAGCACGCCGTTGTGCGCGGCGAGAGCGGCAGCTTCCGAGGGATACGCCTGATCGTCCACCAAAAGCTTCAGTTCTAGTTGGCCGCCCGCTTGAATCACTGCTTTCGCGCGCGTTGGATCACCTTCACCGGGCAGTTGGACGAGTATTTCGTTTTCGCCGCTCGGACCCGTGAGGGCGATTTGTGGCTCGGTGAGGCCAAGCAAGTTGATGCGCTTCGTGATCGTCTCCACAGCCTGGCTCATCACCTGACTATGCAGGTCGGCCACGGCGGAAGGCTTAAAAGTAAGAATATAACTGTTCGGCGCGCCTGCTGCCGGAGCCACGCTCCAGTCTGAAAACTGGTTGTTTACGATGTCCTGGAATGTGTTGTACGAACCCGCGTTAATGTTGCGCACCAAAATGTGCGTATCGTCCACGCGACGGATCTCGCCGGTCGGCGAGAGCACATTTTTGCTTTGGATTTGCTTACTGAGATCATCGTACGCCTCGTCGCACCGTTGCCCGACGGCCTTATCCACCTCCACTTGCAATACCAGGTGGCTGCCGCCCTTCAGGTCCAGGCCGAGCTTAATGCGATTGGCGACGTTCTGTCCCAGTTGCGACACGGATGTGGGAAAGTTCGGCAATCCCAGCACGCCGTAGATGCACAGCAGCACCACCGCACCAATAAAAGTAAATTTCCACTTAAGCTGAGGATTCATGCGGACCGCTAACTCTCCTTGCTGTCCGGCTGCAGCCCTGAAATGGCACTGCGCGAAATTTTGATCTTCACCTGCTCCGCAATGCGGACCTGTACGCTGTCGCTTTCAAGTCCTACAATCGTCCCGTAGATGCCGCCGTTGGTGATCACCTTGTCGCCGTTCTTCAGGTTCTTAATCATCTCGGCGACCTTCTTCTGACGTCTCTGCGCAGGCAAGATCATCAGAAAATAAAAGATCACCATGAGTAGGATGAGCGGGAGAAATAGCGTCAAACCGCCAGCTTGTGACGAGGATTGCAGAGCGAGGACAATCGTCCCCGGGATCAACAGCACCATTTTAGCAAACATTTCGCTTTTTCCGCCGCCGTTTACCCGCCAGGACCAGCGGGCTGCCATTTCGCCGAAGATGCTGACCTGCCTCTTTCCCAGCGCCCGCTTGGGTTTGCCTATGTGAGGCGTGCCTGAAGGTCAGAGCGGAACCTTTCGAGGTTCCCAAAACGGATAGCCTCGCGAATTTTGCGCATGGTGTCAAGGTAAAAGTACAAATTGTGGTGGGTGTTCAGGATGACCGCGAGGAACTCTCCCGTGGAATATAAATGCCGCAGGTACGCGCGAGAGTATCGACGGCAAACCGCGCAGCCGCAATTTTCGTCGACCGGGCGCGAATCGCGAGCGTATCGCGCGTTGCGAATCAGTACGCGCCCTTCCGACGTAAACAAACACCCGTGCCGCGCGCTGCGCGTCGGCAACACGCAGTCCATCATGTCGGTTCCCAACGTCACGTAATCGATGATTTGTTCCGGTTTGCCCACGCCCATCAGATATCGCGGCCGATCCACAGGCAGCTCCGAAACTGCCGCTTGCGTCATCTCGCAAGTAATCGAATGCGATTCGCCCACGGCTAGCCCGCCGATCGCGTAACCAGGAAAATCAAGCTCCACGATCGCGGCGGCATTTTCTCGGCGCAGCTTCGCGTGCGTCCCGCCCTGCACGATTCCGAAAACCATCTGCCGTTCGGGATCGCCACGCTGCTGAAAATAATCCCGGGAGCGCCGCGCCCAGCCAAGCGTTCGCGTCGCTGCCTGGCGGGCGCACACTTCGGACGACGGTGCCTCAATGCACTCATCAAGAACCATGCAGATGTCCGAACCCAGCGCGATCTGAATTTCTAGCGCCTTTTCGGGCGAGAGAAAATGCTCCGAGCCATCCAGATGCGAGCGAAAGATAACGCCTTCATCCGTAATTTTTCGCAGCGCGCTAAGACTGAAAATCTGGAAACCTCCTGAATCCGTCAAAATCGCGCGCGGCCACGACATGAATTGGTGCAGCCCGCCCATTTCGCGAATCAGTTCATGCCCGGGACGTAGGTACAGGTGGTAGGTGTTGGAGAGAAGAATCTGGACGCCAAGTTCCTCAAGGTCTTCTTGAGTCTGGCCCTTCACCGTGGCGGCCGTTCCCACAGGCATGAACGCAGGCGTGTCGATAATTCCGTGCGGAGTCTTCAACCGCCCCAGACGCGCACCTGTAGGATCGGTGGCGAGAACCTCGAACTGAAATGGCATCCGCGAAAGTGTATCAGGAGAACGCCGCGGTCGCCCCCACCTTGATGGCAATCCAGATCAGCCAAATGACGAAAATCGAAACGAACGCCTTAGCGGTGGTCAGCTTCCGCGGAGCGGCGACGCCGAAACCGATGGCCATCAGAAACATTTCCCAAAACGTAAAGATGTCGATCGAGCTCAGCAGCATGACTTTCCATCGGGCGGCGTCGGGCGAAATGAACGCGCTGGCATTTGCAACCACGATGTTCTGCAAATCCACCGTAGCTGGGTCCTTTAAGGCAATAATCACGATGCCTAACAAACCAGAAATGATACCTGGTACCCAGGCGTACGAGACGATGCTTAGCGCCGTCTTGTATTTGATCTGCGTCCCGCGCCCCAGGTTGAAAGTTGCCAGCAGGATCGCCGCAATAATAACCATGGCGAGCGGCACGACCACCGCGACCTCTCCATATGCAACTCGCGACGTGTATTTCAGCGTGATTGCCAATTGCTGCTGCTGTTGTTGCGAAGTCAGCTGCTGAAATCGTGAGTTGCCCTGCAACTGTTTTTGTAAGTAGGACGGCCAGCCGCCGCGCATGCCGAAAATGCCGACCACCGCAATTGCTAACAGGATTAGCAACACCATCGGCAGCCACCAGGTAGGGCGCCGGACGATGGATTCGAATGTCGCCTTCGGGCTAAAAAGTACTCCGAAAATGCGGCCAAATGAATTGGACCCGCTTTCCGGGGTCTCCGCCGACGCAGTGCTCGTGGTGGCCATATCTCCTCCAGTCTAGGGACAGGGACGGATGGCTCGCTGGCAGATTCTACGCGGGCGAGTCGCTGAATGTTACAGGTACTTTTATCCATTCGGAGGGCCAGCAGCTCATCGGGTGAGTACGCGGGTTATCGTGGGGGAAACAAGTTCGTAGCGAATGCCCCGCCAGCGCGTCCGCCTGCTAAGTAGCGACGCAATGAAATTCCAGGAGAAAAGAAATGGCACCGCAGGCGCCAGCAGCGTCCAGACCCAACTCCACTGGCTGAGTTGAGCCTTCCATTCCGGCAGCAGTTCGCTGACGGCGATGGTGCGAATAGCACCCTTCATCGCGGCTAAAAGCGGTACGACCAACGCAATAAGAAGCAGGTTGAACCACGGATCTCCGGTCACCATGCTGGCGAGGATCACAATCGCGGCATAGATCAGAGTGAGTGAGTAGCTCAAATGCGCGGCCAAACCCATCAACCAGCGCTTCGGCGAATATACCCGGGTCAGCAGTATTTGCCGGTTCGTGAATTCCAGCAGCGTCTTCCCCGTCCACGGATGCAGAGTGGCGGCCAGACATTCTGGACAGAAGACGATCGATCTTCCGGCGGCTTCCAAGGCATTGGTCAGTGCGAAATCGTCGCAGACGGCGCCATTCCACGATTCCAATACGTTGGCATCATCAAACGTTTTCCGGCGAATCGCCGTCCCGCCGCCCCAGCAGAAATTCTCGCGCGGCCGCCCCAGCATGGTGGCCACGGAAGCGTTCCAAGTGGACGCTAGCGCGCTTGCGAGTCCACCTTCGCCAATGCGCCGGCTGGGAATAATCCAGCGGTACGCTGTCGTGGCCCCAATGCGCGTGTCCTGCAATGGCGCGATCAGTTTGCCCAGCCAGTTGCGTCCAAGCCGCACATCCGTGTCGACGAAAATCACGGCCTCAAAGTTTTCCGGCAGCGATTCCACCGCGCGGCGAAGATTGAATACCTTTTCACCGCAATTTTCCGGCGGACCGGCAATCACGATGTGCACCGGATGCGGGCTCGCAGCTTTGATTTTCTCGATAATTTTCAGCGCTGGGTCCAGGCTCGTCGCGAGGGAAAAGTAGATCTCGTAATTCGCATAATCGAAGCGCGTCAGCGCCGCCAGATTTTCTTCCAACCCCGGCTCCATGCCTTTGCACGGGCAGATCACCGCCGCTACTGGAGCGTAAAACCCAGCGTGGGAACTAAGCCGCTTTCGCACCATCTGAAACCAGGCAAATCCATCCCAGAGCGAATACAGCCCCAGCGCGATTTGCACCACGATCAGTATGTAGAAAATATCAACCACTGCCCGAGGATAGCAAAATCGCTCTTTCGCGCGGCATCGGTGCGCGTCAAGCGTCTTCTAAGATGCACTGGGGGCATTGCGAACGAAATTCAGTTGGTCCGACGCCGAGAGAATACAAGTCGCAGAACACGGTCTGCCGCCGCGTTTAGATCCAGCTCAAATTTTCCCGCTTCGCGGCGGGCCTGCTCCATCAGCGACGGGTCAAGCAGCAGGCCCACGCGATCGACGAACGGTCCAGAAACCGAAAATCTCCGGCTCGCTGTCCCTGTCCGCTCCGACTCCTTAGACATCAGCTTTTCGTACAACTCCAGGTCGCGCCAGAATTCTTCCGCTTCATCGTCCGTCCACTGCAGCGCCTGCCCCAGCGCCACGAAGAATTCCTCGCGAAAAAGGTCCAAAAACGGCATTGCTAGCTCCAAGTCGGGTTGCTTATTGAGCCTTGCCGTTCGCGCCGTTCTCTTGCCTTTGCGAATCGGTTTGCGCTGCTTGGCCCCGCCCAGCGCCACGCTTACTTTTAGCCGCGCAGGCAGCGCCGCCTCAATGCGCAGCACCATGGCAAGAATCGCTTCCCGCCGAATCCTGGATAGCTGCTCCCGGTATAAATACGGATGGTCCGCGCGGCCCGGCCTGCGGTATTCGGCGGCGTACATATCCAAGAAACGCGCCACCATTTCGTTGCGATCAAGCGCCGCAAGCAACAACCCAGCGGCTTCCCGCGCGCGCACCACCAATTCTCTAGGACGATACGGCATCGGACCTAAGCTGTACGCGATTGCGCCCCGCGCCGCAACTAGAAACCGTGACGCGTGCCCATAAATGAAAAAGGCCCGGACTTGGCATCCGGGCCTGTTGCTTTTTGAGTCCGCTCAGCCGCAAATCGGAGCCGGGACGTATGTGTTTGTTTAGTGAACGGGGCTCGTGAACGGCCGGTCGGCGCCGCGTGGGCCGCTCTTCGGCGCCGGTACAGGTTCCTCGAATTTGCCCAAGGCAATTTCGAGGACCTGGTCGACGCTGCGCACAAAGTGAATCTGCACGTCCTGCAACACCTCGGCTGGCAGATCTTCCTTCACGTTCGGTTCGTTTTCGGACGGCAGGATTACCTCGCGGATTCCCGCCCGTTTCGCGCCCAGCACTTTCTCCTTCACTCCGCCAATCGGCAGCACCACTCCGGTGAGCGAGATTTCTCCCGTCATCGCCAAGCGTGGCCGCAACGGACGTCCAGTAAGCAAGCTCACCAGCGCCGTTACCATCGCGATGCCCGCCGACGGCCCATCCTTCGGAATCGCGCCAGACGGCACGTGGATGTGCAAGTCGTACTTGCGGAAAAAGTCGGGATCGATCCCGTAGCGATCGGAATTCGCGCGCACCCACGTCAACGCAGCGCGCATGGACTCCTGCATCACTTCGCCCAGATGCCCGGTCATGGTGAACTGTTTCCCGCCGCGCATCTTGCTCGCTTCGATGAAGACAATGTCGCCGCCCACCGGCGTCCACACCAGCCCCACTGAAACTCCGGGCTTCTGCACCCGCTCTTCGACCTCGTGCTCGAGCCGAAACTTCGGAACTCCCAGCACCTCTTGGATTACGGCAGTCGTCACTACCAGCTTATCGGTTTTGCCTTCCGCCATCCTCCGCGCTTGCTTCCGGACCAGCGTCGCGATTTCTCGTTCAAGGTTACGCACGCCAGCCTCACGCGTGTAATGGTGAATCAGGTCGTGCAAAGCCTCGTCCGTGAATTCGATCTGCTCGCCAAGCTTCAGACCGTGCTCCTTGGCCTGGCGCGGAATCAAGAAACGGTTCGCGATTTGGACTTTATCAACTTCCGTGTAACCCGGAAGCTCGATAATTTCCATGCGGTCCCGCAGCGGTTCCGGAATCGGATCGAGCCAGTTCGCCGTCATTACAAACAGAACTTTCGACAGATCGAACGGCACATCCAGATAGTGATCGCGGAATGTGGAATTCTGCTCCGGGTCGAGCACCTCCATCAGCGCCGCCGACGGATCGCCGCGGAAATCCCGGCCCAACTTGTCCACTTCGTCGAGCATCAGAACTGGATCCATCGTTTCCGCGCGCCGGATCCCCTGAATGATTTGCCCAGGCAACGCGCCGATGTACGTGCGCCGATGGCCGCGAATCTCTGCCTCGTCGTGCATTCCGCCCAACGAGATACGCACAAATTTGCGCCCCGTCGCGCGGGCGATCGACTGGCCCAGCGAAGTCTTGCCAACCCCGGGCGGCCCGACAAAGCAGAGAATCGGCCCCTTCATTCCCGGCTGGATTTTCTTCACCGCCAGGTAATCCAGCAGCCGCTGCTTCACCTTTTCCAGGTCGTAGTGATCTTCATCGAGAGTGGTTTGCGCTTTCGCGATGTCGATCTCCTGCTCGCTGGTTGCAGACGTCTTGCTCCACGGTAGCGAAGTCATCCATTCGAGGTACGTCCGCGAAACCATGTACTCGGCCGATGCCGGCGTCATTTTCGCAAGCCGCTTAAGCTCCCTTTCGCACTCTTTCTTCGCCTCCGCGGACATCCCGGACTCTTCCACTTTCTTGCGGAGTTCTTCGACCTCCGACTGCCCGTCGTCGGATTCGCCTAACTCTTTCTGAATCGCCTTCATCTGTTCGCGAAGCAGAAACTCACGCTGGCTCTGGCTGACTTGCTCCTGAACCTGTTCGTGAATCTTGTTACGGAGCTGCAGCACTTCCTTCTCTTTCGTCAATTCGCCTATCAGGGTTTCCAGCCGCTTGCGAACATTGAATGTCTCGAGCAGCTCCTGCCGCACCATCGTGTTGAGCGATGGCAGCGTGGCGGCCGCGAAGTCCGCCAGTCTCGACGGCGAATCGATGTTCATTGCTTCTGTCTGCAGATCGTCTGAGAGTTGCGGCGAACGTGCCACCACCTCGCGGAAGAGCTCCTGTACGTTGCGCTCAAGCGCCGTTAGTTCCGCGTCGCGTTGGTCCTCGGCGTCGGGCTCCTGTTGCACGCGAGCGCGCAAGAACGGCTTCAGGCCAATTACTTCGGACACACGAATCCTCTGCAACCCTTCCAGAAACGCGACCACGTTTCCGTTGGGCATTCGCACCATCTTGTGAACCTTTGCCAGCGTCCCAACGCTGTGAAGGTCCGATCCGCTCGGCGACTCTACGCGCGGATCAAGCTGGGCCACCACGCCCAATAACTTTTCCTGCCCTTCCAGCGAATCGAGTAACGCAAGCGAACTCTCGCGCCCCACCGGCAATGGCATCACCGCCCCTGGGAACAAAACCGTGTCCCGAACCGGAAGGACGGGAAGTTCTTCGGGAATAACTCTAGATGCAGTCAAAATGACCCCCCTCGGCCAACGCTATCCCGAACCTCCGGATGAACGCCAGCCTCAGATAGCCTTATCGGCTCTCCAAACGGTTAGATGCGGAATAGTGCAAAAGGATGTCAATCTATTCGCATCCATTAATAAGCAAATGTGAGTATACTCAACTAAGGGTAAATATAGCAAGCCACGTGAATGAACCAGGCGCCCTAGGATGCCAGATTCCCCTAGGCTTATGCCGCTTATCACAATGGATCTACCGATGGCTAGCCCTTTCTCTAGCGAACTGCAAGGCTTCCTCCCGGGATCTCAGAGCGCCATTCAGCTGGGCTTCCTCGACAGCGTCGAGAATGATCCTAAACTCTGGACCCGGCCGCAAACCCAATGCAATCAAGTCGTCACCTGAAATCAGCTTCGGGGGATGGACCTCTTCGGATGGCGTATCCCGCAAGAACTGCTTGACGAACTCGAAGTTGTCTAAGTGTCCGTGGCTTGAGCTGCAGTCCAAGCCGTGCAACACCAGGTGTTCTTCAAAGTCATGCAAGCGCACGAACCGCTTGAGAGTCGCCGGCTTCATCTGCAGCACATCCTTGAACCGCATGTGATTCGCAACCAGGGCAGTGATCTGTTCGCTCATGTCGTTGGAAAACCGCAAACGCCTGCAAATTTCTTCCGCCATCCGCGTCCCCACTTCCGCATGCTCGTTAAATCTAATGCGATCGTCCGAACTGGCCGGCGCCGTGAACGTCGGCGGCTTGCCCACATCGTGTAGCAGGACGCCCCACGCCAGTGTTGGCGAGCATCCCGCCGGCAGTTTTTCCAGCATCAGCAGCGTGTGCACCCAAACGTCTCCTTCCGGATGATATTGCGGCGGTTGCTCCACACCCTTCATCCGCGCGATTTCCGGCAATAGCTCGACAAGAATACCCGTCTCATCCAGCAACTCGAATCCTCGGCCAGCCGAACCTTCCCTCAGCAGCTTGGTAAGCTCATCCCGCAGGCGTTCCGGCGAAACTTGGTGGATCTCCGTCGCCAGTTTCTTGATCGCGGCAACCGTTTGCGTCTCAATCGCGTAATGAAACCGCGCAGCGAACCGCACCGCGCGGACCATGCGCAGCTTGTCTTCACGGAACCGGTCTTCTGCGCGGCCAATCGCGCGAATGATTCCCGCCTTCAGGTCGTCGCGGCCACCTACGTAATCCAGCACCTCTCCCGTCGCCGGGTCGAGCAGCAGCGCATTGATGGTGAAGTCCCGCCGATTGACGTCGTCCTGCGGTGACCGCGTGTAAACAACCTGGTCCGGATGGCGGCCATCCGAATAGCCGATATCCGATCTGAATGTCGCCACCTCAACCTGGGGTGAATCGGCGTCCTGCGTCTCGTCCAGCACGCCCTCGCCCAATACGATGATTACGCCGAACCGCGCGCCCACCGCCAAACTGTTCCCAAACAGCTGCTGCACGCGCTCGGGCGTTGCATCCGTCGACACATCGTAATCCGCGGGCTCGCGCCCTAGCAGAATGTCTCGCACGCATCCGCCCACTAGAAACGCTTGATGCCCCGACTCGCGCAGACGTTGGCAAATATTTTCAGCAAGCTGTCTCGCCGGATTCGCCGGATTCATTGAGGCCCCTCCCGGTGCCGGCCCCGATTTCCCAACGATCCGCCCAGCTGAACTTTGTCGAATCCGAATTTGTCCCGCAAGCGATCAGCAGTCTGCGCCAGGCG
>JBOGNC010000088.1:0-14659 GCA_050747045.1 Candidatus Acidiferrales bacterium | reverse complement strand
GCGCGTATTGCCGCTCGCGGCGCAGCTCGATTTCCGGTGGCAGCATGGCGCGCATCGTTTCGCCGATGGGCGCTGCGTAATACCGGCTGATCCACTGCCCCAACACGATCAGATTCGGTGTGAGCGCCGGAATCGAATCCATCGCGCTAACGAGTTCTTTTATCTGAGAGGGAGGCGGCGCTGCCACCGGGGGCAGTTGGGATTCGGCAATGCCGACGCCAACCATGGCACGGCGTCCGAACGGCACCACCAGGCGGCGGCCAACCAGGCATTCGCCGTCTAGCGCGGACGGAATGGCGTAGGTGAACGCAGAGCGCAGCGGCACGGGAAGCGCGACTTCGCAATAGCGGGATGCCATCGGTGCGGACTAGTGTAGCAGCACGAGAGAAATTCGTGCGGCAGGTGCAGATCGGGAGGTCTAAGAAGATTTTGTCTTCTTCGCCGGTTGCAGCCCGAGGACCACCATCACCTTTTGCAAATCCTTCCAGACTTCGGCTTTGGCGGCGGGATTGCGCAAGAGATACGCTGGGTGGTACGTGGCGATCAATTTCGCGTCGCGAAAGTCGAACCATTCGCCGCGAAAACGGGAAATTCCCTGGTTCGTGTTGAGCAGGGTTTGTGCGGAGCACGCTCCCAGGCAGCAGATCACCTTGGGATGAATCACATCGAGCTGTCGAATCAAATATGGCGAGCAAATTGCGATTTCGTCTTTCTCAGGCAGCCGGTTCTCGGGCGGGCGGCACTTCACCACATTGCAGATGTAAACGTCCTGCCGGCGAAGACTCATCGCCTCGATCATTTGCGTCAGTAGCTTGCCGGCACGACCGACGAAGGGCTCGCCCTGCTCGTCTTCGTCGCGCCCCGGGCCTTCGCCAACAAACACCAACTGCGCTTTCCGATTGCCCACACCGAAGACGATTTGCTTGCGCGCCTTATGCAGCTTGCAGCGCGTGCAATTGGGAGTGATGTCTTCGCGGATGCGATCCAGCGAATCGTTTTCAATGCGCTCTTCGAATAGAGAGGGTCCAGCGACCTGCGGGACGATTGCCGATAACGGCGCGGATTTGGGCATTGTTGGCTCGGGCTCAGATGCGCTCCTTGCTCCAGCAGTGGCAACAGCAGATGACGGAGCCACCGGCGCGGAAGCAGCGACGCGCTCGTCGTTCTGCGTATGCGATGAGCCGCGATCCAAGTAAAAGGGCCCTAGGCCAAGATCGTCGGCGTAGCGAAGCCAGGCTTCCGCGCGCGAATTTTTCATTGAGCCCTTTGAACCCGCTATAAAGTTCGAGATTGGTGCTGCGATCGCAAACAAACTATAGCAAAGGGCAGCGGCTGGCGCGGGCGAAAAAATGTCGCGACCGAAAGCCGCGAAATCCGAATTGGCGGAGGAGAGCTAGCGCTTCTGAATTTCGAGGGCGTGATCGAGGATGCGGTTGGCGACTTCGAATTTCGTGAGTTTGGGCAGCGCGATTTCCCGTCCGTCGCGCATAAAAAGCCTGACGATATTGGTATCGCCGTCGAAGCCCGCGCCTTCTTGCGTAACATCGTTCGCCGCGATCATGTCCGCGCCTTTACGTGCCAACTTTTCGCGGGCACTTTCGGCCATGCGATCGGTTTCAGCGGCGAAGCCGACAAGAATCTGGCGCGAGGCCGCGCCGCTTTCGTGGCGTTCGCGCCCAAGCTCGGCAAGAATGTCCGGTGTCGGCTCTAAGTCCAATGTGATTCGTTCGCCGGCGCGTTTGATTTTTTGCGGCTGCGCCGCGACCGGGCGGTAATCCGAAATCGCCGCAGCCATGATTACGACATTTGCATCCGAGGCATGTTCGCGCACCGCATCGCGCATTTCTTCCGTAGTGCGAACGGGCACCCAGTCGGCCGCTTGCGGGGCCGGCAAATTCGTAGGTCCGCTGACGAGCACCACGCGCGCGCCGCGCCGCAGCGCCGCTTCCGCAAGCGCGTAACCCATTTTCCCGGACGAGCGGTTGGTGAGATAGCGCACCGGGTCCAAGGCTTCGCGAGTGGGCCCAGCGGTTACCAGAACCGTCTGCCCCTCGAAATCGTGGCGCAGCCCCAGCACGTCGCAAACTTTTTCGACGATCGCTTCGGTGGCAGCCAGGCGGCCAGCGCCGACCATTCCGCAAGCGAGATAACCTTCGCCAGGATCGACCACGTGTACGCCACGCGCGCGCAACGTGGACAGATTCTCGCGCGTAGCCGGGTGCTCCCACATGTTGACGTTCATCGCGGGCGCGACAACCACCGGAGCTTTCGTGGCCAAATAGAGAGTTGACAGAAAATCGCCGGCGACGCCGTGGGCGAATTGGGCCAGCACGTCCGCCGTAGCAGGCGCAACCAGCAGCAGGTCGATGCGTTGCGCGACGGCGATGTGTTCGATGGCGCTTTCGACGTTAGCAGGCGCGGCGTCGCCGCGCGCAAACATCTCGGTGATTACTTTGTTTCCTGTGAGCGCCGCGAAGGTGAGCGGGGTGATGAATTCCTGTGCGGAACGCGTCATCACTACCTGGATGTCGAGCTTTTCCTGCTGCAGGCGGCGAACGAGCTCCGCGGACTTATACGCCGCCACACCGCCGGTCACGCCCAGAGCAATTTTCACAGCGCCTCAATCCAATCGGCTATTGGGTCAATGGCCCGGACGCAAGCTCGACAAAGCGCTACGAGCAGCGAAAAAACTACTTGCGGTGCTTGCCGTCCCGGCCCTCCGGCCCTTCGGGCACTTCGGGTAACTGGTATTCGAGGCGGCCTTGTAGCAATTCTTCTTCGGCGATCCGCGTGTTCTTGCGCGAACGCGGGTTGTCCACCAGGGGACGCCCACCGATCATGAGTTGGCGGGCGCGACGCGCCACGAGAACCACATAGGCAAATTTGCTGTCCGGTGCCTGAGTAAGAGCCATTTATGAATCAGCCTCCAAAAGTCTTCACGATCTCCCGGATTTGATGCTCCTGCCGCGTCATGCGGCAACGCGACGCCAGCGTGATAGCCTGCACCTCGCGCCCGGCGCGTTCAAGATCGTCGTTGATTACCGCGTAATCGTAACTTGGATATTTCAACATTTCCTGCCGCGAGCGCTCCAACCGGCGGCGAATCTCATCTTCGGAATCCTGCCCCCGGGCGCGTATACGCTGTTCGACGTCTGCTCGGGAAGGAGGCACCACGAAAATGGCCACCGCTTCCGGAAGCTTTTGCTTTACCTGCAGCGCGCCGGCTACATCAATCTCGAGGACCAGATTCTTGCCCTCGGCGAGCGCTCGATCCAGCCACTTCTTCGGAGTCCCATACCAATTCTTCCCGAAAACCTGCGCGTATTCAAGGAACTCGCTCCGGGTCACCATCTGCTGGAATTCGGCTTCGGTGACGAAATTGTACCACTTGCCGGCGTTTTCCGTCCTGCGCGGCGGACGAGTAGTGCACGAAACCGACAGCATGGTGCCGGGCAGCTCCAAAATTTTCTGCACGAGCGTCGACTTTCCCGAGCCGGAGGGACCGGATACGATGAGCACCAATGGCGCCGTTGGAGTCATTCGATATTTTGGACCTGTTCGCGGATCTTCTCGATCTCGGACTTCACTTCGAGTCCGAACTCGGTGATTTGCAGGCCCTCGGCCTCACTTCCGGGCGTCTTCGAAAGCAGCGTATTGGCTTCGCGTTGCATTTCCTGCAGCAGAAAATCTAGTTTCTTTCCCACGTCTGCGGAACCGGAAAGCAAGGACTCGAATTGGCGGATGTGGCTGGCCAGCCGCGCCAATTCCTCAGCCACGTCGCTCCGTTCCGCAGCTAAAGACGCTTCTTGGACGATGCGTGCCGGATCGAGCACCGTGTCTCCCAACAGTTCCTTCAGGCGCGTTTCCAGTCGCCGCGCGTACGCCGGTCGGACTCGCTCCGTAAGCACCTGAATCCGCGACGCGAGACTCGATAGGTTCGCGAGATGCCCCACCATTTCCTCGCGCAGCGCCGCTGCTTCCTGCTCGCGCATGCGATCGAGCCGGTCCAGCGCTTCGTCAAGGCATCCGCCAGCTAGCGCTTCGAGTTGCGCGAGATCGTCATCGAGCGAAGCCGAGGGCGGGCCGATCACTCCCGGCAAGCGGAGGATCGAGGCGAGATCGGGCTCGGTGCGAATTCCAAATTGCTCGCGCAGAGAGTTGGCCGCCTGAATGTAGCTCGCGGCTACTTCCTGATTCACGCCAACGGCAGCGTGACCGGAGACCTCGTACCGCAGCGTCACATCCGCGTGACCGCGGCGGATGCGCTCGCGCACGGTCTGGCGCATCCGCGGCTCGAGCGCCTCAAATCCCTCAGGCAAGCGCAAATGCAGGTCGAGAAAACGATGATTCACGGTGCGCACTGAAATTCGAAGAGTCCAACCGCCGCCCGCAGCTTGCGCCTGGGCGTAGCCGGTCATCGATTTCAGCGCTTTCGAAGCGGCCTGAGCCGCGGCCGTCGCTCCCGATTGCGATTTTGCCGGGGGCATAGCTAGGCAGACTCCACGGCGCGTGCCACCGGCCCGGCATCGCGAAATTGCATTTCATACAGTCGCGCGTAAATTCCGGCGCGGGCCAGAAGCTCTTCGTGCGTGCCGCGTTCCCGGATCGTGCCGCCATCAAGCACCCCGATCAGATCCGCTCGGCGAATGGTCGAAAGGCGATGGGCGATCACGAAAACGGTGCGGCCGGCCATCAGATTGTTGAGCGCGCGCTGTACCAGCATTTCGGACTCGGAGTCGAGCTCCGACGTCGCCTCGTCAAGAATAAGGATCGGCGCGTTCTTCAGTAGCGCGCGCGCAATTGCCAAGCGTTGGCGCTGCCCACCGGATAGCCGTTCGCCGCGATCTCCGATCATCGTGTTGTAGCCCTTGGGCATTTGCATAATGAAGTCGTGCGCAAGAGACGCCTGCGCCGCCGCCTCAACCGTCGCCTTGGGTATGTTGGGACGCCCGTAGCAGAGGTTGTTCCAAACGGTGTCGTTGAAGAGGATGGTTTCCTGGGTAACGATCGCAATCTGCTCGCGAAGCGAACGCAGCGTGACCGCGCGGACGTCACAGCCGCCGACGCGTACCGATCCGGACACCGCAGTGTAAAAGCGCGGCAGCAGATTTACCAGTGTCGTCTTTCCTGCGCCACTCGATCCAACGAAGGCGACCACTGCGCCTGCAGGAACGTCCAGGTTGATGTTTCTCAAAATTAGAGGGCCGCTTTCATACGCGAACGATACACGATCGAACTCGATGGAACTGGAAAAGTGAGGCAACACTTTAGCCTCGGCCGCCTCCATTTCTTCTTCGGGCCGGTCGATGAACGCAAATACTTGCGCGGACGTGCCGGCGGCCTGCAGGAACAGCTGATAGGCGCGGCCGGTCGCTTTCACCGGCTCGTATGCCTTAAACAGCGCAAAAGTAAATGCGCCAAATGCGCCGATCGTCATGCGCCCGGCATTGATTTCGCCGCGAGCGAACAGCAATACGGCCGAGATCACCACCGCTCCCAGAACGTCCATCATCGGCGAGGTGATGGCAAACGCGCGTATCCAGCGCATGTTTTCCCGCAGTAGCTTGCGTCCGGCTTCGCGGAAGCGGTCGATTTCGAACCGCTCCATCCCAAATGCTTTCACGATGCGATTGCCGCTGACGGTTTCCTGTAATATTTGGCTCAAGTCCGCCAACCGCGAACGGCTTTTTTCGGATGACCGGCGGATCTTTCGGCCCAATTTACCGACGGGAAGCACCACGAGCGGCACAAGTACGGCCGATCCCAGAGCCATTCGCCAGTCGATGATCAATAGCACGGCCACGAAAGCGATCAAGCTGAAGACTTGCCGCACCAGATCTGCGAGCCAGTCCGAAAACGCGCTGCGGATCTGTTCGATGTCGCTGATCGTGGCCGATATGACGCGGCCTACCGGATTGTGCTGAAAGAATCCGACGGGTTGCTGCACAACTTTGCTGTACGTTTGATCGCGAAGGTCGGTGATCCCCGAAAGGCCGACGTACTGGATCAGGATGCTGCCAAAATATTCCGCGATTCCCTTGGAAAGAAAGATAACAAGCAACGCCACGGCAAATATCGACCAGACCCAGTGAATTTGATGGGGCACGAATGAATTGAGACTAATGACGCGTTGCGTACCAGGAATCGTGAACAGCGTCAGAGCGTGACTGGTCGAATGGCGGGTGAGAACTACGTCGAGCGCCGGCTTGATTGCGAATGCAATTAGGCCGTCCATCGTACCCATGAACGCGATCAGGATCACGCCCAGCGAAAAAAGCGGAACATACGGCCGCAAATAACTCAGCAGCCTGCGAATTTCCTGCCGTTCGGTGATCTGAGGAAGAATGTCCATAGGCTACGCGCGCGGATCCCCGCGATCCGTCTTTGAAACCACTGTAAATTGCGATGCTATTGGCCGATCCCGCCGAATTGCCCCGATTCCAAGCCTTCTAGCGTAAGCAGGACCTGGGCGTGTTGCAAGCCATAAACGCGCCGTTCGTCGATTCGCAGAGCCATCAAGCGTTAGGACTGCAGCCGCCACGTTGACGGACGCTCGACGAAGCTTGGCCGCCGCTCTCACGCAGACGTCTTTCCCATGTCGCGATGCACTACTTTCGTGGCGTACCCTTTGCGCTGCAGATTCCGGCTGATCACTTCGGCCAGTGCCACGGAACGATGCCGCCCCCCGGTACATCCCAGCCCAACCGTCAAGTAGCTCTTCCCTTCGCGGATATAGTGCGGAATCAGGTAAGTCAACAGGCTTTCGATGCGGCGCAGAAATTCTCCCGTTTGAGGAAATGAGCGAATGTAGCGCGCCACCCGCGGATCTTTGCCGCTGAATGGACGCAGCTTCGGAATGAAATGAGGATTCGGCAAAAAGCGAACGTCGAACACCAGGTCCGCATCCGCCGGAATTCCGTAGCGGAAACCAAAACTCACCAGGGAAATGAGCAGCGGCCGCCGGCCCGGATTCTGAAACTGGTCGATGATAAACTGCCGCAGCTCGTGGACCGTGAATTTCGTGGTGTCGATTACCACATCCGCCGCGCGGCGAATCGGAGCCATCCGGCGACGCTCGGCGCGAATGCCTTCGATCACTGAGTCGTCGTGTCCCATGGGATGGGGGCGGCGCGTTTCGCTGAAGCGGCGCAATAGCGCCTCATCGCTTGCCTCCACAAATACGAGCGTGACCGAATGCGCGTTTCGCAACTTGCGATAAATTCGCGGCAGCTTCTCGATCTCCGCGCCTTCGCGCGCGTCCACCAGCAGCGCCGCGCGGTCCACTTCACCGCGGCCTTCCTCGTAAAGTTCAGTAAATGTGGGAATCAGCGCAACCGGAAGGTTATCGACGCAGTAGAACCCCAAGTCCTCGAAGGTGTTCAGGATCGAGCCCTTGCCCGATCCCGATAAGCCCGTGAGGATAACAAGCTGCCGGGCGTTGCGCTTCTTCTCCGGACGCTTCACGGTGTAAGCGGCTAAGCTTTCACCCGGCGGCGGTGCGTGCTCGGGATGCGCATGTCCTCGCGGTATTTCGCGACGGTCCGGCGCGTAACCTGAATGCCCTCGTCGCTCAACTTTTTCGTGATTTGTTCATCGGTGAGCGGGTGGGCGGTGTCTTCCTCGTCGATCATCTGCTTCACGCGGCGCTTCAGCGAAAGCAACGACATCTCGCTGCCTTGCGGGCCGTTGACGGATTCCGAAAAGAAGCTGCGCAGCTCCAATACGCCAGACGGCGTGTGCACGTACTTATTCGCCACCGCCCGGCTGACGGTGGATGGATGCACACCCACCTCCTCCGCCACTTCCTTAATCATCATCGGGCGCAGACTGTCCGGACCGTAATCGAGGTAATCGGCCTGCCGGCGCAAAATCGATTGGCACACGCGCAAGATCGTGTGCTTGCGTTGCTCGATATTTTTCATCAACTGGATCGCCGCGGTGAAACGCTCCTTCACGTAATTTCGGACGTCGCGGTCCGCTGCGTCGCGCGCCAGCAGGCGGCGATACGTGGGATTCAGGCGCAGTTGCGGAACGTCATCGTCGTTCATGAAAACTTGCCACTCGCCATCAACCTTGCGGAACTGCACGTCCGGCTCGACCAAGCGTGGTTCGGTTTTGTTGTAGCGCAGTCCGGGCTTGGGATCGAGCCGCTTGATCACATCCACGGCGCGCTTCACCATCTCGATCGGACGGTTCAACTCGCGCGCCACTTCCTTCAGCTGATTGTTCTGCAAAAACTTCAAATGCCCGGTGATGATCTGCTGCGCCAACGTGTTCTGCGGATCCAGCACTTTCATCTGCATCAACAGGCATTCTTGCAAGTCGCGCGCCCCCACCCCCGGCGGGTCGAACTCCTGCACCATCGCCAGCGCTTCTTCCACGTCTTCCATCGAGTAGTTGCCGCTCTGCGCCAGTTCCTCGAGCGTTGCCGTCAGGTAGCCGTTTTCATCCAGATTGCCGACGATCTCGTCCGCTATTTCGCGGACTGTTTCCGTGCAGATGCTGACGCTCAACTGCCATTCAAGGTGATCCGCAAGGCTGGAAGCTGAGGAAAGGAACTTTTCAAAGGAAGGCCTTTCGATTTCTTCATGCTCGCTGCTGGCAACCCGTTCCGCGCCTGTGTCTAAATACTGCGTGAAAAACGATCCAAAATCGAATTCATCGAAGGGATTGGCCGCCGGCGTCTCCGGTACGTTTTCCGTTTCCTTCTTCAGGAACGCCTCGTCCGTGTAATTCTCCGCGGTCGTGGATTCTTCAGACAGCTCCTCAAGCACGGGATTCGCCATGATTTCTTGATTGATCATCTCGCGGAGCTCCAGCCGGTTGAGCGCCAACACGCTCACCATCTGGACGAGCCCGGGCGTCAAAATCTGCTTTTGGGCCAGGCGGAGATGCAGTTTTGGCGCGAGATAGTTCATGTCAGTTCAGCCGGAATTTCTCGCCTAGATAAATCCGGCGAACTTCCGGATCGTCGGAAAGTGTAGTGGGAGTGCCCGCTGCGAGAATCTTCCCGCTATTAATGATGTATGCGCGGTTGGTCACCGCCAGCGTGTCGCGTACGTTGTGATCCGTGATCAGCACGCCGATTCCGGCGCCGCTCAGATCCGCAATGATTTTCTGAATGTCCACTACCGTAAGCGGATCGATTCCGGCAAATGGCTCGTCCAGCAGCACGAACGACGGCGACAGAACCATCGAACGCGCGATTTCCAGGCGACGCCGCTCGCCGCCGGAAAGCACGTACGCCTGGCTGTACCGCACTCCCTCGAGTCCCATTTGCGCCAAAAGCTCCTCGATTCGGTCGCGCCGCTGCTCGGGCGTCAATGGAAGCGTTTCCAGCACTGCGAGCAGGTTCTCCTCGACCGTCAATTTCCGAAATACCGAAGGTTCCTGGGGAAGGTAGCTAATGCCGCTGCGGGCCCGGAGGTACATGGGAAGGTCGGTAATATCCTCGGCGTCCAACAGCACGCGCCCGTAATCCGGACGAGCGAGGCCGACCAGGATGTAAAAGGTCGTGGTCTTTCCGGCGCCGTTCGGCCCGAGCAGCCCAACCACTTCGCCCTGCTGAATCTCCAGGTTTACGTCGTCGACGACTTTCCGCCCGCTGTATGACTTCCTAAGATCGACGGCCCGGAGTTTCAACATGCCGATTCATTTCTCAACCTTGTGCTTAGTCAGTGTGCGCGAACCTTCCTGCGAATCAATCAAAATCGTATCACTCGCTACATAGAAGGTCAACGAACTGCCCGTTGCGGTGTTGCTAGAACCGTCAGTGATAGTTGGATTGCCACCAGAAAGCACAAACTTGCCGTCCGACGCGGTGTATTCCGCCTGTTCCGCGAGCCCCTGCCGGCTTCCCTGCGCCACCACGACGTGACCTCGCGCAATCACCTTGCTGAGCTGGCGGTTACCCCCGAAATTTGCCGCTGTGGAATCGGACGCCGCCGGGGCCGGTGCAGACGGCTGTTGGGTGCTGGGCTTCGCCACGGCCGGACCCAGATATACATCGAGCGTCCGCGAGTGAAGCGTCCCCTGATCCGAGCTCGCCACCACTCCGCCTTCCAGATGCGCCACTCCCTGATCGGCCCAAAAGGTCAGCAGCGGCGCGTGAATTTTCCAAAGGGTCGGCTCGGAATCTTTCGCCGATTTCTTTTTCGCAGGCGAGAAATCCGGAATGGACGGTCCCGCGCTTTGCGGAAACACAGCCACTACGTTGCCGGACGCCTGCATCTTTTTCTCGTCGTGCCAAACGTCGATCCGGTCCGCTTCCAGCACAGATTCGCCCTGCCAAAGGCGCACGTGGCCCTCATACGTTACATGCCCAGAGCTCGTCAAACCCGTCAAAGTCTCCGCGGAAATATGGGCCGCTCCGTTGCCCAGTCCGATCGTCTCCCGCTTGCCGTCTGGCTGGAATATCGATATCACGCCCCCCACGGCTTGAACTGATCCTGACTCCTGGTTGAACTCCATCGCTTTCGCCTTCGTTCGGCTCTCGCCGTCGATCACCGTCGGCGAACCTATCAGATTAACCGTCCCCGTGGAGCGATCGATTCGCGCGCTAGTTGCCGTGGCCTGCCGGTTGCCCTGCCGTATGCGCACACCGCCGCTCTCATCGGCCGTCTCCCACTCACTTCGCGGCCCGAGCGTTGCTGCAAGTTCGGCTGCGGAAACGATCTGCGGCGCGCCGCCAGCTGTCACTCGACGGATCGTCACGCCCGAGTGTCCGTACAATTTTCGGATCCGGCCATCAGCTCCCGCCTGAGCGACGAGTTGCTTGGCGCTCACCACGGTTTTCTCATCGCCTTTTGCCAACTCCAAAATGGCGGGCGCTAGCGTTTCAGCGCTCTGAATTTGCGCCTTCGCAATTTGGTTGGGCGCCGCTTTGTCGTTCTCGTCCGCTCTGCTGGCAGTCACAAACGCGAGACGCAAGGTATCCGTTCGCAATCTGTCCGATTCCGCGCCTTGCTTCGATTGCGCGGTCACAGCGCCGCTCGCCGTCATCCCCTGAATCAAGTTGCGCCCCGGAACCATCGCGAACTCGACGTGCCGCGCCGAAAAACTGCCTGCGCCAGCCTTCGCATGCCTCGTCGCGTGAACGTTTCCGTCCGCCGTCACGCTTTCGATCCATCCGGCCGGATTCAGCAGCCCTTGGAATTGCGCCGCGGAAACCGCCACGTCGCTTCCGCCTTCGTTGGTGCGAATTTGCGGCTGCCCTTCCACCAGCACCTGTCGAGCTCGGTTGGCCGCATCGAATCCGACGGAAATTTTTTCTGCCGAAAGTTCGCGCTCGCCCTCACGAACGCTCACGGGCCCATTCAGCGCAACCATTCGGTCGTCACGGAAAATCTCCAGGCTGCTCCCGGACGCACTCACCGGCAACCCGCCGGTTTTCTCTGATGCAGCAAGCTGAAACTGAATGGCACGCTGTACGCGAACTGTCGCGTCGCGCGTGCTGTAATCCACGCCCACGCCGCTGCCGCTGCCGCCCGGAAACGTAAAATGCACCGGCGCGGACGTGGACGCGTTGCCCGTGTCACGGTCAAATAGCAAATCGCTGGTCACTAGCGTTAGAATTGGAGTGCCGGACGAGCCTGCCACCGATTTTTTAGACGCGCCGATATCAATCTGAACGCTGCCCTCGCAGCGTGCTCCCCCGGTTTGCGGGTCGTAGCTGCACTCGCGCGTATGAATGTTGTCGCTCTGAGTTCCGTCGCGCCCGTAAATGGTGATCCAGACGTCCTGGAGTAACGCGCGATCGTGGTCCTTGTACTGCGTAGCTTGCGAGGCGCGAATAGTGAAAAGCGTGCGGTCCTGCTCTACCTTTGAAAAACTAAATTGCGCGGATTGCCGCTCAACGCTGGCCGATACGGCTGCCGGCATTTCACTTCGGGCCCTGGTCCGCAGCACCGCTCGATAGATGTACGTGCCGGCGACGCCCAGAACGATCAGCCCCGCGGCGATAGCCGACCAGCGCGCGTAGCGCGCCGCTTCGCGATTGCGCAAGGTTCGCGCCCCCTTTTCAGTTAGAAGCCGAGTATAAGGAACTGGTTTGCGCGCTACAACTGCGGCGCGAACGCATCAGCTTATTTTGAATGGATCGAACGGCATGAGGTCGCAAGGGTGTGGCGGGATTCGCAGGATTGGTGTGCAGATCCCGGTTCGTTTATTCCCGGGAGGAAACAACCCGTGCGCCGGCCACGGCCACGTTGTCCCGCGTGGTGTTCTTTACCAGGTACATGGCTTCATCTGCTAGGTGCAGCAGTTCTGCTTTGGTGCGTGAATCGCCGGGGTACGATGCAACGCCCACACTCGCCGTTAAATGCACGTTCAGCCCGGCATCCTTCAGCCAAACCGTCTCGCCGATCAAATCATGCAAGCGGTGCGCCACGGCGAGGGCATTGTCCTTGGATGTTTGCGGTAGCAGCACCACGAATTCATCTCCGCCGTAGCGGAAAGCCAGATCGATCAGCCGGCAGTGCTCCTTGATCGCCGCGCCGATCTCGTTCAACAGCTTCGATCCCATCAAATGTCCGTGCGTATCGTTCACGCTCTTGAAGTGATCCAGATCAATGAAGATCAGCGAAAATTCGAACGCGTATCGGTGCGAACGGTAGATTTCCGTATCCAACATGAAATTCAGGTGCCGCGCATTGTACAGGCTGGTGCAATCGTCCGTGATAGTCAGTTCGTGAATCCGCTGCACGTGGCGCGCGTTCTCGATGGCGATCGCGGCATAGTCCGCCAAGGCCTCCAGCAGCGCCAGGTCGCGCTGGCTGAAACCTTCCGGCCCAATGCAATTGATCAGCTCGATCACGCCCAGACATTGGTCACGAAAGCGCACCGGCACGGCCACAATCGAATTCGTCGCCAAATGCGTTCGCTCATCCACTTTGCCGAAAAACCGGGAATCCTTGCTTGTGTCCGGTACCACCACGGCTTCGCCCGATTCCGCCACCCAGCCCGCCAGCCCCTGTCCCAGCTTGATCCGCACGTCCTTCAGCGCGTCCGCGCCCTTGCCAGTCGCGATCTGGAAATAAAGCTCGTGCTTATCCGGGTCCATCAACAGAAGTGACCACGTGTCCGGCCGCAGCACCTCGTTAATTTTTTCCATGATGGTGCGCAGCACCTGGTCAAGTTGCAGCGACGACGTCAGCGCCTTGCCAAGCTCGTGGAATACGGTGACTTCGCTCTTCTCAGCAAGGTCCACCGCGACCGGGGTCTGCCGGCGACGTTCCACACCGGGAAACTGCTTATGATCCGTCGATCGTCGCTCAGGCTCTGCAGCGGCGGCTTGTTTCGCGTCTTGGGATTCGGAGGGCAACATCAGGATTATAGTGAACCGTTTTCTCAAACTGCAACGCCCATTGCGAAGCTATTGCCGAAAGTCCAATCACCCAGGCCGTCGCGACTTTCGCGCCCTCTTCGTGTAGCATTGACACTCCAGGCCCTCACGCCTATATTTTTTGCTGGTCCCTTACGGATGTCTTCAACAGCCTTCGGCGAACATCTCAAGCGCGAACGGGAGATGCGCGGTGTCTCCCTGGAGGAGATCGCCGCCGCCACACGCATTAATACGCGCTTCCTTGAAGCCATCGAAAACGAGCGCTGGGACCAACTGCCTGGCGGTGTCTTTAATCGCGGCTTCCTCCGCTCCATCGCGCGGTATCTTGGCATGGACGAAGATAGCCTCGTGGCCGAATACGATCTGGACACGAAAAGCAACGGAAATTCTCACCATCCCGTCGCCCTCCCTGCTCAAAAAATGCCGCGAAGCTGGGGCCCCGTCGCTGCAGTTTGCGTTGTAGTTTTACTCGTGGCTGGCGGCATCTTTGTTTACATTCACAATCGCGCGAGAATCTCTGCCGGGCTGTCTCGTGGCGTTTCGGCGGTATCCGTTCGCGTCCACCGACTCCATGTTAGACCGCCTGCCGTCTCCTCCGCCGCGCCTGCGGAATCGGCTGGCCGGAATTCAGGCGCCAGTGCGGCTCCAGCAAACACCACCCCGCTGACGCTCAAATTGGAAGCTGGCAAGTCCGCGAACGTGAAAGTTGTCGCTGACGGTAACGTGGTGTTTCAGGGCCCCGTTCAGGTGAACGACGTGAAGCAGTTCCAGGCGCACGACAAGTTTGAAGTAACGTCAAGCGAATCGAGCGCCCTGCTGCTGGAACTCAACGGCCAGACCGTTCCTCCCATCGGCACGCCGGGCCAGCCCGGATCGGTGACTCTCACGCGCAGCGATCTGGCTGCGCCATCTGGAGATCCTCATTAGTAGCGAGCTCCGCACACAGATTTGCTCCGGCCATGCCCGCCCGGAGCAAAAGCTGGCCATCTGCGCCGGCAGCATCCCGCTCGCTGCGGATGAACGCCTCGAACTGCTCGCCGTCTTGGCCTTCGACGCGGATTCCTCCGTCGCCGAGCGCGCCCAAGGCGTCCTTCTTACCCAGCCGCTGCAGCATTTTCTCGCGGCTCTCGCGCGCACGGAAATCGATCCGCATCTCAGCGCCTATTGCTCCGACGATCTGGGAGACAAACCCGGCATCGCCGATGCGCTTGCGAAGAACCCCGCCTGCGCCACGTCCGACGTCACCCGTGTTGCGCCCTTTCTCAGCCCAGCCGGAATCCAGGCGCTTCTCGATAATCTCGATCGCCTGATCAGCGA
>JBOGNC010000087.1:0-14755 GCA_050747045.1 Candidatus Acidiferrales bacterium | reverse complement strand
AGCAGTCGACCGTATCGCGCCATCGGTCCTCCCTCGGCGCTGCCGCCCGCTGTTATCTCCCATTTTCGGCAACTTAAGAATCATCAATTCAATCCGTTGTACACAGTTTTGAAACAGCTTCTAGTCATATAGCGAACGACTGCCCATTGCGGAAAGATGAGCTGGATTTGCGGAGCGTCGGCAAGTTCGAGCGGCCGAAGGAGAAGGCGATCGGTTTCGAGAGGAGGAGTCATCGATTTTGGAATTGGCGAGGCGGGGCGCGCACCCTCGCGCCGGAACATGATACGGCAAAATGTGATTGGGATGGGCGTGCTGGGATTGCCAGAAGATTTACTCCCTTCGCACGAACGCGAAGAATGCGGTATGCCAAGAAGCGTAAACCGAAGGCGGCGGAGGAGAGGCGAATTGCTGGCGCGCGGGGATCGCGATAGAGTGTGAGGAACGGACGGGTAGCAAAGCGATAACGGAGATGCGATGAGTGTGCTGGTATGGATTGCGGCGGCGGTGATTACGGTTGCGATGGTGGCGGCGGTGGTGTGGTCGGCGGGAGCGGGACGCCGCGCGGAAGAACAGATTGCAGCGGCGCGGCAGGAGCTGCAAACGTCGATGGCATCGCAGACGCAGGGCATGAGCGCGCAATTGAACCAGCTGATGCAAGCGGTGACGCAGCAGTTGGGGCAAGTGCGGCAGGAGCTGCAGACGGGAATCGCGTCCAGCGGGCAACTGGCGACCGAGGCGCAGAAAGAAGTGGCGCAGAGGCTACAGTCTTCGACGGATGCGCTGGTGCAGATGAGCCAGAAAATTGGCGAGGTGCAGAAAACCAGCCAGGATCTTTCGCAGGCGGCGCAGACGTTGCAGTCGGTATTGGGCGGGGCGAAGACGCGCGGGACGCTGGGCGAGGTGACGCTGGAGCGCCTGCTGGAAGATGCATTGCCGCGCAGCGCGTACGAAATGCAATATCGGTTCGCGTCGACGGGCGCGGTGGTGGATGCGATCGTGCGCGGCGGAGAACGCATGCTGCCGGTGGATTCGAAATTTCCGCTGGAGGCGTACCGGCGATTGGCGGCGGAAGGCGATGCGGCGCGGAGGGAATTCTGCATGGCTGTGCGCAAGCACGCGGATTCGATCGCCGAGAAGTATATTTTGCCAGAAGAGCATACGCTGGATTACGCGCTGATGTTCGTGCCGTCGGAGGGCGTCTATTACGAGCTGCTGCTAACGGAGGACTCAAAATACGGGTTGCTGGACGAATATTGCCGGAGCAAGCGCGTGTTTCCAGTTTCGCCGAACACCTTTTACGCGTGCTTGAGCGCGATTGCCGTGAGCCTGCAAGGGCAGAAGATCGAAGAGAACGCCCGGCATTTGCTGGCGAATCTGGGGGGGTTGAAAAAACAGCTGGATTCGTTTGGCGACGTCTACGAAAAGCTGGGGACGCATCTGCGGCACGCGCAGCAGAGTTATGAGGACGCGGACAGCCGGCTGGGGCGGGCGCGGAATTCGGTGGAGCAGATGTCGCAAGGCGCTCTGCCGGATGGCTCGGGGAAAGAGTTAGAAGCCGCCACGAAAGAGTAAGGGCTACAAAGCGGAGAACGCGGCGGAGAGTAGGGCGCGGAAATTGCCGGGGATTGTTTGATCGAGAAGGCGGGTGAGGTCGCGGCGTTCGGAATCGACGTTGCGGGGATGATGTGAGAGGCGCTTAGCGAGTTTTTCGACGTCGCGATGTTGCCCGCGAGTAACAGCGAGCGAAGCGGCGGCTTGCAAATAGCGAGCGGCGATCGAAGGATCGGGCGGCGGGACGACGCGCGCGTGGAATGAGAAGTCGCCGGAGCGGCTGGCCTGAACTTCGATCGAAGCGGAATTGTTGGCGCCTCCACTGGTGCGGACTTGCAGCACGTCACCGCGAAGAAAACGCAGAACGTCTGGGCTGGTATTCTCTACAACCAAGTTGAGCTTTGCGGCGGAGCCTTGCACGCGCACGGCGAGGCGGCCTTTTTGTCCGGGCAAAAGCGCGGGATGCGGAGGCGTGAAGGCGAGCGAGACGAATGTGGTGGAGGCGACCCAATGCACGCCGGGTGCCGTGACGATAATGGATGCGATGCCCGGCGAGGTTGCGGGCGGAGTGATCGTGATGAGGCATTCGGGCGAGGCGGCGAGGACGAGGGCAGGATGCGAGTTGATGGTGATGCTGTCCGCAGTGGCATCGCCGTGCAACCCAGGGCCGCAGAGCCAAAAGCTTTCGCGAAGCGAGACGAAGGCCGAAAGCGTGACGGATTGGGATTCGCTGGCTCCGGTGGCGGGATCGATTAACGCGGTGGCGGTGGCGCCTTCGGCTTGCGCTAGCAGAAACATGCCGGAGGCGGGAGCGGTGAAATGGGCGCGGCCGGTTCGGTCGGTGGTGACGCTTTCGCCGTCGCTGAGCGCGACGGAGATGGCGGGGGCGAGTTTACCGTCGACGCCAAAGACGGCGAGGGTGGCGGGATGCGCGGCCATCAGCTCGGGCGGAAGGACGATGGTGACGGCAGAAGTAGCGAACGGGGCGGCGTTGATTTGGTCGAGGGGGCGAGCGGATGCCGCGCGGAGTTCGACCAGTAGCATGAACAGACAGGCCAAAGCTGCGAAAGGCACAATCCGCACCCTTCGCGCAAAACGCGAAGGGTGCGGCACCCGGTAAACCAGAGAGCGGATTCCTCGCTTCACCATGCTAGCAAGCGCCAAACCGGCGCTTGCCGTGGACCCCGGATGCGTTCGGAATGACGACGCAAGGTTGACGCGGGAATTCTGTAAAAGGCTCATCAGTTGTCGAGGCGGATGACGAAGGTGTTTAGCCGGCCGTTGACTCGGAGCTGGGCGGCGAGTTCGCGCGCGGCGGCTTCGGTGGGCAGGCGGCCCACGCGAACGCGATAGAAAAGTCCGGTGGGCGAATCGTAGGAGATGATGGTGACGGACGAATAGCGCGCGGAAAGACCGGCGCGCAGGCGTTGGGCATTGGCGAGCACTTCGAAGGCCCCGACTTGCACGCCGAAGAGGCCTGCGACTGGATTGGGACCGGAGACCACTTGCAGGCGCACGCGAGCTGTGCCGGGGCCGACCACGCCGAGAGCTTCCGCAGCGGAATAGGAAAGATCGATGATGCGATTATTGACGAACGGGCCGCGATCGTTGATGCGAACGTCAACTTGGCGGCCATTAGAAAGATTGGTGACTTGTACGATGGAGCCGAAAGGGAGAGTGCGGTGCGCGGCGGTCATTTGATACATGTTATAGATTTCGCCATTCGAGGTGCGGTGGCCATTGAAGGGAACGCCGTACCAGGAGGCGACGCCTTCTTCGATGTATTGGCCGGGCGCGGCGAGCGGGCCAATTGGAGGTTGCGCCGGAGGAGCGGGAACTTGTGTCCCGGAAACGGGCGGCGGATAGGGCTGCTGTTGCGGCGCCGGGACGGGAGCGCGCGTGGTATAAGTGCGATGCGCGCAGCCTGCGGCGAGGGAAACAACGGAGAGTAGAAAAGCGAGGCGCCAGATCCCGGCGTTGTATCGGAACCGCGATAATTGGGGCCACGATTTTTCCTCGGCGGTTTTGGAGCCCTTCCGAACAGCCGCCGTTACATGACGGCGGAAGCCGCGACCAGCGAAGCGAACACTTGCTGCGGGTGAAGCGGCGCAAGGGAAAGCGCTGCGCGTCGACTTCATTATGTCGGAGCTGAATCTCCGACCCCGTACCAAGCTCTCGGAGCGAGGGCTGGGAAGATGTTTGGCGAAGAGATCGGCGCGATTACGATTCGCGAGGATGGGGCTTCGCGCGAGCGGCGTCACGAAATATCCCGGTTAGCGTGGTGGGACACAGTCCGGTATTATAGAAATGCGTCCACTTTCTCGCAAGGAAACCAATTGCCTCTCTCACCGCGAGCTCGATGGAAGCTCGAGCAATTTC
The DNA here is from genome assembly GCA_050747045.1 of Candidatus Acidiferrales bacterium. GTDB lineage: Bacteria > Acidobacteriota > Terriglobia > Acidiferrales > UBA7541 > Palsa-295. Next base: position 10,825 of record JBOGNC010000087.1, on the reverse strand, counting down.
AGAAGAAACTGAGCGGAATTTTCAGCGGGCAGAAGGCAGCGCCACGTCCGAAAATCTGCCCCGCTTGCGGATCGCTGGTGGGCATTACGGCGACGCGGTGCCACCAGTGCGGCGCGAGCCTAACGTTTTCGCTGGCGGCGGCGAGCAAATCGCTGGGCCGGCTGATGCCAGATGTGTCGCCAGTAACGTATGGAATCCTGACGTTGTGCTGCGCGGTGTACGCGGCCACGCTGATCGTGACGGTGCGGACCAGCGGCTTCGCGATGCCCAGCGGCGGGTTGATGGGAATCTTCAATTTGGGCGCGATTAATAGCCGGGTGCTGATTGGAGCGGGGGCGTCGCTGCCGCTGGCCTACAACCTGGCGCAGCCGTGGAGATTCCTGACGGCGGTATTTTTGCACGGGAGCATCCTGCACATAGGATTCAACATGTGGGTGCTAATGGACATCGGGCCGGTGGTGGAGGAGATGTACGGATCGGCGCGGTACTTTTTTATTTTTGTGGTGACGGGAATCGGCGGGTACGTGCTGAGCAGTTTCATAGGCAACTTCAGCATGGGCGCGTCGGGCGCGCTGCTGGGGCTGATCGGGGTGCTGCTGGCGATGTCCATGGGCCGAAAGACGGCCGGCATGCAGATGCTGCGCAGCCAGATGATCCGCTGGCTGATTTACATCTTGGTGTTTGGTCTGGTCATGCGCGGGATCGATAATTGGGCGCATGCGGGCGGATTGATCACCGGATTCATCATGGGAAAGCTGATGGCGAGCCGGCCACCGGTGTCTACTGAAGAGCGCAAGCGGGCGTATGCGATGGGATGGGCAGCGGGTCTGGCGGTCGCGGCGAGCTTCGCGATGGTGATGCTGGTGATCGTCCGGCAGAGGTAGCAGGTCGGGTCGTTCACCCGTCAGTCGGTGGGGGTTTCGACGTTGAGGCGGCGCGAGACGACAATGCTGTAATGGAATCCGGAGATGATCACGAAGGCCGCCACGCAGTAGCCGCAGACTCGCCGCGCGATCCATAACGGCTCGGGGCTCCAAACGGTAAGCACTAAAGCCATCACGATCAGCGCGATTTCGAAGAACGTGGTGGCTTTTCCCCAAATGCTTGGCGGGAACGGCCGATAGCCAACGACGAGAAGAATGACGGCACAGGCGACGAGCAGCAGCACATCGCGGCCGAGAACCAGAATGGCGAGCCACCAGCCGATTTTTCCTTTCAACGCCAGCACGAAATAAGAAGAAGAGAGAAGCAACTTGTCGGCGATGGGATCGAGGTAGGCTCCGAGCGGAGTTCGCTGATTGAGGTTGCGAGCGAGCAGGCCGTCGAATCCATCGCTAAGGCCCGCGAGGACCAGGATGCCCAGCGCAACGGCGTAATGATCGTATTTGATGGCGATAATGAAAAACGGAAGAAACGCCAGGCGCAGGAAGGTAAGTTGGTTCGGAACTGTGAGGATTTGGCGTTTCATTTAGTTGGTCCGGCTGCTGCCCGGGCCGCCTGTTATGGCTGTCCCTAGCCTTCAGGCGAATTGGGCGAGATAGTCCACTAGGGAACGGCCTACTTTTTTCTCAAACATACCAGCCATCGAAGGGATCGAACCGTGAGGCTCGTCGAGCGCGATGCGTTCGATGCGCAGCATCGGAAAAAACAGAGTGGGCAAACCGATGCGGTCGCCTTCCGGATGCAAAATTTGGCTGATGAAATCGTCGAACGAGCCGAGATCGATGCCGCGCAGCGTGACGCCGGCGCCAGAAACGCTGAGAAGCTCGCCCCAGACGCGTTCCTTGGGGCTGTGCAGACTGACAACCACGATCGAATGCGGATCCATTGGGCTCCTCAATGTCCCAGATGAAACATGCTAACGCAGAGCGCTCGACGGCGCACGGAATTCGCGAGCGAGCTGGCGATTTTGAGTTCGGTTCGCGATTTCGCAAGCTTGAAAATATTGACCTCAGCGGCTAAAGCCGCTTTATTTCAGGAACGATTTTGTCGCAGCCAAAGCTCCGACCAAGGCTCCTGTCGCTGACATCGGCACCAAGCCTGCAAACGCCTAAACGGAAATCGTTTTTAGCTGCGGCGAGACGTGCAGCATAGGTTGCGTCAATTTCTGCACGGATTCGGGAGTTTCGCCGGGCGCCAGTTCGAACAGCTCGAGGCCCTGCTGCGTGACTTTGATTACGGCCAGATCGGTAACGATTAGATCGACGACTCCGAGGCCAGTGAGCGGTAGCGTGCACTTCGTCATGATTTTCGGCTGGCCCTCTTTGGTGGCGTGCTCCATGGCAATGATTACGCGTTTGGTGCCGGCGACGAGGTCCATCGCGCCGCCCATACCTTTCAGCATTTTGCCGGGAACGGCCCAGTTGGCGAGATTGCCCTTTTCGTCGACTTGCAGGGCACCGAGGACGCTGACGTCGATATGTCCGCCGCGGATCATGGCGAAGGAATCGGAGCTGGAGAAGTAACAGCAGCCGGGAATTTCAGTGACCGGTTCTTTGCCGGCGTTGACGAGATCGGGATCGTCCTCGCCCTCGTAAGGATATGGGCCGACGCCGAGCATGCCGTTTTCGGATTGCATGATCACGTCGATGCCGGACGGAAGAAAATTGGGAATCAGAGTGGGAATGCCGATGCCGAGGTTGACGTAGAAACCGTCGCGCATTTCCTGGGCCACGCGGCGGGCGATGAGTTCGCGTTTGTCGATTTGTGGCGGCATTGCTCGAATCACTCCTTACGTTTGCGCTTGGGACCGCGCTCGGTGGGCTTCCGGTAGTTCTTGCCCTGGAATATTGCGTCCACGTAAATGCCCGGCGTGTGGATGGAATCGGGATCGAGACGTCCGAGTTCGACGAGTTCCTCGACTTCGGCGATCACGTAATCGGCTGCGGTGGCGACGACGGCGTTGAAATTGCGCGCGGTTTTGCGGTAGACGAGATTGCCCCAACGGTCGCCCTTCCAGGCCTTCACAAAGGCGAAATCGCCGCGCAGCGAGGGAACGAGAACGTGCGGGCGGCCCTTGAATTCGCGGACTTCCAGGCCTTCGGCGACCATGGTGCCGAAGCCGGTGGGAGTGAAAAACGCGGGAATACCGGCGCCGGCTGCGCGCATACGTTCTGCGAGCGTGCCTTGTGGATTCAGCTCCATTTCAATTTCACCGCCGAGCGCCAGCTTTTCGAAGGTTTTGTTGCTGCCCACGTAGCTGCCAATGAACTTTTTCACCTGGCGATTGCCGATCAGCAGGCCGTTGCCGTAACTATCGGTGCCGGGATTATTGGAGACGAGAGTGAGATTTTTGGCGGCAAGCTTGACAAGCGCATCGATGAGGTTTTCAGCGACACCGCAGGAGCCGAACCCGCCCATGAGGATCGTGGCGCCATCTTTTACGCGGCTGATTACGGCTTCGGCATTGGAAACGCGCTTGTCCACAGATCCTCCGGCTTTATTTTGTGATTCCTGTGCGCTTCACTAGTTGTTTCATGAGGGTTCTTAACTCCAGTCCTGCTTGGCGTCCCAGTTCAACCCTCTTGTCGCGTTCGGGTTCGGCAATGGTTTTCGTAAGTGCGTCATAGTAAGTCATCACACAGTCTCGCTCGGCTTTCCCTGGAAACAGAGACGAAAGGAATGCGAGCGACAGATTGACGCGATAGACGGACTGCTTGTCCCCTTGGGGTTCACCAGTTTCGAGCGCATCGCCGAGCTCTTTGTGTTGTTCCAAAAGCGTCTTAATGGCCTCAATCCTGGTTTTGAAAAGCTCTGATTTTCGTTGCCATTTTGCGGTCAGCCACGCTGCAAGCAATCCACCGAGGCCTACCGTCAGCAGTGTTAGGAGCACCTGGCTGTTCAGGACGTGCCAGATCGCCGCCGCGGTTCCAGAAGGCGCGGCGCTAGGAGCCGCGGTCACTTGAGCCATGAAGAGGCCTGCGAGATGCGGGTACATTCGGTCGCTCCAATGATGATCCATTACATGTTCATAGGGCCCTATATATTCGTATCTGTCGATGTTCTTCGGCTGATGCCGGATCGCGCGGCATCTTTTAGGGAGCGAATGAGGAGGGCGACGTTGGCGGCGGCCTCCTTGGCGCTGACGGATTTTTCGATTTCGGCGACGATGGCCGAGCCGACCACAGCCGCGTCGGCGATGCCGCCGAGAACGGAGACGTGCTCGGGCTGCGAGATACCGAAGCCGACGGCGAGCGGAAGCTTGGTGAAACGGCGCACACGGCGAGCGAGAGCGGGCAAGTCTTCGGGGAGCGCGGCGCGCGTGCCGGTGACGCCAGTGCGCGAAATCAGGTAGAGAAGACCGTTGGAACACGCGGCGATTTTGGCGAGGCGTTCGTCGGTGGAAGTGGGCGCGGCGAGAAAGATGGTGTCGAGATTGCGGGCGCGCATGGCGGCGCGATAGTCGTCCGCTTCCTCGGGAGTCAAATCGGTGGCGAGGACGCCATCGGCACCTGCTGATGCGGCAGCCTCCGCGAATTTTTCGAGTCCCATTTGCAAAATCGGATTGAAATAGCTGAAGAGGATCAGCGGGACCTGTGTGCGCACGCGAAGGCTGCGAACGAGGCCGACGATTCCGGCGAGAGTGGTACCGGCGCGAAGAGCGCGATCGCTGGCACGCTGGATGGTGGGACCGTCGGCAACGGGATCGCTGAACGGAACGCCGAGTTCGATCACATCCGCGCCGGCTTCGGCGGCGGCCAGGACGATTTGCTCGGTGGCATCGAGCGAAGGATCTCCAGCTGTTACGTAAGCGACCAGGCCGAGTTCGCCGCGACCAGCGAGTTCGCGAAAGCGCTGGCCAATTCTCCCGGGCCTGCCGGGGGCAGCGGGTTGGGATGCAGTTGCTACGGGGGCGGATTTCGAGATGGCGGATTCAGACATAGCGCGAGAGAGTTTCCATGTCCTTATCGCCGCGTCCGGAAAGATTGATGATGACGAGTTCGTTTTTTTTCATTTTGGGCGCGCGGCGAATGAGTTCGGCGACGGCGTGCGCGGATTCGAGCGCGGGGATGATGCCTTCGAGGCGTGCGAGCGCCTTGGCGGCATCGATCGCGTCTTCGTCGGAGACGGCGGTGTATTCGGCGCGGCCGATGTCGGAGAGCCAGGCGTGCTCGGGGCCGACGGCTGGATAATCGAGGCCGGCGGAAATGGAATGCGTGGTGGCGATTTGGCCGTCCTGCGTTTGCAGGACGTAGCTGTAGGTGCCCTGGAGGACGCCGGGGCGGGCGCCCGAGAAACCGTTCGCAGCAGCGAGGCGTACTGCGTGATCGCCGAGAGTGTGGCCGCGGCCACCGGCTTCGACACCGACCATCTTTACGGATTCGTCGGCGAGAAATGCGTTGAACAGGCCGATGGCATTGGAGCCGCCGCCGACGCAGGCGAAAAGCCAATCGGGCAGGCGATTCTCTTTCTTCAGAATTTGTTCGCGCGCTTCCTCGCCGATGATTTTATGAAAATCGCGCACGATTTGCGGATAGGGATGCGCGCCGAGGACTGAGCCGAGCAGATAGTGGGATCCGCGGACGTTGGTGACCCAATCGCGCATGGCTTCATTGATGGCATCTTTCAGCGTGCGGCTGCCGGCATCGACGCCGATCACTTCCGCGCCAAGCAGGCGCATGCGATTGACGTTGAGGCGCTGGCGGTCCATGTCCTCGGTGCCCATGTAAACGGTGCAGGAAAGGCCAAGGCGCGCGGCTACGGTGGCAGTAGCGACGCCGTGTTGGCCGGCGCCGGTTTCGGCGATCACGCGCTTTTTGCCCATGCGTACGGCGAGAAGTCCCTGGCCGAGGCAATTATTGATTTTGTGCGCTCCGGTGTGCAGCAGGTCTTCGCGCTTGATGTAAATGCGCGCGCCGCCGAGATGCGCGGTGAGGCGTTCGGCGAATTGCAGCGGCGTGGGGCGGCCGGCGAAATCATGGAGGAGGGAGTCTAGCTCAACGTGAAATTTGGGATCGGCGCAGGCTTCGGAGTAGACGCGCTCGAGCTCTTCGAGCGGGGCGACGAGAGTTTCAGGGACGTAACGACCGCCGTACGGGCCGTAGCGGCCGCGGAGATCGGGAACGATTTCAGTAACGGATGCGATGGCGCTCACGATGCGGTCCTTTGTGCTGATTGCACGGCGCGGGCAAAAGCCTTGAGCCGCGCGGGATCTTTTTTGCCGGGACGGGATTCGACGCCGCTGGAAACGTCGACTGCATAGGGCTTGGCGACGCGAATGGCGTCCGCGACATTTTCTGGCGCGAGGCCACCGGCGACGAAGATGCGTGCGCCGGAATTGGCGCGGCGCGCGATTTTCCAGTCGAACGAATTGCCGGTTCCGCCGCGACGGCGGCGATCGAAACCGTCAAGGAGCAGCGCGTTGGCGTTTCGGTAGCGGGAAAGCTGGGCGGCGTGGAACGGCTTTTTCACGCGCACGGCCTTGATGACCGGGAAAGCGCGTTGGAGACGCGCGACTTCGGCGGGAGATTCGTCACCGTGGAGTTGCAGGTACTTTAGGCCGACCGTGCGCGCAATTTCGAGCATCTTTTCTTCCGGTTCGTTCACGAAGACTCCGACGGCGGCGATACCTTTCGGCAGTTTTTTTACAATGCGACGCGCTTTCGCCGGAGCGACGTAACGCGGGCTGGGCGGATAGAAATTAAAGCCGAGGAAATCGGCTCCGCTGGCGATGGCGCGTCGCGCGTCGGTCAGATTCGTAATGCCGCAAATTTTAATTCGCACTCGGCGCATCTCCGGCTGCTTCAGTCCAGTTTGTTGCTGGCGCCATTTGCCGACGCGCCGGCACCTGCTGCGCCAAGTAAGTCGCGCAAAGGCGCGGCGGGATCGGCGGAGTCCATCAGGCGCTCGCCGATCAAGAACGCATCAAATCCGGCGCCACGAAGGCGTGCGAGATCGTCATGCGAGCGCAGGCCCGATTCACTGACGGCGATGCAATCGTCCGGGATCGAATCGATCAATTCAAGAGAAGTATCAATGCGGACGCTGAAATCGCGCAGATCGCGATTGTTGACGCCGATGATGCGCGCCCCGGCGGAAACGGCGCGATCGAGCTCAGCGCGCGAATGGACTTCGACGAGCGGCTCCATTTTGAGAGAGCGGCCGAGGGCGAGGAGTTCGCGCAGCAAATCGTCATCGAGGATGGCGACGATCAGGAGAAAGGCATCTGCTCCGGCGGCGCGCGATTCCCAGACCTGCCAGGGATCGACGATGAAGTCTTTGCGCAAGACGGGAATCTGCGTGACTTTGCGAGCCGCTTTCAGATCGGCGAGCGAGCTGAGGAAGAAATCCTCTTCGGTGAGAACGGAGAGGGCAGCGGCGCTGAAGCGTTGGAGAAGCGAAGCGAGATCGGCGGGCGCATAGTTTTCGCGAATGAGGCCGCGCGAAGGAGAGGCTTTTTTCAGCTCAGCGATGATGTTGATGGCATCGCGGCGCAGAGCGGCGGAAAAATCGCGCGGTGGACCTGCTTTTTCGGCGGCGAGCTTGAGGGCCACGTCCGGCAAAACGCGTTTGCGGTGCGAAATGGTTTCGCGGCGCTTCTCGACGATGCGGTCGAGGATGTTTTGATCCCGTGAGACGGTTTCCATATATGCAAGAACGCCGGCCGTATTCGCCAGGGCACACCAATTGTAGCCCGAAGCGGAGCAGATCAGCGGAAACACCATGCTAACCGCACGGTGGCGGAGAGTCAATTTGGCGGGGCGGATTTAAGCTCGCAATCGTGGCAGAGCGGCGAATCGAGTCTACGTCGGTGGTTGGCGCGGCGTACGGAAGGGGAGCTTGAGCTTGTGAACGAAATCGGGCCAAAATTCGCGAAGGATATCAAAACCTGAGTCGGTGGCAATACCAATCGCACCGCCTTCGATGTAGGGAGGAACGCCGTGCGAGCGGTTGCCGTGGTATGTGCTGGAGAGCGCGACGCTGGTGGCAGTACCGAGCCATTCGGTGTAGTTGAAGTCAGGCGCTCCGTGGTCGTTGTGCGCGATCACTGCATGACTGAGGGCATGAATGATGCGGCGGCCGGTGCCGCCGCGACCGAGGCGGTAGTAGCGCGGATCTTGCGAAAAGACGGTGGGATAGAAAAGATCTTTGAAAAACGCGCCGTTCGCGTCATCCGCAACCATTGCGCCGAACCGCTTCGCGTAGCCGCCGAATTCCTGACCGAAGCGGGGATCGCCGTTTTGGGCTTGATCGATACCGGCGTTGAAAGCGGCGCCTACGAATGTGACCGGGTTCGTAAAGTCGTTCACAAACAATTTGGCTTTTCCTTTGGTGGTGAGTGTGCACAAGACGGACCCCGTTTTGTAAATGGCCCCATGGGGGGATGAGGATTTGACTTCGAGCTTCTTGCCGAAGAATGCGACGACGTCGGCGTACGGGCCCTTGTAGTCCTGCCACTCCACCATCGGAAAGGGCTGGACACAGGGCGGGGGGGGCACGGAAGAAGCATGAACAGTGAGGAGAAGTGGCGGAGGAGATGCCGGGGGAATCTTCGGAACAGTGGGCGGTGGAGATTGTGCGAAGGCCGCGCCGCATCCGAGTAACGCAACGAGAAGCGGCAATTTCAACACAGGCGAGACAACGCGGACGGAACCGCTAACTGCGACGCGAAAACTCATCGCCATGCGTGACGGCTTCGGGATATGCGCCTGCACCCAGTTCATAGAGATCCAGTCCCTGGCGCTCGCCTTCGGCAGCCACTCGCTGGGGAACAAATCGGTTGAGAAGCCAGTTGGTTATGTAAGCAAGAGGAAAAATGAAGCCGATCAGAGTGGCGATACCAATGAATTGCGCGAGCCATTGGCCGGAATGCGCAGACATGAGTTCGCCGGGCTCGATCGCGCCAGCGGGAAGGCGGCCGAAAATCGCGACGGATAGAAGGCCCCAAATCCCAGAGATGGCAAAGGCCGAGATGGAGCCGCCGGGATCGTCCACGGAAAGACGCAGCTCGATCCATTCGACTGATAGTGCGACGAGCACACCGGCGACAATGCCGATAGCTACGGAGGCGAGAGGGGCGACGAAAGGACACGCGGCGCTGCTGGCCACCAGGCCGCCCATCCAGCCATTGGCGGTGAGCGACGCGTCCGGACGGCCGAAGCGAACGCTGGTGCAGATCGCAATCGTGAGAGCGGCCGCTGCAGCAGAAAGGCTGGTATTGACGATGACGAGAACGACGCGGCCCGGCGGAACGCCTGCGTAAAGCAGAGCTCCGGCGGAATTCAGGCCCCACCAACCGAGGAGCGCGAGGAAGCAGCCGAACAGCACGAAGATGGCGTTGTGGCCGGGAATCGCTGCGGGCATGCCGTCGAGCGGGTACTTTCCCTGACGCGGACCGAGAATCCAGGCGATCGCCAGGGCAGACAATCCGCCGACTGTGGCAATCGTACCCGAGCCACCAGCGTCGATGAAGCCGCGGCCAATGCCGTAGTTTGTGCCGAGTTGAGCGAGCCAACCGCCGCCCCAAGCCCAGTGGGCGAAAATCGGGAACGCGAATCCGGCTAGGAGCACCGTGGAAATGCAGGCAGCGAACAGCTTCCAGCGATCCGCGCCGCTGCCGAGCGGGATGAGCGCGACCACTCCCACGGTGACCATGCCAAGCAGAGCCGCCAGCGAAGCGGGCGAGCCCGATAGGGGGAGATGCCGCAGGAACATCGAACCGTTGGCGAGCCAGCTCCAAGCTTTGCCATCCAAAACTACAAGGTGCGCCGGCTCTCCTGAAAACCCTTGCCACGATTGGCCCCAAAAAAAGTATACCAGCACGGCAATAGAGAAAACGCACAGAGAAGACATCATGGCATGCGCTGCGCTACGCAAGCGACCGAGCCCCGTGTTCATCAACGCGAGCCCCGCAGCCGCAAGCGGCACTATGCAGATGAACAGCAGGCACAGCACCGACGCAGCGATGGAGAAAGCCGGGACACCCTCCGCGCCGGGCATCAGCGGAGCTCACCCGGCGACAGCAAGTGAGCACGAATCACGAGAGCGAATCCGAGAAACTCAACAGCCATTCCAGCGAGCACGAACGCGGCTCGCGCAGACGCGGACGGCAGCAGCACAATCGCGGTGAGAACGAGCAGCCAACCTGCCAGCAAGAGCAGAAATCCCAACAGCTTCATCGAGAAGCCTCAAGGGGCAAAAGGATCGCGTAAGCGTAGCATCGGCGAGGGGATGCATCCAATCCATAATTTACCTGCTAAATAGCGGCTTTCCGGCTCAGGCCAGGAGCGCGCCGTTACTGCGAGTTCATCGGGGGCATGACCGTAACGGAGACGGGCTGCTCAAGTTGAAAATCGAGCTTGGTCTCCGAGGGGATGCGTACCTGCTGACCGTGCGTGGATCCTTGGTAGACGCCGCCACCCGCAGCACCGGCGCCAGCGCCGATCGCGGCGCCTTTGCCACCGCCTGCGATCGCGCCGATGAGCGTCCCGAGCACTGCTCCAACGCCGACCTTTTTTGCGGTGTCTTTGCCGCGCGACGCGCCGTTCAGACTGTAGGTGCTGCTGACCAACGGATACGACTGGCCTTGAAACTCGAGTTTGACGAGTTCGAGGCGAAGTTCGCTGGTGCCGGTCACGCGACCTGCGGAACTGGCGCTGGTCAGGCGAACGTACACGTCGGCGCCTTTAGGAACGGCAACCCGGTCTCCGACGACGAGCGGCTGATCGAGGGACGCGTGGAAGATTTCGCCGGGCTGGTTCACTGACGAATCGACGGAGTCGATCATGCGGATGGTGATGGTGCTCCCGGCGGGGACTTGCAACTGCACGGGCTGCGGGGGAGCCGGAGCGGGAGCAGCCTGAGGCGCCGGGGCAGGCGCAGGTAC
>JBOGNC010000086.1:0-14756 GCA_050747045.1 Candidatus Acidiferrales bacterium | reverse complement strand
CCGCCGCAAGCTGATTCACCGTGTGAGTTTCAGAGCTTCGGTCCTCCAACCACTCTGATCGTCACGCGATGCTGAAAGGCACTGCAGCAAATAAGTGTCTCTTGACAACGCCTTCGTTCTTATCGACCGCACCCGAAAATTCAAAACCTAGGAGGCGCCGCGGAGGCGTTCGAGGGTGGCGAAAAATTCGGGGAAAGAGACGCCGACACATTCGGCGTCGCGGATGGTGGTTTTGCCTTCGGCACCGAGCGCGGCGACGGAGAGCGCCATGGCGATGCGATGATCGCCTTGCGGATCGACGGTGGCGCCGCGCAACCTTTTTGTAGCACCTTCCGGTGCGTTTGCGGCGCCTTCCGGCGCGCCGGTCGATTTTCCAGAGGGGCGTCCTTCGCGTACTTCCCGTCCTGCGCGCCCTTTCCGTCCTGCTACAAAGAGGCCGTCGGGAAATTCCTCCACGCGCGCGCCCATGGCGCGAAGACCGGCAGCAAGCGTGGCGATGCGGTCGCTTTCCTTCACGCGCAATTCCTGCGCATCGTGAATCTCAATTCCCTTCTCCGTGAACGGGCCGAGAGCGGCGAGCATGGGAAGCTCGTCGATCATTTCCGCCACTTGCGCTCCGGCAATTTCACCGCCGACGAGCGGTGCGTAGTTCACCGAAACATCTCCTACCAGTTCGCCATCGCGCGAGACCAAGTTGGGAACGTGAATCTTCGCGCCGATGGAGATTAGGAAATCGAGCACGCGGCTGCGCGTTGGATTCAGGCCGACGTTGTGAAGCATGAGCGAAGATTCCGGAAGAATTAGCGCGGCGGCCATCAGGAAAACACCTCCGGAAAGATCGCCGGGCACGATCAGGCGGCGCGCGGTGAGCTTGGGGCGCGGATGAATGCGGATCGTGCCGCGCGAGATCTCGACATTGGCGCCGAATTCGCGCAGCGTGAGTTCGGTATGGTCGCGGGTGCAGACGGATTCGTGGACGGTGGTGACGCCGTCCGCATATAAGCCGGCAAACAGAATTGCGGATTTTACCTGCGCGCTAGGAGTGGGCGGCGTGTAGTCGATCGCGTGAAGATTTCCGCCGCGAATTTCAATCGGCGCGCAGCCGCGGTCGTCGCCGTGAATCTCAGCGCCCATTTGGCGCAGCGGGTCGATGATGCGTCGCATCGGACGGCGGCGGAGGGATTCGTCACCGGTGATCGTAGAGCGAAACGGCTGGCCGGCGAGCACGCCGGAAAGCATGCGCATGGTCGTTCCGGAATTTTCAGCGTCGAGCGGCTTGCGAGATTCTTGCAGGCCGTTCAGCCCTTTGCCCGCAACGTGAACCACGCCCTGTTTGGTTTCGATTTCGATGCCGAGGCGGCGGAGACATTCGAGCGTGCTGCGGCAATCGGCCGCCGAAGCGTAATTCGAAATTTCGCTGTGGCCCTCAGCCAGCGCGGCGATGATCGCATAGCGATGGGAGATGGATTTGTCGCCGGGCAGCTCTACCACTCCGTTGATCGTGCCTCCGGGAGAAATTTTGCGATTGGCCATCGCAGGATTTTAGCATGGCGGTCGAAACAATCTTCGGCTCGTGCAGACTGGACGGAGCTACCGTTTGATCTCCACGCCGGTTCGACTACGGTACAATCAGCTCTGCGTAAAACGGAGATATCTAATGGCCTACGCCTTGCCAGAAGACATAGAGAAACGCGCCGCTGAAAAACTCCGGCACTACCCATACTTAGAACTACAAGACCCCGGCACCGTGCTACAGGTGGACGGTAAAGTTCTGGTATTCGTGCTGGACCAAGAACGACGTCCGCTTTGGTTGGAAGTTTAGACCCGTAAAATCACGCTCCAGTCCATGATATTTTGCTGATTGGGAGCGTCGAGGCAACTCCGATCCTGGCGAGCAGGCCCGATTGACGAAACGGGCGTTTCCTGCTAGAAAAGTAACTTCGTGAAGTGACTTTTCGCACCTAGGCTCTCACTCAGGGAGTCTTCCACTTCGGGGGGACGAAAGCATTTGCGGGCTGGGACGGCAAAGTTGCAGGTGCGGACGTACGAGATCCCGGCTGTAAAGGTATTCGGCGAAAGGTCTTTCCCAAAAGAACGCCCAAGTATCCCCAGATGAACTTGTCGACGGAGGATTATTGATGGAAACCCTACGCGCAGCCGCAGGACTGTTCCGCGGTCAAGGTAAGAGAGTGCTGGCCGCCTGCGCCGCAACTCTAAGCTTCGCGCTATTGAATGCGGGCGTGGTTCGGGCGCAAAGCGCCGGCGGCGAAGCGGATTTAAAACTGCCCGACCTTTCGAAAGTGAACTTTTTGGGCGTGAACGGCCACCTCCTATTGGTCTGGGGAATTCTCTTCTGCTTTTTCGGACTGGCTTTTGGACTGACCATCTACGTGCGGCTGAAGAATTTGCCGGTGCACCGCGCCATGCTCGAGGTTTCCGAGCTGATCTACGAAACGTGCAAAACGTACCTGATCACCCAAGGTAAATTTTTGGTGCTGCTGTGGCTCTTCATCGCGGCCGTGATTCTGCTGTACTTCGGGGTGCTGCTACACGATTCGGTCACTTCGGTGGTCGTGATTCTGGCGTTCAGCGTTCTGGGCATTTGCGGGAGCTACGGCGTGGCGTGGTTTGGAATTCGCGTGAACACGTTCGCGAATTCGCGAACGGCGTTCGCAAGCCTTCCCGGCAAGCCATTTCCTCTGTATGAGATTCCGCTGCGGGCCGGGATGAGCATCGGCATGATGCTGATCAGCGTTGAATTGCTGATGATGATGATCATTCTGCTGTTCGTTCCGGTGAGCTACGCGGGCGCGTGCTTCATCGGCTTCGCTATCGGCGAATCGCTGGGCGCGGCGGCGTTGCGCATCGCCGGGGGCATCTTCACGAAGATTGCTGACATCGGCGCGGACCTGATGAAGATCGTGTTCAAGATCAAGGAAGACGACGCGCGCAATCCTGGCGTGATCGCCGATTGCACGGGCGACAATGCGGGCGATTCGGTGGGACCGAGCGCGGACGGATTCGAGACTTACGGCGTCACTGGCGTGGCGCTGATCACGTTCATCTTGCTAGGCGTCAAGAGCCCGGTGGTGCAGGTGGAATTGCTGGTATGGATCTTCGTGATACGCATCGCCATGCTGGTAGCGGCATCGGTGGCCTACTTCCTGAACGCGTCCATCGCCAAGGCGCGCTACGGTAAGGCCGACGAGATGAATTTCGAGTCGCCTTTAACGTCTCTGGTGTGGATCACCTCGTTGGTGTCCATCGCGCTGACCTACCTGATTTCGTATTTCATCATCCCCGATCTGGGCGGCGATCCGACGCAGTGGTGGAAGCTTTCGACCATCATCTCGTGTGGAACCTTGGCGGGCGCGATTATTCCCGAACTGGTGAAAGTGTTCACGTCGGTGGAATCGCGGCACGTGCGCGAAGTGGTGACGTCGGCGCGCGAAGGCGGGGCGTCGCTGGGAATTTTGTCCGGCTTCGTGGCCGGCAACTTTTCGGCGTACTACCTGGGGCTGGTAATGGTGATTCTGATGGCCGTCGGCTACTTGGTCAGCTTGGGCGGACTGGAACACGTGATGATCGCCGCGCCTGTATTCGCATTTGGTCTGGTGGCGTTCGGGTTCCTAGGCATGGGGCCGGTGACGATCGCCGTCGATTCGTACGGGCCGGTGACAGACAACGCGCAATCGGTGTACGAGCTTTCGCTGATCGAGCAAGTGCCGAACGTCAAGGCCGAACTGAAGCGCGACTTCAACATGGACGTGAACTTCCAGCGCGCCAAGGACTTGCTCGAAGCCAACGACGGAGCGGGCAACACGTTTAAGGCGACGGCCAAGCCGGTGCTGATCGGCACGGCCGTGGTGGGCGCGACCACGATGATCTTTTCAATCATCATGGCGCTGACGAACGGCCTCACGACAAACGTCAGCAAGCTTTCGCTGCTGCATGCTCCCTTCGTGCTGGGGTTGATTTCCGGCGGCGCCATGATTTACTGGTTCACCGGCGCTTCCACACAAGCGGTGACAACTGGCGCCTATCGCGCGGTTGAGTTCATCAAGGCCAACATCAAGCTGGAAGGAATCGAGAAAGCGTCGATCGCCGACAGCAAGAAAGTGGTGGAGATCTGCACGCTCTACGCGCAAAAGGGCATGTGGAACATTTTCTTCGCGGTCTTTTTCGCGGCGCTCTCGTTTGCGTTCGTCGAACCGTTCTTCTTCATCGGCTACCTGATTTCCATCGCGGCGTTCGGTCTGTACCAGGCCATCTTCATGGCTAATGCCGGCGGCGCTTGGGACAACGCCAAGAAGATCGTGGAAGTGGAACTGAAGCAGAAAGGGACTCCGCTGCACGATGCCACGGTGATTGGCGACACGGTCGGCGATCCGTTCAAGGACACTTCTTCGGTGGCGCTGAACCCGGTCATCAAATTCACGACGCTGTTTGGATTGCTGGCAGTCGAACTGGCGGTGGAACTGGCATCGAAAAACGCGGAGCTGACGCACATCCTGGCCGGCGTGTTCTTCCTGATCTCGTTCTTCTTCGTGTACCGCTCGTTCTTTGGGATGCGCATCCGCGTCAGCGAAGAGATCAAGCCAGCGGAACCGGCCCGCGAGAAAGTGGGAGCGTAGGCCAGGGGCTGCGCCGCCAAGCGGCTTCCTTTCGTAAACTCAAAAAGGGGAGGGCTGATGCCCTCCCCTTTTTTTGCCTCTGCGGCCTATGCGGCGTGCACACATTCCCTGAGCCGTTTTTACTGGCTTTCTTCGATTGGCCCCAGCCGCAGGTACATCCACCCTTGTGGATCATGAAAGTAGTC
Source organism: Candidatus Acidiferrales bacterium (assembly GCA_050747045.1). Taxonomy (GTDB): domain Bacteria; phylum Acidobacteriota; class Terriglobia; order Acidiferrales; family UBA7541; genus Palsa-295. The sequence continues at coordinate 9,937 of JBOGNC010000086.1, read as the reverse complement.
CACGAAGCAGTGAACGGAGCCAATCCAAATCAAGTTCTGGAATCTTGCCACTTGCCATCGCTCATTGTCCCGGTCTCGAGCGCGAAGGAGCTTTCAAGATGCCGAGCAGCAGTCGCTGGGAGTATTTTCGAGCCGCCTTTCCGGTCCACGTTTTAACAGTCTTAATACTTGTAATACTCGCTGTCTGTTCTGTGGGCATGGCATCGCCAGCGTCAGCCCAGGTGACCGCCACCCCTGCGACTGAGATCTTCAAGGCGCCAGGGACGCAGACGTTTTCCATTAGCGTTCCGTCGGGCACTACTCTAGGAAGCGTTTCGGTTTTGACTCTGGGCGCGCCCAATCTTGATTTCACTGCGGTAGCGGGTGGCACCACTTGCCCGAACGTGACCGCAGGCACGTGCACAGTTGAAGTGCAGTTCCAGCCGACCCAGGCTGGCAGGCGGCAAGGGTCGGTGGTGGTTAGCGACCCGAATGGCAACATGCTGCTGAGCATCTCGCTGGACGGCGCGGGCAGCCAGCCGATGTTAGGTTTCGCTCCAGGCGTCGTTTCCACGTTCGCAGGCGGCGGCACGGGAGGGATCACGGGCCAAGCCACCAACGCACAATTAGCCGGCCCTACGGGAATCGCGATTGACGGATTTGGAAATTACTACATCGCGGACCAGCAGGCGAACAAAGTTTATAAAGTGACTTCGGCAGGAGTGATCTCGACGTTTGCCGGCACAGGCACGGCGGGATTCTCAGGCGACGGCGGACCTGCTATCAACGCCGAACTCAATGGCCCAATGGACGTGGTCGTGGATGGAGCTGGGTACGTCTACATTTCGGACACGAACAATAACGTGGTCCGGATGGTGACCACAGCGGGAATTATCTCCACGTACGCGGGGCAATACTACCCGGCTGGCGGAACGCCCCCTCCAGTATGCGCCGCAGCCACAAATTCCGTGGGTGACGGATGCCCGGGCAATCAGATAACGCTGAATACTCCGGTTGGCTTGGTGTTTTGCCATGCGCAGAATCTGCATATCGCGGACGAGCTGGATAACCGAGTGCGCACCATTAATCGCGTGGGATACAACACGATCACGCAGGTAGGAGACGGCACCCAGGGCTACAACGGCGACGGTGAAGGCAACACCAGCGCCGAACTGAACGACCCCACAGGTTTGGACATGGACGCCGCCAATTTCATTTACGTGGCGGACACCGGCAATCACATCGTCCGCAAAACCCTGCTCACAGGGACGACCCCGAATCCGATTTCGACGGTAGCAGGCACACCAGGCGCAGCCGGAGACACGGGCGACGGCGGCTTGGCGATCAGCGCTGAGTTGAATAGTCCTCGCGGCGTACGAGCGGATGCCGCAGGCGACCTTTATATCTCCGACTACAACAGCAACGTGATTCGTGTGGTCAATGCCTCTACCGGAAACATCTCGACCGTCGTGGGCACGGGAACCGCCGGTTACAGCGGAGATGGAGGAGCCGCTTCGAGCGCGGATTTGAATGCGCCTTTCAATATTTTCCTGGATCAAGACGGGAATCTCTATATCGCCGACTCCCAAAACGCCGTTATACGCAAGGCGGATGTCTTCGATGCGCCTTCGCTAACGTTCCCCTCCACTCAGGCGGGAGCGGCGAGCGCTTCGCAGAATGTCACGGTGATGAATATCGGCAGCGCACCTCTTACAATCAGCCAGATCAGCGTCCCCTCGAATTTCTCTTTGGGAGGGTCGGGCACCTCATGCACCACGTCGAGCGACACGCTGAATGGCGGAGAAAGCTGCGTTCTTGGCATTGAGTTCGCTCCGCAGAGCGCCGGCAATATTACCGGGAGCATGGTGCTGACTGACAATTCGACGCCGACGACCCAGACGATTGCGTTGAGCGGTGCAACGAGTTCAGTCTCAGCAGGGTCCTACACCGTTACGGCTACAACTCCCACACTTTCCATGAACGTCGGCGCCACCGGAACGGACACGCTTACCGTAGCCTCAACCGATTACGCTGGAACAGTTTCATTTACGACCAGCGTCACTTCGACGGATGGCACGGCGGCGAACGTCACGGCCAGCGCGACCCCGGTCACCGTGGCATCAGGAGCCACGGGAACGTCTACGTTGACCATTACAACCAACGCAGACGCGGCGAATCGTGCTCTGGCGAATCCGTGGAAGAGCGGCGGCACCGTAATGTTCTGCGCGTTTCTGATAGGGCTGCCTTTTATTTCGCGCAAGAGACGATTGATGGCCCTTTTGATTTTGGCGGTCCCTATCGCACTGGCGGGCTCGTTGATGGCCTGCGGCGGGACGAATACCACTAAGACGAAAACCGCTCAGCCGCGGACATACATCGTCACAGCGACTCCGACAGCGAGTGCGCAAGGATCAACTACTGTGACGGACCCCGCGCCAGTCACCATTACCGTAACGGTGCAATAGGCTGATTCTCTTACAGTGCCGCAGTGCACTGATTTGAGTGCACTGCTTTAGGTGGGTCCGACAATCTACGCCCTGATCAGACCGAATTGTTGCTTCTGGTCGGCTGCGAAGCCCGGAAAAACCAGTTCGAGGGCGCGATCACCCAGATGGTTTGAAACGATCTCGCTCAGAACGCTGCGGTAATCCGTGGTCACGGCGAGGTCGCGATTCTGGTAGAGCTGGCCGTCGCTCATACCAGGCCAGCTCGCATACACTTTACCGCCTTTCACCGAGCCGCCCATCACAAACATGCAATTCGCGTGGCCGTGGTCGGTGCCGCCGCTGCCGTTTTCATGAGCAGTTCGTCCAAACTCGGACATGCTGACAAACACGATATCGGCCATGCGTTCGCCCATATCCTGGTGAAACGCCGCCATTCCCTGCCCCAGATCGCGCAGCAGATTGGCGAGGCGTCCTTCCGCGCCCCCTTCGGCCACATGATGATCCCAGCCGCCGCTATCGAGGAATGCAACCTCCAGTCCCACATCGGCTTTGAACAGCTCGGCAATTTCCTGCAAGCTGCGCCCAAAACGGCTGGTGGGATACGCGGCGCCGTTTTCCGGTTGATACCCCTCGGGATCAATTTTCTTCAGCATATCGACCGCTTCGAATGTGTCGCTGGCCACGCCGCGCAGTTCCATGTTAACGGCTTGCGCGTACATGGCCTCGAATCCGCCTTCCACAGTTTGCGGCGGCCCGTACATTTTGAATTGCTTGAGGTCGGGAATGGCGATCGCGGGCGCGGCTCCCTGTAAGGTGAGCGGCAAATACGGACCGAATGCCACAGAGCGAAACGGCGAGGCTTGGCGCTCTGGCATGTTTTGCATGGCACGATTTAGCCAGCCGTCTTCGGTGGATTTCACACCTGGAGTGCCCGATTCCATAAAATCCTGCGCGTCAAAATGCGAGCGAGAGGGATCGGGCGAGCCGACAGCCTGCACAACGGCGAGCTGGCCATTTTGAAATAGCGGCTGCAGCGGTTGAAGGCTGGGATGCAGGCCGAAGAAACCGTCCAGGTCGATGGCAGCGCCCTGCGCGCCGCTTTTCGGTTGCGGAATAGCGATGGTTGGCCGCAGACGGTAGTATTCTGGCTCGGCAAACGGTACGACTACGTTGAGCCCGTCCACCGCGCCGCGCTGGAAGAGCACCACCATTTTCTTTTTGCTTGGCGTCGCAGCGGAGGCCACGGCACGCTGCAAAAACGCAGGCATGGAGGCCATGCCAACCATCGCGATGCCGCCACCCTTCAAGAAATATCGTCGCGAAATTTTCATGGCGTGTTTCCTTTATTTCGTCAATACGCGCAATTGGCTTTGCATCACCTACCGCTGCTGAAATTCCGGCGTGCCCAAGACCAATCCTGCGAGCAGGCCCTCGTTCACGTGCTCAATGGGATCATCGAGCCGGGCTTGCACGATATTCGGGTCGTGAAGGCGGGCGTCGAGCGAGTGGCGCGTCTGTGGGGTCACTTGCCCATCGAGAAATACTTGCAGCGCGCGATCAAGAGCCGCATCCGGATCGGCCGGCGCTTTTTCTCCAAAGACGCCGCTTAAATCCACCTGCGTGCCGGGCGCGTGATTCGTCGCAATGGCCAGTGCGAAATTCAGGCGATTGAGGAGCGCGCCGCTATTCACCCATCTTTCGGCTTTGTCGGGGTAACCGTCGGGCGGCTCGCACAGGAAAAGCGGCTCGCCCATCCGCGCTGTCCACTGAACGAGCGGCAAAGCGACAGTCACATTGGCATTCAAAGCGCGTGCGGTACTGGCGACCAGCTCGAACGGCGTTTTTACCTTCGCGCGATACGCCTGCCGCGACCAGAATTCGGGCGAATAAATCATCGTTCGCAGCACGCTGCGAATGTCGCCGCCGGTAGCTTCGTATTCCTTGGTCATGCGATCAACGAGCGCGGGCGGCGGATCATCGGAAACGAAATGCCGTGCTAATTCCAAGGAAATTCGGCGCGCGGTGTGCGGATCGTTCGCCAACATTTGCAGCGCCTCGACTCCGTCCTGCTCCCCACCGGCATCGATCGTGTGTCCCATCACTACTTTCGGCCCTTCGGCATGGAACGCGGGGCGGAACATGAACTCCGGATCACGGCGCGGCGCGCGGATGGTCCAGCCGGTCAGGCATTTCGCCATTTCGATCACGTCCTGCTGCGTGTAGCCGGAGTCCACGCCGACGGTATGCAGCTCCATGACTTCACGGCCGTAGTTTTCGTTGATGCCGAGGTCGCGCAGTTTCTTTCGCGCCGCTGCTTTCGGCGATTGCGCTCGATCGTCGGCCTCCGCGCCATCCCCTGGCGGCTGCGGGAAAAATCCAGGGAACATCGATTGCGATCTCGCGCGTCGAGCGGCCATTTGCTGCTGGCGCTGCTCGAAAGCGGTGGGATCGACGCTCAGCCAGTTATCGAGATAGAAAAGCATGGCGGGGCTCTGGGCGGTAGCCGTGAGCAAATCCTGAAACTTGCCCATCGTATTGGGCCGTATCGTGTCGCGGACGTACGAGGTTAGCAGCCATCGATCCGCGCCTTTGGCGGCGAACACGTTGAAATGGTTGAACCAGAAGTCTTCCATCACGGCTTCGAGCTGCCGCTGGCTGTAGACGGCGCGCTCGATTTTCGCCATGGAAAGCTCGGCCGCGATGCGATTCGGCCCTTGCATGCGCGCGAGCATCTGGTCGGCGCGGTTCACATTGTTATCGGCACCGTTCATCGACGGGGCCATCGGCCCGTTTGCCGATTGTTGCGTCGCTGCACGGCGCTTGCCAGCCATTTGCTGTTTGTATTGTTCGAGCGTCTCTCCGGCACGCTTCGCGGCGAGCTTCGGTGGCCGAAACTGGTCGAGAAGCTGCTGCGACGACATGCTCAGCGTGGGATATTTCGCCAGCCGCGCGTCCAGCGCTGAATCATCGATGGTTTCGGGATGCAGCTGCTGGTCGATCCAGGTCTCGAGTCCAATTTTCTTGACGTGCTCGACTTCGCCAGGTGTAGGACCGTAGCCGAGCCGGTTGAGCGCGTGCAGGATCGCTTGGTCTTCCGTGAGTTCAGCGATGGGCAGCTTACCGATCACGCGCTTATCGAGCTTGATGTGTGCGGCGCTCGCGCGCGACGCATTTCGTACTGCCCCAGCATTCGGCCGCGGTGCAGCGGCCAGTGGTGATAGAACCAGTGCGCTCACAGCAACGGCGACAAACGTCGCCGCAAAGGGCACTTTACGAAGCGGCGTTTTCGCAACTGGCGCAATGCCGGCGGTTGCTGGTCCGCGCAGCGCTGAATTAGCGGGTCTCATGTCCGTCACGGTGATGAACCCGGAGCGGGGCGAAAAGTTGCGGCCGGTATTGTAGCGTGAGGCATCGGACCTAGCCCAAGTGAAACATTTCCGGCGGGAAAAGCGTATCTTCTGGCAAGCGAGGTGAATGATGGCTGATGGTGGAGTTCCGCGGCACAGGCGTTCGATTGCAGGGCCGGTGATCTTGATCGCGCTGGGGCTGATATTTCTGGCATGGGAATTCAAACCGGGCGCTGATCCCTGGTGGATCATCTGGCATTATTGGCCATTAATTCTGATCTTTGTCGGCATCGGCAAAATTTGGGATAGCTATTGGGATAAGGAGCATCCTGAAGGCAGCGCGATCACCGGAGTATCCATCGCATGGATCGCACTGCTGGCATTATTCGTCTTCGCGCTGTGGCACGGCGGTGCTTATGCCAACGGTTCGCGAAGCTGGTGGTGGAATAATGACGGCCGCTGGGGCCGTGACTTCGGCCGGGATTGGGGACGCGATGCGGGAAGAAACGCTCAGCACCTCACGAAATCAGTCGATTTACAAGGCGCGAAATCAGTGAACATTCACGTGCAAATGCCAGCGGGCCAATTGCGGCTCGATGGAGGCGCGGGAAAGCTGCTCGACGCCGACTTCCATTACGACGGTTGGCAGGGCGACCCGCAAGTGAATTACGCGGTGACCGATGGACAAGGTGATCTGGAAATCACGCAGAACGGCAATTCGTCTCATTTCGGCAACACCTACAACGATTGGAAACTGCAGCTTGGCAGTTCGGCTCCAATCGATTTGAAATTGGATATGGGCGCGGGACAAGCGTGGGTGCGGCCGAACGGCCTCAATCTGAGCGAATTGAACATCCACATGGGCGCAGGTGACTTGGATCTAGACTTAACGAGGCTGAAGCCAAGCAACCTACAAGCGGATGTTGAAGGCGGCCTAGGTCATGCGCGTATCCGCCTGCCGAATGACGAGGGTGTGCGCGTATTTGCGTCCGGAGGTATTGGGTCGGTCAACGCGCAGGGATTTACGCGCCAAGGCGATGCGTACGTCAACTCCACCTACGGCAGATCAGCGCAGAACATCGAAATGACGGTGCACGGCGGTGTCGGCGAAATCGATCTCGTCGAAGCGCAGTAAAACACATTGCCAAAGCCCATGGCGGCACACGACGGGCGCCAGAGCGGCGCCCGTTTATAGCGGCTGGGCTCTCTGAAAAAGGCTAATGGTGGTTATCATCGTGATCGTGGTGGTCGTTGTCGTTGTCCCAATCTTGCTGGTTACGCCACCGACTGTTATCCGAGTCCCACCAACGGTGATCCCTGCTCCAGCAATATTCGCGAGCTTCATGAAGTTCGTGACGGGCGCGATCGGCCTGTCTACTGTCGGGACCATGATGGTCGACGGCTTCATGCAAATGATGAGCGGCCTTCTCGGTGCGCCTCTGGCAACTGTCCGCCCGTATCTGCGGCGCACCACACAGCATCACAAATCCGGTTAATCCCGCAGCCGCGAGCGTGAGCTTCGAGTGCCAGTAAGATGTTTTCGGTCGCATGGTTGATAGCCTCCACTATTTGAAGGGCAATCGCCGTTCCGTTGTTCAGCACACTTAGGAAGTGACTGCGTTTCCGCCACATAGGCCAGATCGCGGCGTTTTTTGCACGATTGCGCCACGTAGATTTTGCAGAAAACGGAATAAACTTCGTAAGTGGAATAATCGCAGGCACATACCTGTCGCGGCCCGGCATTTACCGGACCGGAGCGCGTTACTCACTCGCCGCTAGGCACAGCGATGCCTTTGACCCTCGCGCAGGCGTCCGATAGAGTCGAACATGCGCCGCAGATCGCCTCTGGCGGCGAAAACAGGAGCCACTCTTGGCGCGACCCATCATCACACTCACCACCGACTTCGGCACGGGCGATTATTTCGTCGGTGCGATGAAGGGCGTGATCCTTAGCATCAACCCCGATGTAACGATCGTGGACATCACGCACAACGTGCTGCCGCACGACGTGCTGGATGGAGCGCTAACGATCGGGCAAGCGTACAAATACTATCCGCCGAAGACGATTCATGTGGTTGTTGTCGATCCGGGCGTGGGCACGACGCGGCGTCCGCTGCTGGTGGCCGGCGATCAACACTATTTCATCGGCCCGGATAATGGCGTCTTTTCGTCGGTGTACGACCAGTCGGAAGCGCTGCATGTGTGGAACGTGATTTCCGAGCACTATTTCCGCCAGCCGGTGAGCAACACGTTTCACGGCCGTGATGTATTCGCGCCGGTGGCGGCGTGGCTCACGAAATCATGGCAAACGTCTGCGTTCGGCGAGGCGATTACGGATTTTGCACGCTTCGCCATGCCCAAGCCAAAAGTGAACGGCAATACGGTGAAAGGCATTGTCCTGCGCGTCGATCATTTCGGAAATTTGATCACCAATCTGACTCCGGCCGATGTGCCGGCGCTCGCCGCTCCAGACGCGAAGTTCACGATCAAGGCCGGCACGGGCCAAGTGACCAAAGTGGTGCCGACCTTCTCGCAAGCCGCACCTGGCGAAGCGGTTGGCGTGATCGGCTCGACCGGGCATCTCGAGATTGCGATGAATAAAGGGAGCGCGTCAAAGACGCTCGGCGCTGCCCGCGGCGCTGAGGTCACCATCGAGTTGAGCTAAGCGCCTTTCTTTACCATCCATTCACAGCCTTCGACTGTAGAGACCTCAAAATCGCTCCGGGCTTCGGACCGGCAAGCGAATCATCGTGCGCGGCGCTCGCGCATGGCAGCGGCGTGCACCTTGGTATGTTCAGCGGCGGATTGCGCCGTTGCGGATGCGGCGGACGACGACTGGCCAGAAAGCAAAGCACCCCCCGGTGACGTCTCGGGCGGCTTCAGCCCTTTGATCTTTACGCGCGACACGCGCTTCCGGTCCATTTCCATCACCGTAAAGCGGTAGCCGCCTTCTTCGAAGCTTTCCCCGCCGCGCGGAATAAATCCCAGCCGCGCTAACACAAATCCCGCGACCGTCGAGTACGCGGCATCTTCCGGCACGACGATGCTGTATTGCACCTCCAGGTCGCGCACGGTGGTCGCGCCCTCGAAGATCATCGAGCCGTCGGGAAGCAACATCGGCCGCTCGACGACGTCGAATTCATCGTGAATCTCGCCGATCATCTGTTCCACGATGTCCTCCAGAGTGGCCAGGCCCAAAATGCTGCCGAATTCGTCCACGATCATCGCCAGTCCCGTGCGCCGCGCCAGCAATTCGCGCAGCAACTCGCTGGCCGGCTTTGTTTCCGGGGCGATCACCACCTCACGCAGAAAATTCGTCAGGCGAAAAGGCGCCAGCTCGCCGTCATGCGCGCGCGAACGGTCCAGCAGCGCCCACATCACGTCTTTCAAATGCACGAAGCCCAGCACATGGTCGAGCGTGCCCTCATACACAGGTATTCGCGAACGCTGCGTGGTAGCGAACATCTGCATCGTGTCGTCGATCGAAGCATCCGACGGCAGCGCATGAATATCCGGCCGCGGCACCATGATGTCGCGCACCTGCACCTGGCTCAATTCCATGGCGTTTTGAATGAATTTTGCTTCGGACGCGGGCAACAATCCCAGATCGCGAACCTGCTGTATCATCACCTGCAACTCTTCGATGGAGCGTATCAGCGTGTGGCTTTGCGGCGAGAGAATGCCCAGCGCGCCCACTACTTTCTCGGAAAATCCGTCGAGCAGATCGATGGCCCAGCGGAACGTGTGCACGAACCAGTAAAACGGCCGCGCGATCAGCAGTGCCACGCGTTCCGCACGCGCCAGGCTTAGAGCCTTGGGCACCAGCTCGCCAAATACCACCTGCAGGATCGTCAGAAGCCCGAAAACGATCACGATCGCCGCGCCGTGCTCCACGATGGTCGCCCATCGCGGAGTCATTTCGTTCACGAACGGCTGCAGAATCGAGACCAGCGTCACTTCGCCGAGATAACCGAGCGACAGGCTGGCGATGGTCAGCCCCACTTGCACTCCGGAAACCACGCGGCCCAGATCGCTCAGCAGACTTTCGACCACTTTCGCGCGTGGGTCGCCCTGTTGCACTAGCTGCCGGATGCGTGAAAGACGCACCGCGACCAGCGAGAATTCCGCGGCGGAAAAAAAAGCATTCGCCGCGATCAGCAAGAA
>JBOGNC010000085.1:0-14858 GCA_050747045.1 Candidatus Acidiferrales bacterium | reverse complement strand
TGGTGCAGCTCAAGTCCTGAACGTTCCCTTGCTCGGTCGCGTATAATGGTAGTTTTAGGCTTTAGGTGTCAGGCGGACTGAGAACATCGAGCATGGATTTCAAACTGGCCAGCGACTATGAACCTCGCGGCGACCAGCCGGAAGCAATTTCGCGGCTGGTCCGCGGATTAAACGACGGCGACCGTCATCAAGTCCTGCTAGGCGTCACCGGTTCGGGCAAGACGTTCACCATGGCCAAGGTGATCGAGGCGGCGAACCGCCCGGCGATCGTGCTGGCGCACAATAAGACGCTGGCGGCGCAGCTCTTTCACGAATTCAAATCGTTCTTCCCGCAGAACGCGGTCGAGTATTTCGTCAGCTACTACGATTATTACCAGCCCGAAGCGTATGTTCCTGCTAGCGACACGTTCATCGAAAAGGAATCGACCATCAACGACGAGCTGGATAAGCTGCGCATGAGCGCCACGCGCTCGCTTTTTGAGCGCCGCGACGTCGTGGTTGTGGCGTCCGTTTCCTGCATCTATGGCCTGGGCTCGCCGGAAGCGTATTACGGCATGCTGCTAATGCTGGAAAAGGGACAGTCCATAGCGCGGGAATCGATTTTGCGCAAGCTGGTGGAGATTCAGTACGATCGCGCGGAGGATTTGCGACGCGGCACCTTTCGCGTCCGCGGCGACATGATCGAAATCTTCCCGCCGTACGACGACTTGGCTGTGCGAGTGGAAATGTGGGGCAGCCAGATCGAAGCGATACGCAAGATTGATCCGCTCACCGGTGAGATTCGTTCACGCGAAGGCGAAATTGCGCGCATGCCTATTTATCCGAAGACGCACTACGTGCTGCCCGCGGAGCAGCGCGAGCGCGCCATTCAGACCATCTACGAAGAGCTTGATTGGTGGAAAAAGGAGCTGGGGCGGCAAGGAAAGATCGTTGAATCGCAGCGCATCGTGCAGCGGACGCTATTTGACATCGAGATGATGCGCACCATCGGCTACTGCCATGGGATCGAAAATTATTCCCGGCATCTTTCGGGACGATTGCCTGGAGAAGCGCCGCCGACGCTGCTCGATTATGTGCCGTCGGACTTTTTGCTTTTCGTCGACGAATCGCACCAGACCATTCCGCAGATTCGCGGGATGTATCATGGCGACCGTTCGCGCAAGCAGACGCTGGTGGACTATGGCTTCCGCATGCCTTCGGCGCTCGATAACCGGCCGCTGAATTTCGAGGAATTCGAGCATCGCGTGAACCAGGCGGTTTACGTTTCGGCGACGCCGGGGCCTTACGAGCTGACCAAATCGGGCGGAGTGGTGGCGGAACAGGTGATTCGTCCAACGGGGCTGGTCGATCCGGAAGTGGAAGTGCGGCCGGTGAAAGGACAAGTGGACGATCTGCTGGAGCAAATTCGGCAGCGCGCTGAGCGCCGCGAGCGAGTGCTGGTGACCACGCTCACGAAGCGTATGGCCGAGGATCTCGCGGAGTATTTCGGCGAAGTGGGAGTTCGCTGTCGCTATCTGCACTCCGAAATCGAGACGCTCGAACGCGTGCGCATTTTGCGCGACCTTCGCCGCGGTGAATTCGACGTGCTGATTGGCATCAACTTGTTGCGCGAAGGGCTCGATCTGCCGGAAGTATCGCTGGTGGCGATTCTCGATGCCGATAAGGAAGGCTTCCTGCGCAGCGCCACGTCGCTGATTCAGAGCATGGGCCGTTGCGCGCGTCATATCGAGGGCCGCGCCATTCTATACGCGGACACGATGACCGATTCCATGCGCCAGGCCATCGGCGAAACGAATCGCCGTCGCGCCAAGCAGCAAGCCTACAATCGCGAAAACAACATCACCCCGCAATCGGTGATCAAATCCGTGGATATGCAACTGGCGAAGATCGTGGAGGCGGACTACGTGACCGTGCCGCTGGACGATGTGGTCGCGGGAGAAATTACCAGCGAAGCTCAACTGCAGCAGGTAATTGCGCAGATGGAAGCGCAGATGCGCGATGCGGCCAAAAATTTTGATTTCGAACGCGCCGCCGCATTGCGCGACCGCATCCGTTCGCTCAAGCAGCGCGATCTGGGCGTCATCGCAACAACCTCTGAGTCTTCCGCCGCCCAGGCGCCGGACCAGCCCGACGCTTCCGGCGATCGCGACGCGGCGGCGGTTCCCGCCATCGCACATGCAGGAGATGACACACCGGCGGCCGTGGCAGTCCGGCCCCGCAGAAAACGTCATGCGAAATAGGCTACGCTCGTGGAGCGCGTAGACATGGGGTGGACGCTTTACAGCATTGTGTACTCAGCGCTGTTTTTCGGACTAGGCTTTCGAATCCAGAATAAGAAGGGTAGCGTCGGTAGCGCGATAGGCCTAGAGCTGATCGGAATTTTTGCGATCTGCTTCGGCGTATTCCGGTCGCTGTACTACATCCAGTGGCTGGTGATCCCGCTGGTAGTCGGAACGCTGTTGATCGAGATTATATTGTTCCGTCGGGGTTATAAGGCACACTCAGCCTAATGCGCATGATCTGGTGGTTTTCGAATGGACGCTAGGCGCGTAACAGTTCCTGCTCGCTGCTGCGTGATTTTGATCGCAGTTGGTGCCGCAACCCTCGTCGCGTCGCCGGTACGCGCGCAGCAATTCCCGCCCAACAACGAATTCGGCGTCTGGGGCTCATACTCTGCCAATTCGCCGGACGTTTACACCAGCCAGGGCCACATACAATTTGGAGTTGCGGCCTTTCGTTACGGGCGCATGCTGGTGACTTCGCCCTCGTACACCGTGGAATACACAATCGACGTGGATCCAGTAGAAGTCGCGCGCGCGAACGTATACGAATCATGCCAGATCTTCCGCGGCGGAATGGTCCAACCGGGATTCTGCGCCATCGGTCATCAGTGGATCTATGGCGGCGGCGTGAGCCCCTTCGGCTGGAAATTCAATTTGCGGCCGGGGCGCCAGTGGCAGCCATTCGGCGCGCTAAGTTGCGGGTTTGTGATGTCGCAACGAGCCATACCCGACGATATCCCCAAAGCGACGCGTTTCAATTTCACGTTCGACTTTCAGGTGGGCATGGAACACTTCAATCGATCGCGCACGCGCGCGTGGACGTTTTCTTACAAGCTGCAGCACATATCGAACGGGTTTCGCAGCACCATCAATCCCGGCGTGGATTTGAACATGATCGCCGTCGGCTACTCGTTTTTTAAATAGCTGCGCGCATGGAGACTTTACAGCGCAGCTGTCTCTTTCTGCGCGCCAAGCTAGCCCTCGTTACACCACGCCCCGTCGCAATTCATCAAGCGGATAAAACGTCCCGCGCCATACGATCCCTCCCTGCCACAGCGTCACGACCATCGATCGCGCCAGCATCCAAGCAAAAATCAGCGCGCCAATGGGATAGGTGATGGCGTAAACAATCGGCGCGCGGAACTCGATGGCTACGGCAGCCGCCGCAACCAGCGGCAGCGCCACGGCAATGGCGGCAAAAATCCGCGCCCATCCGTGCACGAATGGTAGTACGGCCACCGGCACGTCGCACATCAGTACCAGACCGAAGATTTGCACCAACGCGAGCGCTAGTCTGAACCCCGATGCGGCAAAGAAGTTCTTGGTGGTGCCGCGGATCATGTTTCCGACGCCCGCGTGCCAGTGCACGTTTACGGCGTCTCCGGCCTTCGCCACACCCGAACGCACTCCGGCCTCTTTGGCCAATTTTCCCAACTTCATGTCGTCGATTACTTCCATTGCCAGCCGCCGGTGCGTGCCCATTTTCTCGTAGGCGCCGCGGCGAACCATCTGGAACGCGCCCACACCGCAGTATCCGTGCGAGCGGGAATCGTTGGCCGACCAGGGACGCGTGCCGGCCACCAGCGCCAGGCCGAAAAACGTCATGGCGATTTTCTCGCCGATGGTGAACATCTTGGCGCGGCCCAGCAGCGTGACGTGCTCCCATCCCTTTGCGTTTGCCAGCGCGATAGTCCGCTGCAAGAGGTCCGGGGCGAAATGTACGTCCGCATCGGTAAAAACCAACCATTCGCCGGTGGAATGCTCGTACGCCTGCTGTAGCGCGTGCGGCTTTCCCAGCCACCCCGCGGGCAGGGAATCGACGCGCACCGGTTTCATGCGCGCATTGCGGCGCGCGCCCTCGGCCAGGATTGCACCGGTGGTATCAACCGAGCGGTCATCGACGGCGATCACGTCGTAACGCGGATAGTTCAACGACAGAAAAGTTTCGAGAGCGTGCGGAAGCTTTTCAGCTTCATCGCGCGCGGCGAAGAGGACAGAAACGGGCGGACAGTCGGCATCAGCGAGGGGCGAAACATCGTTTATCGACGGGATAGAAGGCACGCCTCGCGCCAAGTCAATCGCTTCGGCGACCCAGAGAATTGCAACGAGGCCCAGCAGCACCGTCCAGAAAATGTGCAAATGCAAATTCCTCCGCGCGGGTAGCGATACACGTTATGCTAGCACGCTCGATGGCGCGCAGAATTTCCATCGTCGGAGCAGGACGCGTAGGCACAACGCTGGGCAAACGGCTGCGGCCGCTTGGCTGGCGCGTGGGCGCAGTCGTGACGCGCTCGCAACGCACAGCCCGCGCGGCAGTGCGCACGATTGGCGGGGGCAGCGCGTTCTCGAGTCTTACTGCTGATGTCCTGGACGCCGATGTAGTGCTCCTGACCACGCCCGATGATGCGCTCGCCGATGCAGCGCGCTCGCTGGCGAAGATTGGCGGCGGCGCGTGGCCCGGTAAAGTGGTCTTGCACACCAGCGGCGCTCTCGACCGCGGCGTGCTGGGTCCCCTCGCGCGCCTCGGAGCCGCTACCGGCTCGCTCCATCCAATGCAGACTTTCAGCGGCCGCAATGTGCCGAAACTTGATGGCGTCACGTTCGCAGTCGAAGGAGACCGAAAGGCCCTGCATGTCGCGAAGCAAATCGCGCGTAGTCTTGGCGGCGTGCCAGTCGTAATTAAAAGCACTGACAAGCCGGCATACCACGCCACGGCCGTATTGGCGGCCGGAAGTGGGTTTGCATTGATCGAAGCAGCGGTTCAAATGCTCGAAAAGATCGGCTTCACGCGGCGGCGCGCGATTGAAACGCTGCTACCGTTAACCCGTCAAATGCTCGATAATATAGAGCAGCACGGCCCGCGCGCTGCGTGGACGGGCCCGCTGTCGCGTGGTGACTTCGAGGTTGTCGCGAAACACGTGCGCGCACTGCGGCGTTACCCAAGCGAATTTCAAGGATCGTATGCCGCGCTTGCCGTGCTGGCCGCGCGCGTGCTGGCGAAAAACCCAGAGGCAACGCTGCGGAATCTGCGGCGCGTGCTGAAAAAATCCCAGGGAGGCCATCGTTGAATTCAACTCCGAAAAAGCTGCATATCCCCGTCGAGCATACGAAACTCGCCAATGGCCTCCGCGTAGTGGCCTCGCCCGACCGTTCGGCGCCGGTCGTCACCGTCGGAGTTTACTATCAGATCGGATTTCGCCTGGAGCCCCGCGGCCGTAGCGGGTTCGCCCATCTTTTCGAGCACATGATGTTTCAAGGCTCCGAAAACGCCGCCAAGATGGAACACATCCGGCTGATTAATTCTTCGGGCGGCCTGCTGAACGGTACCACGAATTACGACGTGACGAATTATTTCGAGGCTGTTCCCTCCAACGCGCTGGAGCGCGTGTTGTGGCTCGAAGCCGACCGCATGCGCGCTCTGAAAGTGGACGATGAAAATCTTCGCAACCAGCGCGACGTGGTGAAGGAAGAAGTCCGCGTCAATGTAATGAACCAGCCGTACGGCGGATTCCCGTGGCTCGATCTGCCGCCCGTTGCCTTTCGCAACTGGCCCAACGCGCACAATTTTTATGGCGACTTCGCCGATCTCGACGCAGCCACGCTCGCGGACGTGCAGACCTTCTTTCGTACATTCTACGCACCGAATAACGCTGTGCTGGTGATGCTCGGCGATCTCGATCCCGCGGAAGCTTTCAAAATGGCGAAGCGGTATTTCGAGAACATCCCCGTCGCGCCGGCGCCGCCGCGTGCGGACGTGAACGAGCCGCCGCAAGAGTCAGAGCGCCATGGCGAAGTGCCCGAGTACATGGGACCGCTTCCCGCCATTGCGATTGGCTACACCATGCCCCGCCGCGAAAGCCCCGATTGGTACGCCGCCGGAATCGTGGAGCGCGTGATGCACGGCGGCCGCGCTGGCCGCGTGTTCCGTAAACTCGTGCTCGAGGACCAAATTGCCGTCGACGCGGACGGCAGCGCGGATCTGCTCGATACCAACGGCCCCACGCAGATGGTCTCGCGTATATTTCACAAGCCGGAATTCACGTCCGAGGGAACCGTGGCTGTCTACGACGAAATAATCGACGAAATGCAGCGCAAGGGAATTCCGCCGGAAGAACTGGAGCCGGTGAAAGTAAAGTTTCGCTCGGATTTCTATTCAATGCTCGAAGGCGGAATGGGCTCGTACATGCCGCGCTTCGGATTGATGCACTATTTGGCGTGTTTCACACTTTTTGACGGCGATCCCGACCGTGTAAACGAAGTTCTCGATCGTTTCCTGGAAGTCACTCCCGAGCAGGCACAGTCGTTTGCGCAAAAATATCTGGTGCCGAAAAATCGCGCGGTGCTTTTCCGCCGTCCCGTGGCGCAAGCTACGTCCGTTGCGGGAGGCGCGCGATGAGCTCTCCCACACAGCAGGCGCAACCAGCGCGTGCAACTTCGGCTCCGGCTCTCGCGCCCGAGCGGCCGGTGGTCTGGCCGAAGCGAACGGTCCGCACGCTCGCGAACGGTCTTCAGGTGGTGCTGGCGGAATCTCGCGCGTTTCCCAAAATCACCGCGCAACTATATTTTCGCGGCGGCAATGCCGCCGTCTCGCTCAATAATCCAGGCCTTGCCGAAATCACTTCCGCTGTCGTGCGCACGGGCACCGCATCTCGCACCAGCCGGCAAATCGAAGAGGACCTGCGGCGCATCGGAGCGGGCCTGGGCACCCATGCGGGAGCCGATTCGAGCGCGATTTCCGCTTCCGGGCTCGCCGAATTTTCCGGCGAGTTGCTGAGGCTGATCGCCGATCTCGCTCGCAACGCTACATTTCCGCAGGAAGAATTCCAGCGCGAGCAGCGGCAGCGTTACGAAGAGCTGAAGATCGAGCGCACCACGCCGGGTTTCCTGGCCAACGAACGCATGCGCCGCGTCCTTTTCGGTGCGCATCCGTACGCGATTGTCGGTCCCACGCTGGAGGAAGTGGAGGCGTACCACCGCCAGCAGTTGGTGGATTTCTACCAGCGGTATTACGTTCCCACGGACTCGCTGTTGATCGTCGTTGGCGACTTTTCGGCCGCCGCCATGATGGAGCAAGTGGAAAAAACCCTCGGCGGTTGGTCAGCGCCCAAGCCGGAGGTGCAGAAAACAGCGGAACCCCGCCGTCATTCGGGAAGGCGCGTGTATCTGGTCGACAGGCCGGGCACTGTGCAGACTCAAGTGGTGGCCGGAAATTTGGCGATCACGCGGCGCGATCCCGATTGGTACCGCGCAGTGCTGGCGAATTCAATTTACGGCGGCGCGTTCCATTCGCGGCTGGTGATGAATATTCGCGAGCAAAAAGGATACACGTACAGCCCGAGAAGCTCCCTGAACGCGCTACGGGAGTACGGATATTTCACAGTGAGTGCCGCAGTGCGCAACGACGTGACAGCCGCGACCCTAACGGAAATTTTCTACGAGATGGATCGCATGCGCTCGCTGCCAGTGCCGGCCGACGAACTCGAAAGCGCGCGTAATTATCTGACGGGAGTGTTCTCGCTCGGTGTGGCCACGCAGGATGGACTGCTCGGCCAGCTGTCAGTCGTCTACCTGGACCGTTTGCCCGAGGACTATCTCGAAACGTATCGCCAGCGCATTAGAGCGCTCTCTGCGGAGGACGTGCTGGAATCGGCGCGACGGCA
Organism: Candidatus Acidiferrales bacterium; assembly: GCA_050747045.1. Taxonomy (GTDB): domain Bacteria; phylum Acidobacteriota; class Terriglobia; order Acidiferrales; family UBA7541; genus Palsa-295. Next base: position 6,916 of record JBOGNC010000085.1, on the reverse strand, counting down.
TTTCGATTCCGCCAACGCGCAGATTGTGCTTGTTGGCGACCGCGCGCGGATCGGCGAACAAGCGGCGCTCTTCGGCGAAGTGAAGGCGTTTAACGCGGAAGGCAACGAAATCCCCTAGCTATCCGCAAGGCGCCGCTGGCCATACTTGTGGACGCGCCTATGCCGAAATAGATCGTGAGTAGCGAGCAACAAATCGAAGGCACGCGATCTGCGGCGCCCGGCGATGCCGGTCGCACGCTGCGAAAGTCCGGCGCATCTGGCGAGCGCGGCGGCTCCCGCAATCTGCGCACGAAGCTGCCTTTCTTTCGCATGATCTCGTGGATGGCCTTCTATTCCGCAGCGGTGCTGTTCCTGATGTCGATGATTTTGTTCCGCGTAGCTCACGTGCAAACGAAAATCTTCGGAGGTGCGTTGATCGCCTCTGTCGCCCTGGTGATCGCCACCTACGTGCTCCACTGGCGCCGCTGATCGTCAGTTGATATATTGCCGCCCGAAGCACTTACGCAAGTGACTTCGTGCTAGTTGAAATGCGTGCAATCGAATTGAGGTATGCCGTGAATTGCAAAAACCTCCGTCGCCTCGCGTTGTTATCCATCTCGTTGTTTTTTCTGGTAGCTGCCGCGCAGTCATTCGCAAGGACCAAAAAACATCCGCCCTCGGAGCCGATCAACTTGAATACAGCCACCATTAGTCAGTTGGAAGAATTGCCGGGTGTCGGGCCGGTAACGGCCAAAGCAATCTTGGATTTCCGCGCGAAAAGCGGGCCCTTTCATCGCGTGGAGGATCTGCTCTCCATCCACCGCATTTCGCAGAAAAAGCTGAACAAGCTGCGCCCCTACGTGACCGTGGCTCCATCCGCCCATCCACAGTCGAAACTACCGCCGAAGCGGCCGTAACAACGTGTGACGGGCGGCGCTTTAAAATAGTTGATGATCGAGTTTTGCCGCGTCTCGGACGCCCAGCGATACCTGGTCGGCAATTTCGAGGCCGTAGCCGGTGAGCGCGACCACTTTGCGCGGCAAGTTGGTGAGCACGCGGATCCGCCGCAAGCCCAGATCCTTCAAAATTTGCGCTCCAATACCGCTTTCGTGCTGGATCAGGCGTTGCGCGCCGGCGTCGCGATCTGCTTGCCCGCGCTCGTGGAAAAGAATGCGCGGCAGCGCTGCGCCTTCTTCGGTGCGCGTATCGACCACAAATCCGCGGCCTGTGTGATGCAGGTAGACGAACACGCCGCGATCCTCGGCGGCGATGGCTCGCAACGAACCTTCGATCATGGCGCGGCAATCGCATGCCGTGGAGTCGAGCACGTCGCCGGTGAGGCAATGGGAATGCACTCGCACCAGGGGCGGTCCATCATTTGAAATGTCGCCACGCAAGAGTGCCACGTGCACCTCGTGGTCCACGTCGCTCGAATACGCGATCATCCGGAAATCGCCGTACTTCGTGGACAAAATCGATTCGGCGATCCGCCGGACGTAGCGCTCGTGTCGCATCCGATAACGAATTAGCTCGGCAACCGTGAGCAGCTTCAGCCCGCGCTCCTGGCAGAATTCGGTGAGCTGCGGGATGCGCGCCATCGTACCGTCATCGTTCATGATTTCGCAGATCACGCCCGCAGGATCGAGCCCAGCGATGCGCGCCAAATCGACGGACGCTTCGGTTTGCCCGGCGCGAACCAGAACTCCTCCGGCGCGCGCTCGCAGGGTGTAAATGTGCCCAGGTCGTGCCAAATCTTCGGGCCGCGTTTTGGGATCGATGGCGGCCAGTATCGTGGTGGCGCGGTCGGCGGCGCTGATGCCAGTGGTGGTGCCGCGGCGCGCGTCGATCGGCTCGCAAAACGGTGTGCCAAAGGCCGAGGTGTTTCGCGGCGAGATGGGTATCAGGTGCAGATCGTCGCAGCGCTGCTCGGTCAGCGTCACGCAAACCAGCCCGCGGCCGTATTTCGCCATGAAATTGATCGCGTCGGGAGTGATCTTCTCCGCGGCCATGCACAAATCGCCTTCGTTTTCGCGGTCTTCATCGTCCACTAGGACGATCATCCGGCCCTGTCGAATATCCTCGATCGCTTCCTCAACAGTCGCAAACGGCGGTTTTCGTTCCGTCATCGATCACCCATTGGCTAAATCGAAGTTTGAGCGTGTTCAATATCATAGCGCAATCCGGTCGGGATGGCGGATCGCCGCGACCCGCCATTAACCATCGGTTTTCACGACGTCGGGACCCGTAAAGCCTCTGTGAACCCGCTCCGTCGGCATGACGAAGGGTCAAACTTCGGGCCAGGTTTCTCCGCTTTCGCAACGCTGTGGAAGCCCAGGGCTTCAGCCCGGGGAGCCGGGCCTTTCAAGCCCCGCCATAAAGACGCGGTCAGCGCACTTACTTTCGCGCTGGTTCATCCGTGCGAAGCCTTCGTTTATTGCTCTCCGGCCATTTCGATTCACCGTTGCTTTGCGCGCGGGGCGCACTCACGGTATTCTTTCGCGTGCCTTTCGGCCATGCCATTTTTCTATTTTTCGCCGCGCTGATTGCGGGAGTGCTGAATTCCGTGGCGGGCGGCGGCAGCTTCATATCGTTTCCCGCGCTGCTTTTTTCTGGAATTGCTCCGATCGCAGCCAATGCCACCAACACCTGTGCCCTCTGGCCCGGAACGATTGCCAGCACCGTGGCGTACCGCAAGGTGTTTACCCGCGAAGCGCGAAAAATGCTGCCGCCACTGATCGCTCTGGGCGTCATCGGCGGCGTGCTGGGCGCCAACATTTTGCTGCGCACGCCGCAAGAAACCTTCATGCGGCTGGTGCCCTGGCTCCTTCTGCTCGCTACCTTTGTTTTTCTCTTCAGCGGGCAGATCACCGCTTGGCTGCGCGCGCGAATGCAAAGGCGCGGATCGCGGACGGAGTCCTTGGGATCAGACGCCTCCGAAAAGCGCACCCCACTCCCTCTGATGATCGGCGGCCTGATCATCGAGGTGTTTCTCGCCACGTACATTGGCTACTTCGGCGCCGGCGCAGGAATTTTGGTGCTGGCGCTGCTGGCTCTACTCGGTATGGAAAACATCCACACCATGAACGGCGTCAAAACGCTGCTCGTCAGCCTGGTGAATGGCGTCGCACTGTTGACGTTCATCGTAGGGCACCGCATCGTCTGGCCCGAGGCGGGCGTGATGGTGATTGGCGCCGCGCTAGGGGGTTATGGTGGCGCGCACGTGGCGCAAAAAACGAATCCTAAGTACGTGCGCTTGGCCGTGATCGCGATCGGCTTTGGAATGTCCGCGTACTTTTTCGTTCGCTACCGGTAACGCACAGCTTCTTGAAAGTTCGAGCTGAATCCGGCCGGATCCAGAGTCGTCGCCCCTAATTGCTTATCGGTTCGGCGCGCGCAGGGGCGGCAGCCGGGTCCGCCGTGATGCCAGGCGCGTGCGGCGCGTACTTCTGGGGATTTTCGATTGCTCGCCGGTTCGCTTCCAGCAGGCTCGCGATCGTCTGGCGGGCAATCCGATGGATAATGGGCTTGGCGATCCATGCTAGCAGCGTCGGGACATCGCGGCTCAGCGAGATCGATTCCACCTGCATGAATACGCCGCCGTCTTTTTCCTCGTAACGCCAGTAATCGTTCAAGCGCCAAACGTACCCGTCGTCCTGGCCCACCGGAAACTCCGCGCCGTCCGGCCGCGACGGATCACGCAATTGCGCGATCCGCGTGGAAATCGAACTGCTCGCGATGCGCGACGGGCTTAGACTCACGCGTTGCACATTGAAATCCGCATTGTACGAAACGCTTCGCGGCGATGCCCTGTACAACTGCAGATGAAGGCTAAACGCGCCACCATCGAGAACAGAAACCCGCGAGCGGCGCACCTGCGGCGAATAGATTTGAGAATAGTCCGGATAGTCCTCAAGTACCGCTTCCGCGGATTTCAGCGTGGCGCCTGGCACGAAAGCAATGCCGATCCAGTGGTGGACCATTCCGTCTGGAATTTCAATCGGCCGCCCGTCGTCGTAAGTGTCCAACCGGCGTATCACAAATTGTCCCTCGCGCAATTCGGAGTAAAGGTGTTTTCGAGTGGATCGGGGCCGGAAGTCGATCCACAGAAAAGGGCCATCCGCCTGTAGGCTGGACTGCATCGGCTCCTCAGCCACCTCCACGTAGCGGTTGAAGGCAGCTACGGTTTTTTGTTCCAATTCCTTGGCATACGAATTGAACGCGATGGCGAGCAGAGCAAGTGCGAGGATGGCGGCGGACGCGAGCCAGCGTTTGGATAATCCGTTCAACGAATATCGCAACTCAGATCCGCCTTCATGGGTCCGATCTCCTGAGGGTCCATTCGAAAGCCTTCTGCGATCCGGCTAAAGTCCAAAGCACTCGGCCTGGACTTCCAACTACAGCGCGCTTTCCGGACCAACCTTCTATTTTAACGGGCGATTCTTCTCGCGCCGATTTTCAGTTGAATAGCGCGTTTGATTCGACAACACGCTTAGAAAGCGAATCGAACGAAGCCGGGTGCGTCTTCATAGGGCCGCCCACGGCTAATCTGCCTCTTCAGCCGAAAGCGGGTCGGCAATAGCTTCCAGTCGCGAACGTTCGGCCTTCACGCCGTAGCCGAGTTCCACAATGGCTGCGCCGAACATCAAACCAGCGGCGATTAAGTATCCGTAGAAGACGTTCGTGGCCGACCCGGAGCCGATCAGTGTGCCGAAAAGCCAAGGCGCAACGATTCCACCGATGGCCGTGCCCAGCGCGTAGAAGAAGGCGATCGAAAGCGCGCGGATCTCCAGTGGGAAAATCTCACTCACGGTCAGGTATCCGGAACTCGCCGCCGCCGATGCGAAAAAGAAGATCACCGTCCAGGAAACGGTCTGGGTGGTGGCGGAAAGATCGCCTCGCGCGAAAAGCCAGCCGGTTATCGTCAGCAGCGCCGCGGATATCGCGTAGGTGAACGAAATCATCGGCCGTCGTCCGATCGTGTCGAAGAAATGCCCCAGAAGCAGCGGTCCCAAAAAATTCCCAGCTGCGAAGGGCAGCAAGTAAATGCCGGTACGCCCGCCGGGCACGTGGTAGAAACGCGTCAAGATCAACGCATAAGTGAAAAATACCGCGTTGTAGAGAAACGCTTGGGATGTGATCAGCGACAAACTTAAAAACGAGCGGCTCAGATATTTTTCATACATGCGCCGCGCCACCAGTCCAAATCCGAAGCTTTGTCGGGGATGGATCACCAGTGGATCGCCCTCGGCAGCCGGCAGCGCGCAGCCTAGGCTCCTCTCGCAGCGCGATTCAATTTCCTCCATCATGCTTTCGGCTTCATCTCGCGCGCCGTGGGTCATCAACCAGCGCGGGCTTTCCGGCACATGTCGGCGCAGTAGCAGAATGAAAAGTCCCAGCAGCGCGCCAACGCCGAAGCCGAAACGCCAGCCCAGTTGCGGCGCCACAATGTGCGGGTCCAAAATGATCAGCGTGGAAGCCGCCCCTGCCGCCGCGCCGATCCAATAGCTGCCGTTGATAATCAGGTTTACCCGCCCGCGAAATTCTGCGGGAATCAGCTCGTCGATCGCCGAGCCGATGGCCGAATATTCACCTCCGATTCCCGCGCCGGTGATAATTCGAAACGCCGCAAAGCTCCAGAAATTCCACGAAAACGCGGTGAGCAATGTGCCCGCCAGGTAAATCGCCAGCGTAATAAAAAACAACCGCTTGCGGCCCCAGCGGTCCGTCAGGTACCCGAAAACCACCGCGCCGCACACCGCTCCGATCAGATATGCCGAAGCAATCGAGCCTATTTGCGGCGCGGAAAAGTTCATCACGCCAGGTTCTTGCAGCACTCCGCTGATGGCGCCGTTCAACGTCACTTCCAGCCCGTCGAGAGTCCATGTAATGCCCAGCGCAATCACTACCAGCCAGTGAAACTTGTTCCACGGCAATCGGTCCAGTCGCGCCGGTATCCGTGTCTCAAATGAAGGCGATATGGATTGTTCGGTCATGCCGAGTGGGAACGCCAATCGGGAGGACTTAGAGGGGCGCGGGCCATCGCTCCCATGTAACATTTGCGGCGGACTTGCGCAATCGGGAAAAACGCCGCCTTAGAGCGGCGCAGGTGCGATGCCCCGCGTCGATCCCGCTCCGTGGATCGTGGGTTTCTGGATATCTGTCGGCCGCTGTTTCTTATTGGTGGGCCGCGCCCGTATAACGTCCGATCTCGTCTGTCAAACCGCGCGCAGCCGATGGCACGGGCACGTTACCATGCAGCGCCATTTCTCGATTCACTTCGTGGCCGTAAAGCGCTTCATCCGCGCTCTTATCCACTTTCACCACCGCGCCGTTCAAGCTCACTCCGGCAAAAATTCCCCGGCTGCGCGAATAGGTCAAAATCTCGGCCCGCATGGACGCGTCCGTCGACGCCGCAACATGCCTTCCCACGGGCCCCGCCGCTCCCGTCGCGTCCGCGCCAATCTTGAAGTCATTTCTCAGTAGGTTTATCGCGCCTCGCCGGTCCATAAACAACAGCACGAGATCGGTCGCCGACCCCCCGATTTGAAAGCCGACGCTGCCTCCGCTCACCAATATAAACACCGGCGCGCTCCAACCGTGGGGCGTCCGGCAAGTCACCAGCCCTTTTCCGTAACGGCCGCCGAAAATAAAAGCGAATTTCACTTCGCTCGGTACGATGGCGATGCACCTTGCCTTATCCAGCAAGTCGCTAGGAATCGCGTTGTCAGGAACGTTCATGATCTCGTGAAAAACACGGCGGGAAGCGTCGATACGGCTAATATCGTCCTGGCGGTTATCCGCGCGTGCGGTCAGGACGACACTGCACAGCAGAACCGCAAGCACGGCCCCAGCGCACTTCTTCATGGTTGATTCCTCCGGCAATGCGATGTCGGGCTCAACTTTGAACCCTTCCGTCATATAGGTTGGAGTCACCGGC
>JBOGNC010000084.1:0-14981 GCA_050747045.1 Candidatus Acidiferrales bacterium | reverse complement strand
TGAAGCAGCTGGAAACCGCTCTGCTGAGCGCCGACATCGGCGTGACCACCACGAAACAAGTGCTCGCCGCGCTACGCCAGCAAGTGAACGAGCACAAACTCAACGAAGCGGGCGCCCTCAAGCAGGCTCTGAAGCAGGAGCTGGTGAATATCGTCGCCGCTCCGGCGAGTGGCAATGGACACAAGCCCGATACGTCCGCGGCGGCGCCGCGCGTGCTCTTCGTCGTCGGCGTCAACGGCACCGGCAAAACGACCACGATCGGCAAGCTCGCCAACCGCCTGAAAAAAGAAGGCGCCAGCGTGCTGCTCTGCGCCGCGGACACTTTTCGCGCCGCCGCGATCGAGCAGCTGGAAGTCTGGGGCCGCCGCGCCGGGGTGGAAGTCGTCAAGCAAAAATTCGGCGCCGACCCTTCCGCCGTCGTTTTCGACGCACTCTCCGCCGCGCGCTCTCGATCCATAGATATCGTGGTGGTCGATACCGCCGGCCGCCTGCACACAAAAGCAAACCTGATGGCCGAGCTCGACAAAATGAAGCGCACCGCTTCGAAAGTTATTCCCGGCACGCCCCATGACGTGCTTTTGGTGCTCGACGCCACCACTGGCCAGAACGGTTTGAATCAAGCTCGCGAATTTTGGAGCCAGGCCGGAGTCACCGGCATCGTGCTCACCAAGCTCGACGGCACCGCTAAGGGCGGCATCGTCGTCGCCATCGCTCGCGAGCTGAATCTCCCGATCCGCTTCGTCGGCACCGGCGAGCAGATCGACGATCTCGTTCCTTTCGACGCTCAAACCTATGTCAATTCGCTCTTCGAGTAGCGACGCTGGCGGCCACCAAGCCGACGTCACCCCCGACGTGGATGAGCAATGGATGGCGCGGGCGCTCGCGCTGGCCTCGCGTGGTGCCGCGCTAGCTCACCCCAATCCGACCGTGGGCGCGGTGCTGGTAAAAAATAACCGCGCCATCGGCGAAGGTTTCCATCAATACGACCGCCGCGAACATGCCGAAACCGTTGCGCTAAAAAAGGCGGGCGCGAACGCGCGCGGCGCAACTCTCTACGTGACGCTCGAGCCATGCTGCATCACCGGGCGCACCCCTCCGTGCACGAACGCGGTGATCCAAGCGGGCGTGAAACGCGTCGTCGCCGCCATGCGAGATCCAAACCCCGCCGTCGCAGGCCGCGGCCTAACCACAATTCGCCGCGCGGGAATTGAAGTGCGCAACGGCATTAGCGAATACGAGGCCCGGCCTCTGAATGAAGGCTTCGCCAAATGGATTCGCACCGGTTTGCCATTCGTTGCGTTGAAAACCGCGCTCACTCTCGACGGCCAAATTGCCTCGCGCAAGGGCAGCACTACATGGATTACCAGCGAAGAATCGCGAGAAGCTGTGCAGCGCCTGCGCCACGAATCGGACGCGCTGCTCACTGGCATCGGCACGGTTCTGATTGACAATCCGCGCATGAGCGACCGTACCGGCCAGCCGCGCCGCCGGCCTCTGCTGCGCGCAATCGTCGATTCGCGGCTGCGCATGCCCCTGAAATCAGAGCTGGTGAAATCCGCACGGGGCGACGTGATCGTCTTCACCACGCAACCGCACGATTCAGCGAAAGCGCGTGCGCTCGAACGCGCGGGAATCGACGTGGTCCGGGTGCCAGCGCAGCGGGGCCACGCCGATCTGAGCGCGGTGTTGCGCGATCTGGGAAATCGTCAAATTTTGAATCTGATCCTCGAAGCAGGCGCGGAGCTCAATGGCGCGGCGCTCGAAGCCGGCATTGTGGACAAAATGATTCTCTTCTATGCTCCCAAGATCATGGGGACTGGCGGCGTGCCGATGGCGAGCATCGCGTCGAGCTGGTTCGTCAAATCGCCCGCGCTGCAAAACCTGCATGTGCATTCCTGCGGCGTGGACTTCGTGGCGGAAGGTTACCTCAACGATGTTTACGGGAATCATCGAGCACGTCGGAAAAGTTGAAGCTCTCGATCGCACCGATCACGGCGGCACTCTCTGGGTGAACTTTGCCGGCGCACCGGATATCGCGCGAGACACCAAACTTGGCGACAGCATCGCCGTAAACGGCTGCTGCCTAACCGTCGCCGATCTCAGCGAAGAGCGCTTCGCCGCAGACCTTTCCGGCGAAACACTTCTGCGCACGTCGCTCGGCAAGACGAAGCCCGGTGATCCCGTGAATCTGGAACGTCCGCTCGCCGCAAGCGGGCGGCTGGGCGGCCATTTCGTGCAGGGCCACGTGGACGGCACCGGCCGCGTGACGCGCCTGGCGCGCGAGGGCAACAATTGGTGGCTTTCCGTCAGCGTGCCAGACGATTTGCGCCGCTACACCGCCGAAAAAGGCTCCATCGCAATCGATGGCATCAGCCTCACCGTAGCTCGCTTGCAGGATGGCATCGCCGATTTCGCCGTTATTCCCTACACGTACGAACACACCAACGTGCGTGCGCTCGTCCCGGGCGATTCCGTGAACATCGAGAGCGATATCCTGGCGAAGTACATGGAAAACATGCTGACCGCGCGAAAGGGTACGGCCGCTTCACCCCTGACCATAAGCAAACTTGTCGAAGAAGGTTTCTAGCCCCATGGGCTCGCGAATCAACTCGCCGCGTTCAAAAGCCGCGCGGATTTCTGGACGCCGTATTCTTCCCACGTTAGCCAGACAATCGCCGCGTCGAATACCGTTAGTATCAAAAGCGGGAGCGAGTGCGTGTGGGCGTAGCGATAGACCTGGTACACTGTGAACGCGCCAAACACGAACATCGCCAGTGGATAAGCCCAAATCTCGTTCATCCAAAGAGCAATGGCCAGCGCGATTTTCACCACACCGTGGGTTAGCAAATAGAGTGACGCGAAAACGATGCTACCGTGCGCCACGTTGGCGGAAAAATGCAGAACATGCTCGGCAAAGAAATCGTGCGGATCTCGCGAAAGCTCGTGCTGAAAAATAAAATGCAGCGCCCGGTTCATGGTGGCGGGTTTGACGAACCATAGCAGCACCCCGCCAATCGTTTCCAAAATACCGTCGATTGCCTTAATGGCGATTCCAACGCGAAATGTGCCGTGCAGGAGCGATTGCGGAATCATCAGCTTCAGGATCGCACATTGGCCAAGCTATTGTCGGGCGATCTCGACCAAGCCAGCTTAATTCTTTAGTTCGGCTAATCGATCGGCCTGTTGCGATTTCGCGCTAGCCATTAGTCCAAGCGGCTACCATCCCCCGCCTCCACCACCGCCACCACCGCCGCCCGATCCTCCCGCACCGCCTCCGCCCGAGCCCGGCGCCGCCGATGATGATGAAATGGCGCCTGCAAACGAACTGCTCAGCGAACTCGCGAATCCCGCCGCGCCGAAAGTGTTCCAGCCGGGACCGGAATACCACGCCGGCGAATATGCGCCCGCGCCGGAAGCTGCCGCCTGACCCGCGCGGTCAATAACTCCCGAAAACTTTTCCGCCCAGGCTCTTTCGACTCCGAGCGCCATCGCGTAGGGCAAATATTTCTCGAATACTTCTGGCGTTTTCTCCGGGGCCATGGCGCGGCGAATTTGGTCTCCTTCCACCTTGCCGAGAAACATTTTGAAGCCCTTGATTTTGTCGAGCACCGCGCGCCCCGCGCGCGTAGGCGCTTTCAGCAAAAAGTGAAACAAAATATGCAGCCCTACCGCGCCGATCAACGTTGCCGCGATAAATATGGACGTAGCCGCCGAAAGCATTCCTAGCGCCATCACTTCGAAGCCAGCAAACGGAATCGTTACAAGCGTTGTGCCCATGGCCTTTGCCGCGAGTCCTCCCTTCGCGTGCCCGCCCTCGAACGACGCCTTCCACGCCTGTGCGGACGCAATCACCAGCCCGGCCACTGCCAAGCTCCAGGCCGTTAGCCACACCGCCATAAATCCGACGATTACCAGCGCCGAAGATCCATGCATGGCCGCCATCCACAAAACCATGGCCAGAGAGATTACCACGGCGGGAATCATGAACACGCTGTTGCGGACGAAGTAGATTTTCAGCTCGGCGGTCTTCAGCGACTTCTTGAGCGCAGCGATTGCGGCCGCAATCGTGATGTGATTTTCGTTGTGTAGCCAGATGTCGTCGCGTCCGTCAAATAAGATGTTTGCCGCTGTTTTTTCGTCCGCCGTCAAATTGCTTGCGTCGGATTGGGTGCGGCGCAGCGAGTACGTGCCGTCCGGTTCCTCAACTCGCAAGTAGCCTTTCACCGCCATGTCCACCACCGCGCAGGCGAACGCCCGATTGTCGTACCCCATGCGCTCGAGGTAGCGAATCGCTGCCGGCGAAAATCGCGCGGGCGGTTCGTACAAAGCAACGATGGTGCCCCGCTTCGGATCGCGGCCCACCACTGCCCACACCATCACGTAATAGAGCAAAATCGCGCCGAGTCCACCTGTACCGACGGCCGCGTCACGATTGTCGTGCAGGAAAAAGCTCAGTTTTTGCTGTCTGGTCGGCTCTTGAATCAAGCCCTTCGGCCACATCAGCAGAATCGTCAAACCCTCGCGCGGACCCAACTCGCGGCTCGCCGAAAACTCAAACGTATTGCCTGGCTTGGCACTAAAAGTGAGCGCTTGCTCCATCGATCCTTGTGGGCCGGTGTAACCGCCCAAGCGAACTTCGGTTGCCGGAATTTTTTGCGGCAGGCGCACCGTTGCGGATGCGTGTTCGATTGGAAAAATCCATCCGTTGCCGGTCACATTCCAGAAAAGTTCGTCGTGGTCGGCGAAAAAACCGAGCTGCCGGTCCGTCGTGTAGGTGATCGTGTAAGTGTGCTCGCCGGGCGGCAGAAAGTAATTCGACTGGCCAAGGTAAATGCGCACACCGTTGCTGCGATTCTCGACGCGCGTCTGTTCGGACGCACCGTCGCGCGTTGCTCCGATCAGATTGAAGCCCACCGAATATCGATTACCGAGCCGGTCCGAATACCTGGTTGGAAAGTCCCGGTAAATACCGTGGCGGATTTGATTGCCCGCGCTGACCACGCGAATGGTCTCTTGCACGAGCAGCGTGCCGTTCTCACTGAGTCGCACGTCGCTGTGGTATTCGAGGATTCGCTCTGTTTGCGCGTGGGCAGCGCCGGGAAAGCAAAACAAAGCGCACGCGACGCACAGCGCAGCCCATGCGATCGTGATTCGACGGTTCATCTGGATCTCTGGAAAGGAGACCAACACGTGCGTTCAGGTTAGCAGCAATAACAAAACAACCGAAAGTTTTGCAGCGAAGGGATGCGCCGGATGCAACAGTGGGGGGACTTACTTAGACGCCGAAAGCGCCACTTCCCGCGATTTGGCGCGCGCCCCGCGATAGTAAAGAATCAGCCCCAGCAGCACACCACCAACGGTGCCGATGATCAGCTTGCCCTCAAAGAGCCACTTATTCGTTTCTTCGGCGGGCGGAATAAACGAAAGCGCCAATCCAAACATCACCACCACGAATCCCAGAGCGCCCGTGATCCAAACGCCCAGCTTGCCTCCCGGGATCAGCGCCGCGCCCCGATTTCCTTCCCGGTCTCCCCGGTAGGCCAGCTTGATCACCGCGGCGTACATATACAAAAACGGAATGAAATAGAGAATCGTCCCAGCGTCCACGAAAATTTGATACGCGTTGTTGGCCGTCTCGTTTACCTGGATCAGCAACAAAATCAAGCCGGATATTCCCGCCTGAACCAGAATCGCGACCCACGGCGTTCGCCACTTGGGATGAATCTTGCCGAACGCCGAAGGAAGATACCGGTCGATTCCCACGATAAACGGAATCCGCGAAATTCCGGCTACCGTCGAACCCACGCCGCCGGCATTGCCGAATTGCACCAGGAACGCCGCCAAGATTCCGAAGAACGCAATGCCGAAAGTGGTCGAGCCCGCGGTGAGCGCCTGAAAAACGCCGGCTTTCGGGTCCACGGCGTGCGCTGGCAGGATCGCCAGCACCGCAAATGTCCCGGCGATGTACGCAGCCGCGATCAGCGCCCCCGACCCAAAAATCGCGCGCGGAAACGTGCGGCGCGGGTTGCGCACCTCCTCGCTCATCGCCGAGCAAAGCTCCAGTCCGGTGAACGCGAACGCAATCTGCGGCCAAAAATTCACGGTGCCCCAGTCCCACGTCGGCATCATGTTGGCCACTGTGAAGTGAGTCACCGACCCGTGCTTGTGCCAAAAATACAGCCCGAGTCCGACCAGCATTACTAACGGCAGATACGTGCCTACGCCGCCCGCGTTTTGCAGCCACTTGCCAATGTTCAGGCCGACGATGTTTAGAATCACCGCGGCGAAAAGCAGCGCAAACGAGAGCACCATCAGGAACGTGCGGTTATCCGCCAGATACGCGCCGCGGCTCCCGCCCAGATACGCAGCCATCGCTGCGCTAGCCATCAGCAGTCCCGGAAAATAAAAGAATGTGTAAATCCAGTACGTCCAGCCCGCCACGAACCCGTGAAATTCGCCAAAGGCCTCTTTCGACCAAACGTACAGCCCGCCTTCATGCGGAAAGCGCGTGGAAAGTTCCGCGATGATTAAAGTGGAAGGTAGAAAGAAAAATGCCGCCGCTAGAACCCACAAACTGATTGAAGAAGTTCCGTTATGCGCTGCCGCCGCGATCCATCGCGGACCAAGCACCGTCGCGATGTTGAAAAGCAGGACGTCCCAAAAGCCCATCACCCGCAGGAGCTGCTTTTTCGCGTCGACTGCCTTGTTTTCGTTCACGCCGTGGCATCCAGCTCAGGCACCAAGTCGTCTTGCGCGAGAAAATTACGAAGAAAGGGATCCTGCGAGTTCTCTAGTTCCGTCCAAGTGCCGAAAAACGCCACGCGCCCGTCGGCCAGAAAAATCACACGGTCCGCGAGCTTTTTCGCCAGGTGAGTGTCGTGCGTCACCACAATCGAAGTTTTATGCAGAGTTTTCTTGAGCTTCACGATCAAGTCGCTCACGTGCGCGGCCATCAGCGGATCGACCATGGTGGTCGGCTCGTCGTACAAAATCGCGTCCGGATTTTCGGCCAGAGCGCGCGCGATGGCCACCGCTCGCTTGGTGCCGGTGCTCAATTCTCCCGGATAACGGTCGGCGAGATCGGCTACTTCCAGCATTGTCAGCAACTCCTGCACGCGCGCATTGTTTTCTTCGCGGTTCTGCCGCCCGCCGCGGCTTTCCAGTGGAAACGCGACATTTTCCGCGACTGTCAGCGAATCGAATAGAGCGCCGGACTGGAATACCATCGTGACCCTCCGCCGAATCTCAGAAAACTGCTCCTCAGTCCAGCCAGTCACGTCCTGCGCGCCCATGATGATGCGGCCTTCGTCCGGGTCAAGGAATCCTAGCAGCAGCTTCAGCGACACCGACTTGCCCACGCCGCTGCGGCCCATAATCACTGCCGTCTCGCCCTGATCGACGAAAAAATTCACGTCCTTCAGCACCGAGTTCTCGTCGAATGATTTCCAGACGTGCTGGAATTCGAAGTAGTGGCCGGTCATTTCGCCTCGGACTTCCCCGCCTCGCCTAGCCTAGCGCGCGCTTCTTCGTAATCCTCGGGTGAGTTCATATTTTTGAACAGCAGCCCCTCCGAATCAAACGCTTTCCATTCGAAGGGGTCGATTAGCTCTACCAGCAGGTCCTTTAATCCGTCTGTGACCTTGCGGATTCCGCGCTCCAACGCCGCCCGAATTGCCGCTTCGCATCGTTTGTGGTACACGGCGCAGAGCGGCTCAGCTCCGCGCGTGTTGGTCGGCACCACCGCGTCAGCCTGAGAAGCGAGCGTCCGCTTCACCAGGAAATCGAGCCACGGTCCGGTGAGATAGGGCAGATCGCAAGCGACAATCAAATTCCAGGGCGCTTGTGTCGATGCTAACGCAGTCGCAATCCCGCCAAGCGGACCCGCGCCGGGCCAATCGTCCGCAATCGTCGTCAGCCCACACGACTCCGCGTCACTCAAATTGCCAATGATCGCCGGGACGCCAGCCACTGACTGGACCATACGCGCAGTCCTCAACAGCATCGGCACGCCGTTTATCTGGAGCGTAGCCTTATTGCTGCCCATGCGCGTGCTCTCCCCGCCAGCCAGGATGTATCCGGCAATTTGGCAATTTTGAATCATGCTCGACGATTATTGCGCCACGCGTAGTGAGGATTCAGCCACCAATTCGATCCATGCACTCGACAAAATTAGCTGTTTCGTCGAGCCTTCTCAAGAGCCATTCCCCTCATGTATCTGACTGTATATACAGTACTTACTTCTAAGCTTGCCAGCGCTATCCAAAACGTGTTGTGCGAGTTTCTCCCTTGACAGACACTGCAGTCCTGCTATATTAGCACTCGCTTGCGAGGAGTGCTAACAGCGACTCCTCGCCGAAATACACTTACCACAGCAATGGAGGAATGGCACAGATGGCAGTCAACGTTACGCCGCTGCATGACCGCGTTTTGGTCCGGCGGCTCGAAGAGAAGGAATCCGTGAAGGGAGGCATCATCATCCCTGACTCGGCGAAAGAGAAACCACAAGAGGGCGAAGTCGTCGCAGTCGGCGCCGGCAAGCTCAACGAAAAGGGCGACCGCATCCAGCTGGATGTGAAAGTTGGAGACCGCATCCTGTTCGGCAAGTATAGCGGGAACGATATAAAAATCGACGACGAGGAATTCCTGATTCTCAAGGAAGACGAAATTCTCGCCAAACTCGGCGCCCACGCGAAAGCAGCGGGCGGCAAAAAGTAACGATCCACAACTTTCCGCCGTGGCGTGAATGCCCGGCATCTGATCTCGAAGAAAATTCCGGAGGAAATGGAAATGGCAAAGCAAATCGTGACTGGTGAGAATTCGCGCCAGTCAATTCTGCGCGGCGTCAACATACTGGCAGACGCCGTGAAGATCACGCTCGGCCCCAAGGGCCGCAACGCGGTAATCGAGAAGAAATTCGGCGCGCCGATCATCACCAAGGATGGCGTGACCGTGGCGAAGGAAATCGAGCTGCCGGACTCGCTCGAAAACATGGGCGCCCAGATGGTCCGTGAAGTCGCCTCCAAGACGTCCGACGTAGCCGGAGACGGCACCACCACCGCCACAGTGCTGGCACAAGCGATCTTCCGCGAAGGCGTGAAGACCGTGGCCGCTGGCGCTAGCCCGACCGCTCTCAAGCGCGGCATTGAGCGCGCCGTGGCAGTGGCCGTCGAGGAAGTGAAGAAGCTGCACAAGGATGTGAAGGGCGACATGATCGCCCAGGTTGGCACCATCAGCGCCAACAACGACAGGCAAATCGGCAGCATCATCGCCGAGGCGATGAAGAAGGTAGGCAAGGACGGCGTGATCACCGTCGAAGAATCGAAGACGATGGAGACCACGTTGGAAGTGGTCGAAGGTATGCAGTTCGACCGCGGTTACCTTTCGCCCTACTTCGTCACCGATCCGGAGCGGATGGAATGCGCTCTGGAGGACGTCCGCATCCTGATCCACGAAAAGAAGATCAGCTCGATGAAGGACCTGCTTCCCCTGCTCGAGCAGATCGCCAAGATGGGCAAGCCGCTGATCATCATCGCCGAGGACGTGGAGGGCGAAGCGCTCGCCACCCTGGTGGTGAATAAGCTCCGCGGCACGCTGCAGTGCGCCGCCGTCAAGGCCCCTGGCTTTGGCGACCGCCGCAAGGCCATGCTCGAGGACATCGCTACCCTCACCGGTGGCAAGGCCATTACCGAGGATCTCGGCATCAAGCTCGAGAACGTGAAAGTCGAAGACCTCGGCCGGGCCAAGAAAATCACCATCGATAAGGACAACACCACGATCGTGGAAGGCGGCGGGAAGGCCAGCGAGATCGAGGGTCGCGTAAAGCAGATTCGCACGCAGGTCGAAGATACCACTTCTGACTACGACCGCGAAAAGCTGCAGGAGCGTCTTGCGAAGCTCGTCGGCGGCGTCGCCGTCATCAAAGTCGGCGCGGCCACCGAAACCGAGCTAAAGGAAAAGAAGGCTCGCGTTGAGGACGCCATGCACGCCACTCGCGCAGCCGTCGAGGAAGGCATCGTTCCTGGCGGCGGCGTGGCGCTGGTTCGCTGCATCGCGGCTCTCGAAAAGCTGAAGCTCGATGCTGACGAAGCCATTGGCGTCAACATCGTGAAGCGCGCCCTCGAAGAGCCCATGCGCCAGATCGCTCACAACGCCGGGGAAGAAGGCGCTGTGATCGTTGGCCGCGTGCGCGAATCGAAGGAAGATAACTTCGGGTACAACGCTGACTCCGGCGAGTTCGGTGATCTCGTCAAGGCTGGCGTGATTGACCCGGCCAAGGTCACGCGTCTCGCACTGCAGAACGCCGCGTCTATCGCCGGCCTGATGCTCACCACCGAAGCTTTGGTGGCGGACATCAAGGAAGACGAAAAGAAGGGCGCTGCGGGCGGTGGTGGCGGAATGCCCGGTGGCGGCGGCATGGGCGGCATGTACTAAATCGCAGATCCGCAGCCGCTGTATCGGGCAAACTAAAGGGCGTTCCGGCACGATTGCCGGAGCGCCCTTAATTTTTTAGAAGAAGTAAGCACAAGCTGGAGATATGAAATTCTCGTACAAGCCGATGAAAACGGGCTTTCGCGTCCGTTTGATGTCGCCGCTGGGCCGCTATCCTGCCCAGAGTTTCTGCACGGAGCGCGCAGCCCTAATAACCTCTCCAGAGCTGTGCTTCAGCATTGTAAGGTCGGAGGAAGAGGACAGGGGTTTCTCTGAAGTTGACTGTCTCAGGCCGCTTGAACTTCCTCTGCTCGGTAGCATTTTACTCGGAGGTGAGAGCGGAGAGCCGTACATGTATCCGTACCCAACCTACCATTCGGTCGAGCTAGCGACAGAGTCTCTGGAACTCATTGACGACCGCAATATTCGCCGATGTAAGTCTTTATTGCTTCGAAATATTCAAAGGCATTTCAAATCCGGGCAAGGTGATCGCCTTCACCGGCCTGCGATCATAGGTGGTGAGAGATACGACCTCGTTTCGACTGCGCCCGTAGAGGGGGATCGGCTACGCATCTTGTGCCGCCTCGAGTCGGCCAACGCTGTGACCCTTCGAGGCGTTAACTGCTTACTTAAAGCTCGCATGGCATTCGGGCATCATGAGCTTGCTGAAGCGGGCCGTATATTCCTATGGATAGCGCTGGACGCGGCGTATAGCATCATTCTGCGAGAACTGCGAAGGGGCGGAATTCAAAATCCTACGTCCAAAGATGCGGCCAGGTACTTCGAGCGGGTGTCTGGGTACGGCTCCGACGCGGAGAGGTTCTTTGAAGACGATTACGCGAACCGCATCCGCGCTATTCATCCCGACAACAGGTTTGGGCCCGAGATCGTCCCGCAATTCCTAGCGGACGACTTTCTGGAGCTAAATGACATGCTAATTCCCTTATTTGAATATCTAGTATCGGAGGTCGACATTCAAATTGAAGAGCCCGTGGATTCTGATGAAGATTGAGATACTCGTCGCTGGGCTGAAACAGTACTTCGCGCGGATGGGGCAGCGCGAAAGGTGCGCGCGGTGGCGCGCGTCGTTATCGGCAGGGCTTAGAACCGCCCTGCCTCCCCGCACTCAAGTGCGGTGCTTCTACAACCCAGACGCCGCGGAGCCTAATATTGTGGAAGCCCCCGACTTCAGTCGGGGGAGCGGGCCTTCAGGCCCGTGAACAAGCGGGCTCTCTATTACCGTGGCTTCAGCCACGGCGGCGCGGCGTCGCGCTCTACTCTTGGATTCGCTGAAGAGTACGCGAACAATTCGGGGCTTGGGGACAGGCCGCGCGTGACCGGATTCTCACGGATGTAGGCGCGATGCCGCTGGTAATCTTCGGGGCTGTGCACCCGATGATTCGTGAAGCCTTTTTGCCACACATCAGACTTCAATTCGAGCTCTCTGCCGGCGCGAAAAGAAAATCCCCCTTTGACGTATTGAACGGCTTTTTCCAGCGAGACTTCCTCGGCGGGAGTGATCAGCAAGTGAAAATGGTCGGGCATAATCACGAACTCGTGCAGGAAGAAGCGGCCCTTTCTTCGATTGTCGTTGAACACGTCGATCAGCAAGAGCGCCATGCGCTCCGACTGAAGCAGGTTCTTGCGGCCGATTGTGACGGACGTCACGAAGAAGGTTCGGAGTTCTTGGGCAGGAAGAGACATTCGCAATCCCGCGGATGAAGCGATACTTCGCGCGGATGAAACAGCGCGAAAGGTGCGCGCTATGGCGCGCGTCTTTCTCCGCAGGGCTGAAGCCCTGCTCCCTGCACTGAAGTGCGGGGCTTCCACAAGCATGCCGCCTATGGCTTCTTCGACCTAAACGCCCGGGGGCTTCTACAATCATGACGCCTATGGCTAGCACAACCCTGACGCCTGAGGATTCCACGACGCCGAAAAGGGGCTTCCGCTGTGAAGGCTGCCGCCCTAAACCGTGGTGCAACACAACGGCGAGCCACACTCCCGACGGCGAGTGCGTCCCGGAGAATTCTTCCGGGACGCACAGAACGCGCGCGGATTAATTTCCGGCGCCGCTGCCGCTGCCCTTCTTTGCGGTCCAGTTGACGGTGTTGCCCATCACGCTCATCGTGCCTTTCATCGAGTCGCCGTCCACGGTTCCGGTGTAGTCCAGCTTGAAAGCTCCCTGTTGCCCTTGAATGGAGACAGAGAAGGCAACGTTCTTGCCGTTGATCGTGCCAGTGACCGGCTCGTCGCCGCGGCGACCTTTGATCGTGCCGGTGAGCTTCTGCCCGTCCTGCTGAAGCGTGAGGTTCTCGGTCATCATATTGCCATTGCGGCCCGGCATGCTGAGCTGCCATGCGCCGGCGACGTTGGCGTCCTGCGCGCGCGCAACACACGCGAGCGACAGAACCAGAAAACAGGCTGCTGCGATCAATATGGAATATCTCTGCGATTTTTTATTCACAGCGTCATCTCCTCGATTTGACGTCCGGCTGTAAATAGACGTCCTGCTGTAAATAGCAGACGCGCCAGCGCCGCGCTTCGTTACATGAGCAGCGCAGCGGAAGTTTGCCGGGCGCGACTCAGCAAGGGGAATATGTGCGGGCCGGTAGAAAAGGGCGCCTTGTGGAGCGAAGACAATACGAAAGAAATACCGCCATAAAGTGGCCATGGTGCATGGCGACAAAAGCAGCTTTTCAGGGTGCGAAATGTGCCGCGAATTGACACTCAGGGAGCGATCGTGCCTATCAAACGAGCAACTCGACATGAAAAGAAGCGGCGAGCGTGGGAAGCGTACGTCGACCTGGTGCAGGCGGCGGATTGGGTGCACGGCCGAGTGCGGACGTTTCTCGATACGCTGGGGCTATCCACGGAAGAGTTCCACCTGCTGGCGATGCTCCATCACGACGGGCCGCTGACAGTGAGCCAGGCTATGGCCAAGCGGCAGCGGGACCGAAAGAATACCTATTTTACGATCCGGCAGGCGGAAGAGTTCGGCTGGGTTAAGTGGCAGGTATCCAAGTATTCGCAAACCGAAGCGAGCGAGCGGGGGTTGGCAACGGACAGGCATGGTGGACACAGGCACGGGCCGCGGGTGGGTGTCGTCAGTCTAACGCCGGCGGGAGAAAAGCTGATTAGCAAGGCTCTACCGAACCATGGAAAAGTGGTGAACTCGTTGATGCGGAAACTTGAAGGACGGGAACGCCAGTCGCTGAGCCGATTGTGCCGCAAGCTGCGGCGGGAGGATGCTTTCAGCACGCTGAGATATGCGTCGGGGCTAATTCGCGCACACGATGAAGACGAGGAGGACGATTCGCGGAACGAACTAGCGCACGCGTAGTTGCAACGGCGGGAGGTCGGGCTTCCCTGAGCACTATCAACGCGCGCGCTGGCTAACAAAAGATCCGGCCGGGCGGTACGCGAATACTGGGGACGCGAATGCTTGACCGGCAACATCGGCCAATGGTAACAATCGGCGGCAGAAATTGAGCAGGAGTGGAGGGCTGTCATGGGAGGCGCATCGGCGGCGCGCTTTCGAGTCGCTTTTATAGCGGGGGTGTCGCTTATGGCGCTTTCCTTAGCGCCGCGACTGAAGGGCCAGGTTCCCGGAAACCCTCCCCAGGTGGGGCAAGGAATACCGGACCAGAGCCATATCGGGACGTCTGAAGGAGCGAACGACGAACTCCAGTATGGGACCTTTGGGCACGGAGTGGAGCGGGAACAGTTCGGCGCGTATCAAAAATTTCTGAAGCAAGAGGAGCCAGAGAAGAAAATTCGACTCGGAAATGAATTTCTGAAACGTTATCCGAAGAGCCCGTTCGAAGAGCGCGTGGACGTGGGAATGATGATGACGTGCCAGGCGCAAAAAGATTGGAAGGACTCGTACGCCTTCGGCGACAGCGCACTAGCGCTCGATCCAGATGACGTGGACGTGCTGGCAACCGTCGCATGGACCATACCGCACTTTTACAATCCGAGCGACCCGGATGCCGGCCAGCAGCTGGACAAGGCGGAGAAATACGCGGAGCACGCCCTTGAGGTGATGCCCACGTTGCGCAAGCCCGCGCACATGACCGACGCTGAATTCTCCGAAGCGAAGGCTAAAAGATCGTTGCAGTCCCATAGCGCACTGGAGCTTGTCTATTTTCGCCGCCAGCAATACTCGGACTCCGAAAAGGAAGCGGAACAGGCCGTGGACGGGAACTCGTCACCGGATGCCACGGACCTGTTCGTGCTAGGCGCGGACCTGCACTTTTTGAATCGCCACACGGAAGCTGAGAATGCGTTTGCACGGTGTGCTGCGGTTGCGAGCACTTTGCAAAATCAGTGTAAGCAGAATGCGAAAGCAGAGAAGATCCAAGAGGGGCCTTCGGGCACGAACTGAAAAGTACCCGCACAGCGCAGACCGGCTGCGACAGTTTCACCTGCCGGTGACTCCAACCTATATGACGGAAGGGTTCAAAGTTGAGCCCGACATCGCATTGCCGGAGGAATCAACCATGAAGAAGTGCGCTGGGGCCGTGCTTGCGGTTCTGCTGTGCAGTGTCGTCCTG
>JBOGNC010000083.1:0-15011 GCA_050747045.1 Candidatus Acidiferrales bacterium | reverse complement strand
GAACAGAACAATCCGCAAATTCAGGCTGCGCGCCTGGCTTGGGTTGCCGCGAAGCAGGTGCCCTCCCAGGCATCCGCGCTTCCCGACCCGCAAGTTCAAATTCAGCAGATGAACGTTGGCAGCCCGCTCCCCTTCGCGGGTTACACCAACAACAATTTTGCCTATTTCGGACTCGGCGTATCGCAGGATTTACCGTATCCAGGAAAACTCCGCCTCAAAGGAGAGATCGCCAAGCAGGATGCTGCTGCCGCGCAACAACAGTACGCAGCCGTTCGCCGCGACGTGTTAGCCGGAGTTAAGTCGGAGTACTTTCAGATTGCCTATTTATCCGAAACGCTCCAAATACTTCACAGTGACGGCGAACTGCTGGACGAAGTCGCGCAAGCGGCCAATGCGCGTTATCGTTCCGGCTTCGGAAATCAGCAAGACCTGCTTC
This sequence comes from Candidatus Acidiferrales bacterium, assembly GCA_050747045.1. GTDB lineage: Bacteria > Acidobacteriota > Terriglobia > Acidiferrales > UBA7541 > Palsa-295. Next base: position 14,575 of record JBOGNC010000083.1, on the reverse strand, counting down.
AAGCGCAGCTTGAAAAGACCAAACTTCTCCGAGAAACCACGATGGACGAGCTTGCCGTCGCTAAACGGCAGGCGCAACTCAAGCAACTGCTCAACCGTTCGCAGTCTTCGCTGGACATACAGACAGCCGAGTTGTCAGAGACGTCCTTACCATACACATTTAACGAACTCCTGGATGCCACCAAGTCGCAAAATCCAGAAATCTCCGTCGCGGAAGACCTTGTACAGAAACAGAAATTGCAAGTCGATCTGGCGCACAAGGATTTCTACCCCGATTTTAACCTCCAATTTATGTGGCAGCGCACCGATCCTACCCAGTACCGCGCCTATTACATGCTGACCCTTGGCGTCAGCATTCCCATCCACCGGAGCAAGCTGCACCATGAACTAGCCGAAGCCAAGGCAAACCTCGGCCGTTCACGCAGCGAGGCCGACGCGCAATCTCAGCAAGTTGCCTCTGAACTTCGAACGGAGTTCGACACAGCGCAGGAAGACAAAGACCTATTGAACATTTACGAGGGCGGGCTTCTGCCCCAGGCCCGCGCTGAATTTGAAGCTGGGATTGCCGCCTATCAAAACAACCGTTCGGATTTCCAGGCGCTCCTGAACTCTTTCCTCGACGTCCTGCATTTGGATGAACAGTACCGGCAGAGCCTTGCGGACCGTGAGAGCGCACTGGCGCGGATCGAAGAGCTCACCGGATTATCGCTGCACAACGGAGGGGCAAATCGATGAAAAACTATCGGGCTGCATTCTTAGCTGCCGTCGCGGCGATCGTCATTCTCGTTGGAGCTCTTGCCGGTTTGTGGTGGCACTTTCGAACCGTGATGCATGCCGCAAAAACAGGAACGCCTACGAGTGTAGCGGCTATTCCAGCTGCGGAGCCCGGTTCCGCGCCTGCAGCGCCAGCACCCGCTGAGACGCCGTTGGCGCCAGTGCAGATCTCCGCACAGCGATTGCAGAGCATCGGCGTGAAGACCGGCGAGGTCCAGCGGAAGGCGGTCGAGGATGACATCCTCACCACAGGAAACGTAGCCGTGGACGAGACCAAGCTGGCTTACGTCCAAGTGCGCTTTTCGGGTTACATCCAGAAGGTTTTCGTGGATGCCACATACCAGTACGTCCGCAAGGGCCAGCCTTTGTTCACGATTTACAGTCCCGACCTCGTGGCGACGGAACGCGAATATTTGGTAGCTAAGCACAACTTGCAGCAGGTCGCGGGGAGCACCATCCCCGGAGTCGCTACCGGCGCCGCATCGCTGGTGGACGCCGCTGCCGAACGACTCGCGCAGTGGAACATCCCGCGGCGAGAAATCGCCAGACTGAAATCAGCCGGCCAAGTGCAGCAGAACCTTGAAATCGATTCCCCGGTCTCGGGCTACGTCACCGAACGCGAAGCGCTTCCCAACATGTACGTGCAGCCGGAAACGCGGCTGTACACCGTTGCGGATCTCTCGACGATCTGGGTTTTCGCTCAGGTCTTTCAGAACGACTTGGGACGAATCAGAGTTAGAGATTCTGCCAGTCTCACCGTCGATACCTACCCAGGTCGCACATTTTCGGGACGAGTGGATTTCATCTATCCCCAAGTAGATATGTCGACCAGAACCGCACGGGTGCGGCTGGTATTTCCCAATCCGGACCTAAAGCTCACGCCTGGAATGTTCGTGAACGTTGATCTCAAGATTCCGATGGGAGAGCACGTGGTGATTCCCGCCACTGGCGTTCTCCAAACGGGCACCCGGCAAATCGTGTTCGTCGATCACGGTAGCGGAAATTTGGAACCGCGCAACGTTCAGTTGGGCGTTCAGGTTGGTAATAACTTCATTGTTCTGAAGGGGCTCAAAGCGGGCGAAAAAATCATCACCTCGGCCAACTTTTTGATCGACTCAGAAAGCCAGCTTCAGGCCGCGCTCGGATCGTATGTTCCGCCGCCACCCGGCGCGGGTGCCGCGTCCGCGATGAATGCCCCTCAGGCGAACGTCGATTTCACCACCGAACCGAATCCGCCGCACAAGGGCAGCAACGTCTTTCGCGTGCGACTGACGGACGGGAAAGGAGCGATTTCGGACGCGACGGTCACAGTCACATTTTTCATGCCCGCGATGCCGGCGATGGGCATGGCGGCGATGAGATCGGTTGTGAACTTAAGCGAAAAGGGAGGCGGCGGATACGAAGGATCGGGAAAGCTTGGGAGCGGTGGGACCTGGCAAGTAACAATTCTCGCAAAGAAGAACGGTCAAGTCGTTGCCAGCAAGCAAATGTCTGTGAGCGCTACGGGGAGCATGTAAATGATCGCGCGACTCATTCAATGGTGCACGCGAAATGCCTTCCTCGTCTTCACAGCCACGGTCCTGCTTGTTGCGGCGGGAGTTTGGGCGATGCGACAGATCCCGCTCGACGCGCTGCCCGACATCTCCGATGCCGAAGTAATAATCTGCACGCCTTGGACGGGTGAGCCGCCTAACATCATCGAGGATCAGGTCACTTATCCCATCGTCACGACGCTCTTGGCCGCGCCCCATGTCAAGGCGGTCCGGGCGCAGACGATGTTTGGCGACTCCTATGTCTTTGTGATTTTTCAGGACGGGACGGATCTCTACTGGGCACGCTCGCGAGTTCTCGAATACCTCCAGGAGATTCAAGGAGAGTTGCCAGCGGGCGTTCATCCCGTGCTTGGTCCCGATGCCACGGGAGCGGGTTGGGTCTATGAGTATGCTCTCGTTGACCACACTCATAAATACAGCTTGGCCGATCTGCGTAGCCTTCAAGACTGGTACCTGCGCTACCAGCTCGAAACCGTTCCCGGAGTGGCAGAGGTAGCCACCATTGGCGGGTTCGTTCGCCAGTATCAGGTGAATTTGGACCCGGATAAGCTTAGGGCCTACAACATCCCGCTTTCGACAGTGATCGACCGAGTCCGCGCAAGCACCAACGAAGTCGGCGGGCGCCTGCTTGAACTAGGTGGCGCGGAATACATGATTCGCGGCCTGGGATATTTCCACTCGCTGGACGACCTCAAAAACGTACCGGTTGCAACCAAAGACGGCACCGCTGTCCTGGTAAGCGATCTCGGCACCGTGTCCTTCGGGCCGGACATTCGCCGTGGCGTGGCCGAATGGAACGGCGAAGGCGAGACCGTGGGTGGAATTGTCGTGATGCGCTACGGCGAAAACGCCCTGAATGTAATCAACGGAGTGAAATCGAAGATCGCAGCAATCTCGCCCTCACTGCCGCCTGGCATTGACATTCGAGCAGGGTACGACAGGTCAGGCTTGATCCACGCCTCGATTCACACTCTTGAGCGCGACTTAATCGAGGAAGCCATCGTCGTCAGCTTGGTCATCATCGTTTTTCTGTGGCACTTCCGCTCCGCGTTGATTCCGATCCTCACCATTCCAATTGCAATCGTGGCTTCGTTCATCCCCATGTACTACCTCCACGTGTCGAGCAACATCATGTCGCTTGGCGGGCTGGCTTTGGCAATCGGCGTCCTTGTGGACGCCGGCATCGTGATGGTGGAAAACGGCTACAGGCATCTCGCCGAGCGAGAGGCTCGCTCTTCTCTTCCAAAGCATCTGCCACCGAACCATCTCGATCCGGGTATTGCGCAGCCCAAAGATGAGTCCCCAGTTGTTGCAGTGCCGAAGCCCGAGAAGCAGCGTCGTCAAATCTTGCTCGGCGCTGCCCAACAGGTCGGACCAGCGCTTTTCTTTTCCTTGCTCATCATTGTCGTGTCCTTCCTTCCGGTCTTTCTCCTCCAAGCGCAGGAAGGAAGAATGTTCAGTCCACTGGCATGGACGAAGACTCTGGCCATCGCGATATCCTCCATTCTCGCGATCACGTTGGTGCCCGTGCTGATGCCGCTGTTTATCCGTGGACGGCTCCGGCCCGAAGCAAAGAATCCTGTCTCGCGCGTTACGCAGGCGATCTATCTTCCCGTTTTGCATCTATGTCTGCGCTTTCGCAAGACGACGATCCTCGTTGCTTTGATCTGTCTAGCGCTGACCGTACCATTGGCACGCCGGATCGGCAGCCAATTCATGCCGCCGCTCTTTGAAGGTTCCTCGCTGTACATGCCCACGGCGCTGCCGGGCATCTCCATCACGCAAGCGTCGCAACTACTTCAGGAGCAGGACCGCACCATTCGCACCTTCCCTGAGGTCCAGACCGTGTTTGGCACCGTGGGAAGATCGAATAGCGCTACGGACAACGCGCCGCTCGACATGTATGACACCACGATCATGCTCAAGCCACGAACCAAATGGCCGGCCGGAATGACTTACGAAAAGCTGATTCAGCAAATGGACGCCAAACTGCAATTCCCCGGCCTCACCAACACCTGGACGATGCCGATCGAAAACCGGCTGGACATGGAGTTGACTGGCATAAAAACTCCGGTCGGAATGAAAATCCAAGGACCAAGCCTCGACGGAATCGAGCAGGTCGGGGCTCGAATTGGGGATATCCTTTCTGGCCAGCCAGGGGTGCAGTCGGTGTTCGCCGAACGCGTCGCGCAGGGTTTTTACATCAACATCGCAGTGGATCGGCCGATTGCGGCTCGATACGGGTTGGACCTTGCAGATGTGCAGCGCGCCATCGAATCGGGTATCGGCGGAGAAAACATCGCAGAAAATATCGAGGGCCGCGAGCGGTATCCAATCAACGTCCGCTACAACCGGGACTTCCGGGACGATATTCCTGAGTTGGAGCGCGTCGTGATCTCAACGCCGTCCGGTGCGCAAATCCCCATCAGCGAAGTAGCAACGATTTCGTTCTCGCGCGGGCCTTCGATGATCCGCGACGAGGAAGCCCAGCTTACCGGCTACGTCTACTTCAACCTGAGCACGTCTGATTATGGCGGCTTCGTCGCTCGCGCCAATCAATTGCTCCGGGAAAGGCTCAAGCTGCCTTCGGGTTACACGTACACTTGGTCGGGCGAATACCAATTTGAGGTAAGGGCCAAAAAGCGGCTCGAACTGATCCTGCCCGTCGTGTTCATTATAATTTTCCTGCTCCTTTATATGACTTTCCACTCGGTTGCGGAAGCTGCGATGCTGTTTTTCCCTGCCTTCTTCGCACTGATTGGCGGATTGCTCTTGCAACTACTTCTTGGATACAACTTCAGCGTCGCAGTCGCCGTTGGTTATATCGATCTATTCGGCATTGCCGTGGAAACCGCTGTGGTGATGATCGTTTACCTGCACGAGGCTCTCGATGATCGTTTGGCGCGCGGGAAACCGCTGGAGCGTGAAGACATCGAAGCGGCGACGATTGACGGCGCTGTCCTGCGCTTGCGGCCAAAGCTCATGACGGTCTTCGCCGTCATCGCCAGTCTTGGGCCGCTTCTCTGGGAGACGGGAATCAGTTCGGATGTGATGAAGCCAATCGCCGCGCCAATCGTCGGCGGCATGGTGACCTCAACCATCGCCGTCATGATTCTTGTCCCGATCCTGTTCGAGATGCTTAAAGAACGTGCGCTCCGCCGCGGCACCCTGCACCCGTCTACTCATTCCGGCGTCGAATGAGGAGTTGCATGTGCCGGCTCAGAGTAACGATGGACCGGCAGCTCACGATTCTCCCGGTAACCGAGAAACGCTCGTTTGAAGCTGCCGGAAAGTATCGCGGTATTCGAAAATCCGGTAGACCATGTCGTTTTCCCCTAAGGTTTTCGACGCTGCAGAGCGGACCGTTATCCCGCTCCAAGCTCAGATAATCCACGCTGATTCTATGGCCCTGTGCTTGTTTCGTCGGATACAATTACGAAGTTCATGGACGAATTGCATGCCTACGCGTTGATCGGAGAGCAAGGATTTGCGCGCCTGGTCGGCGCCTTCTACCGCCAGGTGCCGCAGGACGACATCTTGAGCCGGATGTATCCCGCTGATGACTTAGCAGGCGCCGAAGAGCGTCTGCGCGATTTTCTGATCGGCCGCTTCGGAGGACCTCAGCGCTACATTGAACGCCGCGGCCACCCCCGCTTGCGCGCGCGCCACATTCCTTTTCGCATCGATCGCGCTGCCCGCGACCGTTGGATGGCGCTGATGGACAAGGCCTTTGCCGAAGCCGCTCTACCCGCCGAAGCCGAAGCATTTCTCCGCGAGTTTCTCTCGCAGATGGCCACTTTCATGATCAACCGAGAGTAAGGCCTCCGCACTTCTGGGCTAATTCCCGCCGAACGCCGATGGGGGCATCGGCTCGCTGCCATCCAGCGCGAACGTGTACACGCGGCTCTTACCCGTGCGTCCGCAGAGCACCGTTACATATTGTTGGCCGTCAATCATGTACGTCACCGGATTTCCAAAGCCGGGCGTGAGCTTCACCTTCCACAGCTCTTTGCCGTCCTGTGCGTTCAGGGCTTCGAAATCGCCCACATCGGATGCGGCAAACACCAGGCCGCCGGCGGTGCTCACCGTGCCGCCTCCGCCCATGTTCGAAAGCAACCATCGCTGCGTTTCCGTAACTGGGTCCCAAGCCACTAAGAATGGAGTCATGCGGGCAGGCCGAGGCGTCTTTGGGGCAGCGCCAGGGCGTGGTGCCGCAGGCCGGGTGAATAGGATGCCAAAGTCGTATTCGCCCAGTGCGTACTTGTAATTGGGCGCGGCCATGTAATTAAACGGGCTGTCGTTCATTCCCGGAACATATACCAATCCCGTGTCGGGATTGAACGACATTCCTTGCCATACGTGTCCGCCTCCGGCGCCTGGCCACACCATCGCGCTTTTGTTGTCGTAGAAAGCTTCCGGATTAAAGATGGGCCGCCCCGTTTTTGGATCGAGTCCTTTCGCCCAAGTAGCGTGCTCGAGCGGCGCTCCAGAAATAAATTTGCCATTCGTGCGATCGATCACATAAAAGTAGCCGTTCTTGGGCGCTTGCATGGCCACGTGCCGAAGTTTGCCGTCAATTCTCAAGTCGGCCAGCATGATGTCTGCGGTCGAGTCGTAATCCCACACGTCCCCCGGGGTCTCCTGGAAATACCAGGCGAATTTGCCCGTATCCGCGTGCAGCGCCACGATCGAACAAATGAACAAGTTATCGCCGCCGCCCGGGCTCCGGTACTTCCGGACCCACGGTCCGCCTTGACCGGTTCCCACGTAGATCAAATTGAGCTTCGGATCGTAGGAGATCGCGTTCCAGGGATTGCCTCCGCCGATGTGGGACTTGTCTCCGGTCCAGGTCTTCGCGGCCATCTTCATGGCGCCATCCTCGATCGGGTTCGCCGGCTCGCCCGGTACGGTATAAAACCTCCACACCTCGCTTCCAGTTTCTGCGTTATACGCGGTCACGTAGCCGCGTGTGTTGTACTCGCCGCCGCCGTTCCCGATGATCACGTTGCCGCGAATCACGCGCGGTGCGCCGGTGATGCTGTAATCCGTATTGGCGCCCGCTGTGCGCACATCCCAGACAACCTTGCCGGTTTTCGCGTCCAGCGCCACCAGCCGAGCGTCCAAAGTGCCGATGTAAACCTTACCCCCGTAAATCGCCACGCCGCGATTGCCGGGACCGCAGCACAGGCTCGGCCCGGTTCGCACGCGGTCAGGATTGCCGGCAGACCCGCGAGGAAAATTCATGTGGCCGATTTTCGGATCCCAGCTCCACTTCAGCTTGCCTGTGCGCGCATCGAGCGCATAAAGCAGATCCCACGCGGTAGTCACGTACATGGTCCCATTGGCGATCACAGGATTCGCTTCTTCCGTTCCCGTATCGGAGTCCGTCTGAAAATACCAGGCGAGGCCCAGCTTGCTCGCATTGTTCGTATCAATTTGTTTAAGTGGACTGTAATGCGTATCGCCGTAATCATGCCCGTAGGTCAGCCATTCGTTGCCGTTCTTCGCGGCATTCTTCAGGGATGCGTCATCGACCCGGTGATTTTCCTGCGCCAGCACCGCCGAACCTGCCAGCACGAGCACCAGGCTAGCGGCGCACAACAATCCTCTTATTCGCTTGCGCATATTATTCCTCCGCCGAGATGCGGCTCGATGTCTCATCTCGCTTATTCGCAAATGGAAGCGCGACGGGAAAATACCGTGCTCTGCGTCGAATTGCAATGGCGCAATCGCCCAACTTGTGTTGGAAGGATGGTGTCGGGGAACTGCCGCAATGGCTAACATCCCGTAGGGAAGGGAACCGGTGGGAATCTTGCATCCGTTCGGGGCGCCGCGTGCCGTGCGCGCACGACGCGCTGGCTTACGACGCCGCTTTGAACGCCCGGGTCTCCGGTTGCATCACCGCGGGTATCTGCCTCTGAGCAGCGAAGATCTTTGCGCGCCGTTGAGCGAGCAGCTTATCCAGCATCTCCACGAATTCGCTGGGTCTCATGACGGGCCCTGCGGTGTTCTTTTGCCCATCAATCGCCAGCGGCAGCCACCAGCAGCTATCCTCGTCGGTTTGGCAGTGGAAAATGCAGCAGGTGTTGCTGCTTAGCAATGCAAGCAGCGAATCGAACTTCGCCAGTGGAGTGGTGCTCAAGATCAAATCAAATTTGTATTCCTGAAAGGTGGCAGCGGCCTCTCGCGTCGAATGCGCGAACCAGCAGTGACCGCCGCGGTTCTCAAGCTGCATGCGCAGGTACGACGAGCCGCTCGCGTTCTCTCCCAGCAGAAGAACTTTGACGAATTGGTTTTCCACGGATTCCTCCCGGGCGATTGAACCTCTGGAACCGCCATGCCTTTAGATGCGCCCGGCCCTTGGCGGACTCTGTTCATCCTACATCCCTGCCGCGACCTGGCTCTCGTAGGGCACACTCGGGGGCGGCATCGTCCCTTCCGGAATCGGGCTTTGAAACACTCCTCGCAGCATCCGGCGCGCCCGGCACAGCCGCGACTTTGAGTTGTTCGCCGTAATTCCGGTCATCTTGCTGATCTCCGTGTGCCGGTAGCCCAGCACGTCGTGCAGCACCAGAACTTTCCCGTATCCGGACGGCAGTTGCTGAATGGCCGCTTCTAGCAGCAGTCCATCGGTGGCATGTGCATCCGCCTCTGCCGGCGCGCTCGTTCGGTTCACGCTGTCCAGGAACTCGTCGCGGTCGTGTGTATCCTCGAAATCCACCGTGGCGAACTTCGGTTTCCGCAATTGCATCAGTGCCACGTTTTTCGTCACCCGGTAGAGCCACGTCGTAAACTGCGAGTCGCCCCTGAAAGTATGAATCTTCTTGATTACCCGCAGAAACGTCTCTTGCACCAGGTCTTCCGCATCGCTCGGATTTCGCACCATCCGTAAACAGATCCGGTACACGTTTTCGCGATACGCCCCATACATCTGCGACAAGGCTTCTCTGTCTCCCTGACGCGCGCGCATGATCATTTCGTCCTGCGAGTTCACATCCGCCTCCGTTGCGTTCTGCATTTTGATTTAGCTGCCGCGCGATGAATCGCTTTCGCGTCCATCAGTGCGTCGTTGCGTTGTTGCTCAGTAACCCCCGGCGGCGTACGCTGCCTGCCTTTGCAAATCCGCCAGACTCGCGCCGCTTTCCCGGGGCGCTTCCTGCGGTGCCGCTGCGACGGACTTCACGATCTGCAGCAGCGCCTTGCTGAATTCGCGTGAACGCAGTGCCACCGCTTCCACGCATAATTGCCCTTCCTGCATCACGGGGATCCACCAGCATCCTTCTTCCACGGGAAAAGAAAGAAAGAGCCAGCCTTCCGCCGTCTGCACCGTGGGAATCAATTTGCGTGCGCTGCCGTCGGCGAGATTCGTCTTGCTCAGCACCACCCGAAATCTCCTCTGCTTCATAGCCGCCAGCGCTTCCTCGCAGGAAGCCGCAAATCGAATCTCGCATCCGATTGACTTGAGCACCCGAGCCATCGACGCACTCAGTGCCGGATACTCGCCCACGAAAAGCACTCCCGCTCCTTGTAATTTCATTCGCGTTCCCCTCATGCCCGCCCGCATCCCGCCAAATCTGCGTAAGCTAAGAGCGCTGAAATGATTACCTGCAATCGCCCCAAGGGCACCATCAGCAACGCGCTGCGCGGCTCGCCAGTGCCCCTTCTCCTTGGTTTCCGCCACTTCGCTAGCTTCGATTTCGAGATCAGGTACGGCTTTAAAATTTTGGCCGGGTCCGCTGTTCAGCGCGTGGGTAGGGGAAGGAACTGGCGATGAGCGGTACCCCGGCCACGATCAATATAAAAAAGCCCTCATTTTCATACAATTAGCTCTTTACCTGATGATTACTTATGAGGTTTACCTGAGCGCGTATATGCAATCGTTATACACGTAAACTGGACCGATGATTCCTGCTGGGGGATTAACTTACCGAAGATCAATCATTTAGGCGGATTTCGAAAATCGAGCCAGCCCGCGTTGCAGCGCCTTGGCAGCTGCCCCCGCGCGGCTTCTCACTCCCAACTTGTAGAAAATTCGGTTCACGTGCAGCTTCACGGTGCCTTCCGTGATCTTGAGCGAATCTCCGATTTCCTTGTTCGTTCGCCCTTCCGCAAGTAGCTGCAATATCTGGGCTTGCCGCTCAGTTAGTTCCGGCGCTTGAATCCGTTCGGCCAGCTTCGCTGCCGGTCCGGCTGCTAGGAGGGTCCCACCGCCGCGTACAATGCGGATGCACTCTCGTAGCTCCGCCCCGCTGCAGTTTTTCATCATAAACCCGCTTGCGCCCGCTTGCATCACGCCGTACACGTCTTCTTCTGCGTCGAACGCCGAAAGCATCACAATCCCCACTTCTGGGCACTCTCGGTGGATCTCCGCCACTCCTTCCGGCGCGCTCATGCCCGGCATGTGCACGTCCAGCAGCGCGACTTCCGGCCGGTGTTGCGTCACCGATTCCACGGCTTCACGCCATTCCGCTGCTTCCGCTACCACGCACATATCCGTTGCGCGGTTGATCATCGCCGTCAGGCCTTCGCGCACTACCGTGTGGTCATCCGCGATCACGACCTTTATGCTCCCATCGCTCATCGCTGGTCTCCCACGCGAAGGCCGTTCATTGGGCTCTCACCGGAATCACTGTTATCAACTGGGTTCCTCGGCTCGGTTGAGTGTACACCCCACCAGAGTCCCCCTGCGTTCTTTGTTCGTTCGCGCATCCCTGTAAGTCGAAACCCTTCGCTTGGCCGGCCGGGATCAAATCCCATCCGTTGTCCTCCACGCATAGCCGTTCATCTCCGCCGCGCTCAACTCCGTCTGAACTTCGCGCGTTCAGTAAACTAACAAACACCCTGAAGCGTGCATTATTACACCTCGCCGAAACACGAATCAAGAAATAGAACCTTTGAGCGTCCTCGCCGTTATTTCGTTCCTGTTGAATCAAATCATGTAGGTATATCGTTAGATATCTTTACGTTTTATTCTTAGCGCTGTATCCTCGATTTGGATCCATCGGCTGGCGTTTTTCGCGCAGCGTGCCTCCAAATCGAGTCGGTGGGGTTGCGTTTGCCTCTCGGCAGCATGATCGGCTTCAGCTTGCACCTTGACTTGAGTGCAACACGGCATCCTCGATCCGATTTCGTCACGTCAGTAATGTTTGCGGCGGGTATCCGAAGGAAGGTTCACCCCAAGCCAACCGTTAACAAATATCGGCGGTAATTCCACCTCAAAACGGAACCATTGTATCGGCGCCTGGAATATGGGCGCTGCATTTTCGTCATTCATTTCTAGTGTTTCCAAGTTCTAGCTGACCGGGCCGGCATAAAAACAAAATGGTTCCCCCAGATCGATTACCGGGCTCCCACGGCGTTGCGCAAAAACACACCGGTGGATTTGCATCTGCGAGCGAATTCGACCGCACGCTCACCGGAGCGCTCTTTCGCGAGCTTTCTTTCGTTGCGGGCGACGTCGTCCTCCTGGTCGGCGGGAGGGGAGAGCATCTCGTCGGGGCGAACCCGCAAATTACCAAGTCTCTCGGCTACTCCAAGAAAAGTTTGCGATTATTCGGCATTTCGCGCATCTTCGCCGACCGCACGGCCGTTCGGGATTTTTTCCGCGCCGTTTGGAATGGCGCGCCGAACCTTTCTATTCGCATCGACTGCATTCATGCGTGCGGCCGCCGCATACCCGCGTCCGTGCGGTCCCGGCTTCTCCCTGAATCCGGCAATCAATTGGCCGTCGTCGTGATCCGGCTCCTCTCTTCGGAACCGTTGCCCAGCCGCTTCGACCAGCGAGCGGTACTCTCTAGGCTCCTCCGCATTGCCACCGCGCCTGGATTCCTCTCCGCCCTCAACCTTCAAAGCTACGTTCAATCCTGGTTGCGGCAGATCTGCCGCGTCGCGCAGTTTCCAGTGGGACACGTCCAAATTCTTCGCGAGGATGCCGCCGCACCTTTCCATTTAGCCCGTGCTTTGCATGTCGCTCCCAGCAAGGAGCTGCGAACCATCCGGCGCGATCCTGCCGATTTCGACTTACCTCCCGAATTCCTTTGGCGCGTCGCCGCCGCCCGCGAGCCTTTGACCGTCTCCGACTTGCTTTCGGATCCCCATTTCCAATCGGAGGAAGTCCGCCGCTTGAATCTCCGGTCCGCCATCGCCGTTCCGATTGCCGTTGGCGAGGAAATCGTCGCCGTCTCCATATTTTTTTCGAGCTATCCGGTGGCACAAGATTCTCCGCTGGTTGATGTTGCCCACGCGCTCGCCCGTGAATTAGGACATGCGATTCACTTCCGCTCTTTGTCTCTTAAGCTCGCCAGACTTCAGGACGACGAGAGGCGCCGGCTCGCCAGTGAACTGCACGATACCGTGGCCCAAAGCCTCTCCGTCCTACTTCTCGATCTCGATACCGTCCAGCAGGAGGCCCCTTCGCTCACTGCCGCAGCCGGCGCTGCGTTGGCACGTGCCGTTGACATGGCCACCCAAAGCCTTCAGGAAATTCGTACTTTGTCCTATCTCCTTCACCCCCCGGTGCTTGAGGCCCTAGGTCTCGTCCCTGCACTTCGCGTTCTAATTCAGGGGTTTTCTCGTCGCAGCGGAATTCGAATTTTTTCGGAGCTTCCGGATACATTGCCGCGGATGCCGACGGATTGGGAGGTAGCGCTGTTTCGCGTCGTGCAAGAAGGGCTAACCAACGTCCAGCGTTATTCGAAAAATCCGTCGGCCGAGATCAGTATGTCGCTATCGGCCGGTACAGTTACGTTGCAGGTCATCAACGAAGGATCTTCCGTGCCGTCTCTCGAATCCGGAGGCATCTCTCCGGAGAAGTCTGGGGTGGGAATTGCGGGGATGCGCGAACGGGTGCGCGCCCTTGGGGGTGAGGTAAACCTTTTCTCCAGCCGCGATAAAACCATTCTTGAAGCCTGCGTTCCTATCCCGAAAAATTCGCGCTCCCCGCAACTGCCGTTGAAATTTTAGCCCACCTGGCTGCTGCAGGCGTCTCCTTCTGTCGCGCGAATTTGTTCAGTTCCTCTAAGCGTGCTACATTCTCACCGTCGCCGCCCCGGCCTGCAGGCGACGTGCCAGTCTTAATTTGTGATTTCGTCGCGCTGGTGTCTGGACTGTCCCCTCCGATCACACCGCGGAGAGGAGTAGTTCGCACATGCCGCACCGCGTGCTGATCGCTGATCCTCACCAGGTTATGCGTTCGAGAGTCCGTTCGTTGTTTGAAAATGCCGGTTGGCAGGTCGTTGGCGAAGCTGCCAACGGGAAAGAATGCGTTGAGCAGGTCGAAGCTCTTTCGCCGGATCTGGTCGTTCTTGAACTCTCCATGCCACTGAAAAACGGAGTAGAGGCCGCCGCGGAAATACGCGACTTTCGTCCTTCCACGAAGCTCTTGATGTTCACCATCCACGATTCGAAGGCCATTCACGAGGAGATTTTACGGGCCGGGATCGACGCCGTCGTGGTCAAATCGTCATCCGGCGCCGTTTTACTGTCCGTGGCGGCCAAAATCATGGACCGGCAGTCTTAGCCCGATCCTGAACGGGCGGGGAATCGATTCCGAAAGAGACTCAAGTGGCTGGCTGAACTCTAGGAGAGAGATTTTCGCTGAAGATCGATGCGCGTTGTCGAATCTACGCTTGCGGTCCCAATCTTACTAGCCCACGCTTCAATCCTTTCGTAATGGCCTCCGTCCGGTTGCTCGCTCCCAACTTGCCGAAGATGTGGTTCATCTGCACTTTCACGGTTCCTTCTGTAATTCCCAGCGCCGTCCCCACTTCCTTGTTCGTCTTGCCCAGCGTGACCGTTTGCAGGATCTGAGTCTGCCTCAGCGTCAACTCTGGCGAGTTTAGCCGCTGCGATAATTTCTTCGCGGGTCCCGCCGGCAGCCATCTTTTGCCCTGTAGCACAGCGCGAACGCACGCCAAAATGTCCGACGGTTTGAAATCCTTCAGAATGAATGCATTCGCGCCGGCCCGGATCACTCCGTAAATATCTTCGTCGCAATCAAACGCAGACATCAGCACGATGCGCAGCTTCGGATGTGCCCGCCGGAGGATGGCAACACCTTCCGCCGCTTCCATTCCAGGCATTCGCACGTCCAGCAACGCGATGTCGGGCGAATGCTGCGCGGCCGTCGCGATCGCTTCCGTCCAGGTGCGCGCCTGCCCAACCACGGATAGATTGGGCATTTGCCTGTTCAGAATCGCCGCCATACCGTCGCGCACCACCGTATAATCATCCGCTACGATCGCTCGGACG